>CAZKPZ010000006.1:36926-47760 GCA_964554745.1 uncultured Treponema sp. | reverse complement strand
CCCTTCTAGGTAACAGAGGCTTGCCCTGACGGACAGGCAAGGCACTGGAACAAATCTAAAGTTCAACTTTACTTTTGTTCCAGTATATTATAAGATGTAGTTATGGATGGAATAAAGAGAACAGCCCAAAAGGCGCTTTTGGAAGGCGCAAAATATTTTCCCGTTGTAACTGTCACAGGTCCCAGACAAGCCGGCAAGACTACACTTGCAAGACAAACTTTTCCGCAATACACATATGTGAACCTTGAAGACCCTGAAATATTTGAATTTGCAAAGAATGATATGACAGGCTTCTTTGAGCGATTTACACCCCCTGTCATCATTGACGAAGTTCAGCGGCTTCCTGAAATTCTGCAAAAAATCCAGGTCTTTGCCGACAAAATCAAAAAAAACGGACAGTTCATTTTGACAGGCTCTTTTCAAGTCGCATTAAAAGCAGCTGTTTCACAAAGCCTTGCAGGCCGCACAGCTCTTATAAACTTGCTCCCCCTTTCTATTGAAGAACTGCAAGACCAGACACAAGGCTTTTCCCGCGACGATTTTTTGTTTAAAGGTTTCATGCCTCGTCTTTACAGCGAAGGTCAGCCGGAAAACCTGCTCTACCGCAATTATTTTTCAACCTATGTCGAACGAGATTTGCAGCAGATTTTACAGGTCAAGAATCTTTCGCTTTTTGAGAAATTCGTAAAACTCTTGGCAGGCCGCATCGGGCAAGTTGTAAATGCAGAGTCACTTTCTAATGATACGGGGGTTTCCGCGGTAACAATAAAGGAATGGATTTCTGTTTTGGAGTCTTCATTTTTGATTTTTAGGCTTGAGCCTTTTTATAATAATTATACAAAACGCCTTGTAAAGTCTCCGAAGATTTATTTTACGGAAACTGGGCTTGCCTCGTATTTGCTCGGAATAAAAAATCCTGAGCAAGCGGCCCGCGACCCTTTGATGGGGAACCTTTTTGAAAACATGGTGATTCTTGAAATCTTAAAAGCACAACTGAACGCAGGCGGTCAGAAAGAACTGTATTATTTCCGCGACAGCAAAGGCTTTGAAATAGACCTGCTTATTCCTGCGGAAGGACGAAAAATAATCCCCGTGGAAATAAAAGCCGCACAAACTTATCATGCAGATTTTGCAAAAAATATTTCTAAATTTATGCAAATCTCTCCCGATGCGATTGACCCGACTGTTATTTATTCAGGCGAGGACACTTTTAAAAGCAACGGGATAAATTTCTTGAACTTTAAGAAAGCAGCAACTTTAATTTCCGGGAAATAACTGTGGCGCGGCATTCTGACTCGTACAGTCTCCGCCGCAGAGCACAAAACAATAGAGTGAAAAACTCACAAAATAAACTTTTTTTTGATAAATTGCGGCCATTTTGTAAAAAAAAAATTTCACATTCAGTAAAACAGGATTATAATAAGATATTTATGGAAGATATTTCAATAATGGGTCGAAAGACCTTTTTTATTGCCCCTGTGCTGTCCCTAATACCCGAAGCTCTGCTGGAGCGGCTTTTGTCCCACGGATACGAAGCGTACAGCATAGACGATGATGGCGTGTGCCCCATGAGAAAAAAGGTCGAAGACCTGATCTCGCTCTACCCGGGCTGCATTCTGTTCTTTAACATCAACGCTTGTGTGGAAGGCATAGAGTGGAAGGAATATATCCAGACGCTCTGCAAGAAGCACCAGAACGATGCGAAGATAGGCATTATCTTTGCGGAACGTATTTCCGGCGAAGAAAAGGGACGCATCGAAAACTTCTATTACCATGAGGCGAACATTACCGCCAGCGCACTCGCACTTACATCCAACTCCACTGAGAACTACGAGACGGTTCTTGAAGCCCTTGCCTTTGCCGAAGCCAGGGGACGGCGCAAGATGGTGAGAGCCACCTGCGAGCCTTCCTGTCAGGTTAAATTCAAAAACAACACGGCGCACCTGTATGATGTGAACCGCGCCTACTTCTGCTGCACGTTTGACGACTTGCTGCAGGGGGTGCGCATGTACGACCACTTCCACGACATAGAGATGGATGTGAACGGCATGAAATTCGAGACAGACGCAGTACTGATTATGAAGCACAGCCGCAACAACATAAACCGCTACATCTTTATGTTCGTAAAGAAAGACGGCTCGCCGGAACTGGAAAGCCACCTTAAGAGCAGACTGAACAAAAAAATCTACCAGATAGTCACTGCAGAGCGGAAGGCAGCGATGAAGAAGGCGTTTTGCAGCAAGTAAGGAAGTTTCTTCTCTTGTTATTTAAATATCTTGAAAAGTAGGCCGAAAATAAAAAAAAGGAGGTTTCAGTGACACTCGGAATAAAGACAAAGATTACAGCAGCCCAGTCTCTCATGTTGGTGCTGACGTGTACGGTCGTCGTGTTTTTTTCTTATAAAAAGGCAAGCTCGGAGCTGAACAAGGCCGTAGAGACGGGAAACCTTGACCTTGCCCACGCGACGGCATCAGACATCTTTAACATCAATGACCGGGAGCTAAAGATGCTCACCGCACTGTCAAAGCTTTCTGTCATTCAAGACCCGGACGTAGACCTGCACGACAAGTGGCTTTTGGTGAACTCCGCCATAAAGGGCGAGGCTGGCTACATGGGCATAGGATTCTACAACAACCAGGGCATCGGCTACGCCACCACCGGCAAGTGGAGCGACCTGCACACGCGCGACTACATTGCGAACGCCCTCAAGGGCACGCCGTACATCCAGGAGCCGGGCTACAGCAAGGTTAACGGTCACGTGAGCACCTATTACGGAATGCCGGTGTACGACCAGCGCAGCCAGCTTATCGGAGTTATCGCCGCCGTCGTAAACAGCGAGGCACTGTGCCACACCGTAGCCGGCATTACAGTAGGAAAAGCCTCGCACCCCTATGTAGTGGACACCAAGACAGGGGCAATCATTGCAAGCGAGGACATCGAGCAGGTAAAGAACGCCGAAAAGCTTGTGGACAAGGCCTCTGACGGCTTTAAGCCGATTGTCGCCGATATTCTGAGCGGCAAGACCGGAACCACGACCTATTATGACAAAGACCGGGGCATGAGGATGTCAGTGGCATACCAGCCCATAAAGGACTGCTCATGGGTGGTTGTGTGCGAGGCTCCGTACACAGACTTCTACGGCGGCATCAAGGAACTGCTCGCCAGCATGACGGCCATCAGCATTATTTCACTGCTGCTTGCCATTGCGGTGGGCATACTGGTCATACACGTTGCAATCCGGCATCTTAAGGTTGTCGGCGCTTCCATGATGGAAATCTCAGAAGGCCACGCAAACCTCACGAACCGCCTTAAGAGTTCCGCCAATGACGAAATCGGTCAGTTGGTAGGCGGCTTTAATGCGTTCATCGCCAAGCTGCAGGATATCATCAACGACCTCAAGAAGTCCAAGAACGACCTGCGCGAATACGGCGACCGCTTGGGCGGCATGGTTCAGCAGAACGCGGATTTCCTTACGGACATGCTTGCCGGAATCAGAAAGGTTGAAGGCGAGGTAGACACTCAGCATCTAAAGGTTGACAACACGGTCAGTGCCGTAGACAAAATATCAAGTTCAGTCGAAGGCCTGCGCACCCTGTTGGCAAAGCAAGACCAGAGCGTAGCTCAGGCTTCAAGTGCCGTAACAGAGATGATTGGAAACATCCAGTCCGTCACCCACTCCATCCAGAAGATGGCAGACGAGTTCACGAATCTGCGCGGCGACGTTGACACTGGTATTGAGCAGCAGCGCAAGGTGTACACGCAGATTCAGCAGATTGAGGAACAGTCAAAGATGCTCAACGAGGCAAACATCGTTATTTCTTCAATCGCAAACCAGACGAACCTGCTCGCCATGAACGCAGCCATCGAGGCAGCCCACGCAGGAGAAGCCGGAAAGGGATTCGCGGTTGTCGCCGACGAAATCAGAAAACTTTCCGAAACGTCCTCCGCGCAGTCAAAGAAAATCGGCTTGCAGCTCAAGGGCATTCTTGGTTCCATTTCTACCGTCGTCACTTCCTCAAACCTTGCGGACAAGTCATTCATGGCCGTTATGGAAAAGGTCAACCATACAGGCGACCTTGTTCAGGAAATCAAGTTCGCCATGGACGAGCAGACTGCCGGTTCAAAGCAGATTGACGACGCGCTGAGCGCAATGAACAACGCAACGTCACAGGTCAAGACAGCATCTGACGATGTTGACGGAGCAAGGCGCGAGATTATCGGAGACGTAACGAGCCTTAAGCAGTCTTCCGCTTCTGTGCAGGAGCACATCATAAAGATGGAAGACCACGTAAAGCACATTGAGGCTTCCGACAACAACCTGCTGAACATTGCGACATCGATTTCCGGTTCTATCTACCGCATCGGTACGCAGATTGACAGCTTCGAGACATGATGCAGACTGAGCTTTTCTAAAGAATACGCTTACACTGCCAACAGGCCGCCCGGCGTGAAGTTTGCTTCATTCCCGGCGGCTTTTTTTGTGGCATTTCTTTTAAACAGGGTTTATAATGACTAAAAAGGAGAGTTTTTTGCGAAAGAATATACGCTTTTTTTTTGGTGGGAATCGCAGACCAGCTCGAAAATCACTTTAAGTCAATCATGGACTTGCACTTCGGCCAGCTGCAGGAACTGGCAGGAGTCTTGCCCAAGAACTTCGCGCTGGATTCCCCGGAGCAGGAGCGCGACACTGTAGAAGCGCTGTCACGCATTGCCGCCCGGCAGGACTTGTACGCCTGTGCGTTCTATATGCAAGACGGCGAAAAGCGCCCTGTCTTTGGGCAGCAGATTCTTTCCGTCCTTGACGAAGATGCCTGCCGGCAAAAGCTGCTTGCAGGCAACAAGACAGTTACATCGGGAAACGCCGGCGGGGAACGGCTTATTATATGCATGACCCCGGTTCAAGTGACCTTCCCCGACGGCAAGAAGTCGCTTGCCCTCTTCTCCTGCCGCAAGTTCTCGCTGTTTGAGAGCATCATGAACTTTTCGGGCGGCAAGCTGCTGACCTGCACCAACGTTATCCGCACCAACGGCGACTACCTGATTCGCACCAAATACGATGACCAGCCCACCTACTTTGAGAACATCCTGTCACACTGCACTCCGATTGGACTGCCTGTTGACCAGACGGTGGCACAAATACAGGATCTTATCCAGCGCGGCAGCGACTACACGATGTCCGCGTATTACGACAATCCCTCAATCGGCATTCACCAGCACCGCACGACGTTCGGCACAAAGATGCCCTACACCGAGTGGTATCTGATAACCGTCCTGCCCTACGGCGCGCTTGACCAGATTATCCATAACATGAGCGCAAACCGCACGGTCGCCATGGTACTTGCCGGTGCAATCCTGCTTTTAGGCATGGGAATCGTGTTCGTCATCTACATATACATGACACGCATACAGATGGCCGCCCTAGAAAAGGCCACCGCAGCCGCAGTTTCCGCACGCGCCGCCGCAGAAAAGGCAAAGGCCGAGGCCGAGCACGCAAACAAGGCAAAGAGCGAGTTCCTGTCCAACATGAGCCACGATATCCGCACGCCGATGAACGCAATCACAGGCATGACGGCAATTGCGACACAGCACATCAACGATACGGAGCGGGTAAAGCACTGTCTGCACCAGATTACGCTTTCAAGCCGGCACCTGCTGGGACTTATCAACGATGTGCTCGACATGTCAAAGATAGAAAGCGGCAAGCTGTCGCTCAACATGGAAGTGCTCTCTTTGCGCGACGTGATGGAGTCCGTGTGCAGCATCATTCAGCCGCAGATAAAGAACAAGAACCAGAACTTTGACATATTCGTCAGCAACATAATAGAAGAAAAAGTCTACTGCGACGGAGTCCGCCTGAACCAGGTTCTGTTGAACTTCTTGAGTAACGCGCTCAAGTTCACGCCGGAAGGCGGCTCTATTACCGTAAGCCTTTCGCAGGAGGCGTCTCCCCGGGGCGACAGCTTTGTGCGCAACCACCTGTACGTAAAAGACACAGGCATGGGCATGACCAAGGAGTTCAAGGAAAAAGTCTTTACCGCCTTTGAGCGCGAGGACAACCGGCGCGTACACAAGACCCAGGGCACGGGGCTGGGCATGGCAATCACAAAGTACATAGTTGACGCGATGAAAGGCTCAATAGACGTGGAAAGCGAACCCGGCAGGGGCACGACATTCCATGTGACGCTCGACCTTGAGCGGGCCGAAACGACTCCGCGCGAGATGAAGCTGCCTGACATGAAGGTGCTGGTGGTTGATGACGACGAGGAGCTTTGCAAGACCGCCGCCGCCACGCTGGAAGAGCTGGGCGTACAGGCCTTGTGGTGCACCGACGGCGGCAAGGCGGTAGAGCTTGTGCAGGATGCCCACCAGAAGCAGGAAGACTTCTTTGCCCTGCTCATCGACTACAGGATGGACAAGATGAACGGCACGGAGACGGCGCGGCAGGTAAGAAACGTCATCGGAGCGGATATTCCTGTTATTCTGATTTCCGCCTACGACTGGAGCAGCGTAGAGGACGAGGCTAAGGAAGCAGGGGTGAACGGTTTTATCTCAAAGCCCCTGTTCAAGTCAACCCTCTACCAGGAGCTGGTAAAGTACACCGGCAATGCCGCGCTCAAGAAAGAGGCCGAGCAGGACACGATTGTGCAGCCGGACTTTACTGGCAAGAAGATTCTTCTGGCGGAAGACTACGCGGTGAACGCGGAGATTGCCATTGCCATGCTTGAAGAAGAAGGCATGACTGTTGACCATGCGGCGGACGGCAAGATTGCCTGCGATATGTTCAGCAAGTCGGAGCCGGGCTATTACGATGCCATTCTGATGGACTTGCGCATGCCCAATATGAACGGCTTTGAGGCGACGGACGCAATCCGCTCCATGAAGAGGGAAGATGCTCAGCAGGTGCCCATCATCGCCATGACGGCGGATGCCTTTGCGGAAGATATGCAGAAGTGCCTTGCAGCCGGCATGAACGCGCATATAGCAAAACCAGTTGATGTTGCGGAACTCTTCGGGGTTCTTGCAAAGTATTGCTGCTGACAGGCAACAAAGGAGGATATTGAGGAAGGTCAGTTTAACTATCAGGACATCATCAAGAGAACCGTCATGGTTGTTGACGATGAGCTGGTGAACAGGGAAATTCTCGGGGCAATTCTAGAAGAAAGCTACACGGTTCTATTCGCCGAAGACGGTGAAGAAGCTCTTGCGATGCTTGGCGACAATGCGAACGTCGTTTCCGCCGTCCTTCTTGACCTTCTTATGCCCAAGCTCGACGGCTTTGCAGTTATGGAGCGCATGAAGGCAGACCCAAAGATGAGCGATATACCTGTTATAGTCCTGACTTCCGAAAAGTCCGCCGAGGTAAAGAGCCTGCGTCTGGGCGCGGCAGACTTTATCAAAAAGCCCTATGACGAGCCGGAAGTGATTCGTGCGCGCGTTGACCGCATAATAGAGCTTGCCGACAGCCGCATGATTATCAAGTCCGCCGAATGGGACGAGTTTACCGGCCTGCTCACCTCGCCGTTCTTCTATGAGTACGGCGCAATGATGAACCGCTACAATCCGGCGCGCAGCATGGACATGCTTGTTCTGGACGTAGAGCACTTCCACCTTTTGAACGAGCTTTACGGCAGGGAATTCGGAGACAAGGTGCTGCTGGCGCTTGCCGACGTGATACAGAAATACGCCTCGGAGCACGAGGGCATTGCGGCGCACAAGGAAGCCGACATCTTTATGCTCTACATCGAGAGGCAGCCGAACTACCAGTATCTGGTAGACAGCCTCATGCTGGTTCTGTCCGGCAAATTCAAGAACGCACGCACACAGGTGCGAATCGGCGTATGCCCACGCACAGACACCGACGAAAGCCTGGAAAAGCTCTTTAACCAGGCGCGCATGGCCTGCAACACGCTCCGCGGCCAGTACAGCAAGTCAGTCGCCTATTACGACTTTGAGTTCCACAAGAAAGTCATGTACTCTGAGCGCCTTATCCACGACATTCACGACGGCATAAAGCAAAAGCAGTTCAAGGTGTTCTTCCAGCCCAAATTCGGCATCCAGGGAGACAAGCCGCGCATGGAAAGCGCGGAAGCCCTGGTGCGGTGGGTGCACCCGGAGCTGGGCATGGTGTCGCCGGGCGCATTCATTCCCCTGTTCGAAAAGAACGGACTCATTCAGCAGGTTGACTATTACGTATGGCGCGAGGCGGCAGCCAAAATCCGCCAGTGGCGCGACAGCTTTGGCATTACGGTGCCGGTGTCGGTGAACATGTCACGCATTGACATGATGGAACCCAAGATTGTGGAAAAGGTGCTTTCCATAGTGCAGGAATTCGACTTGCAGCCGGAAGACCTGCATCTGGAAATCACAGAGTCCGCATATGCCGATGACGCGAACCGCATCATAGAGGTCGTAGACTCGTTCAGGAAGCACGGTTTTATCATCGAGATGGACGACTTTGGAACCGGCTACTCTTCACTGAACATGCTCAGCGACCTGCACATTGACATCCTTAAGATAGACATGAAGTTCATCCGCACCATCGCAACAGACCCGATGAACCTGCGCATGGTGGAGATGATTCTGGACATTGCAGGCTTTTTGTGCGTGCCGGTCGTTGCGGAAGGCGTTGAAGACGAAAAGCAGTACGCGCTGCTCAAGGAGCGGGGCTGCTCGTTCATCCAAGGCTACTATTTCTCAAAGCCATTGCCGGAAGACGAGTTCGAGCGCTTTGTTAAGGAACGCGCGGCACAGACGGACGCAAAGGAGGTGTAGGCATGCTTACGGTGGAACAGCTTCAGGCATTCGGCGCGAACACGGAAGTGGGCATTGCCCGCTGCGCAAAGCGTGAAGCCCTGTACCTGCGGCTGGTAAAGACGATTCCAGTTGACCCGTCTTTTGACAAGCTGGTAAAGGCACTTGACGACAAGGACTTGGACGAGGCGTTTAACGTCGTGCACGGTCTTAAGGGCATTGTGGCGAACCTTTCGCTTACGCCCCTTCAAAAGCCGCTCGAAGAGATGACGGAGCTGCTCCGCGCCAAGACCGACATGGACTACAGCCCCTACATCAAGGAAATGCTTGCCAAGAAAGAGGAGCTTGCGGAGCTATGCAAGGAATAGCGTAGCCTAAAAGGCCGTGTTAACGTAGCTTAAAAGGTCGTGTTAACGTAGCTTAAAAGGTCGTGTTAACGTACGTTTCGATACAAGTGAAAGGCTTGTTCTAGAGACAAAAAAAGGCGGCGCCAGTTGAAGCGCCGCCTTTTTTGCATAATACTATGATGCTGTTATTCCTTTACGCCGCCGACTGTTACGCCGGAAATAATGCTACGTGAAAGGAAGAGGTACACGATAATCAGCGGAACGATAGCCAAGCAAATCATGATGTAAACCTGTCCCATGTCGAACTTCTGGTAGTCAGCAGAACGCAGCTGGGCAATCAGAATAGGAATAGTCTTCTTTGCCTTGCTTGAAATAACAAGCTGAGGGGTAAAGTAGTTGTTCCATGCGCTTACAAAGGCAAAAATGGCTTGTACTGCGATAGAAGGCTTCATCATCGGCAGAACGATACTGTTGAATGTGCGGAATTCGTTGCAGCCGTCAACGCGGGCAGCCTCAACGATTGAATACGGCAAAGTGGACTCCATGGCCTGATACAGGTAGAAGAACACAACGGGTGCCGCGATTGACGGAATGTATAGCGCCGGGAGCGTGTCTATCATGCCGATTTTTGTAATCAGTCTGATAAAGCCCAAGGTTGAAACCTGTGCCGGCACCATCATGACAGCAAGGATAAAGCGGAAGCAGAACTTCTTGCCCTTAAAGTTATACATGTAGACACCGTACGCCGTCATGCAGGAGAAGTATGTGGTAAGCAGGGCACACATGAACGAAACGTAGACACTGTTGAACAAGGCCGGCAAGACAGGGTTGTTCGCGTTGGAAATCATCTTTACGAAGTTCTGCACAAAGAATGTTCCCGGGAATACGGAAAACCCCTTCTGAATGTCCGCGTGACCGCGTGTTGAGTTTATAATAAGAATAAAGAACGGAAAAAGAGACAAAAACGTCAGAAGAACAAGGACGATATATGCGACACCCCTTCTCAATGCGACGGATGAACTCTGGCTTTTCATTTAGCGCCTCCCCTTGGAATTGGAATACTGCTTCATGGTGGAAGTGTAGACTATGCTGCTCAAAATGGCAGTCACAATAAAGATGATTACAGAAACGGCACCGGCCATTCCATAGTTTTTGCTGCCCAAGTGGGAATTCAAGAACATAATCATTGTCATTGACGTGCGGTTCGGGCTGCCCTCGCCGTTTGTCAAAATCTGAGGTACGTCGAACATCTGAATACCGCCGATGAGTGACGTAATAAGCACGTATACAAAAATCGGCAGGAGCAAAGGCATGGTTATCTTAAAGAACACCTGCAGCGGTGAGGCGCCGTCAATGCGGGCAGCTTCGAACAGGCTTTCGTCTATACCCATGATACCGGCCATGAGCAGGATTGTGGTGTTTCCATACCACATAAGAAAGTTCATCGTTGCAACAAGCGTGCGTGTCCATCCTGCGGAGATAAGAAAACGTATCGGCTTGTCTGACCAGCCGAGATTGAGCAAGATAGAATTAATAGGACCGTTGTCAGAGAACAAGGTGAAGAACAGCATGGCAAATGCAGATGCCATGATAAGGTTCGGCATGTAGATTACGGTCTTAAAGAACTGCTGGCACTTAAGGCGAAGTTCAGTATTAGTGAACCAGACGGAAAGCACCAGCGAGATGACAATCTGAGGAATAAAGCCGCATATCCACATCACAATCGTGTTGCCGGC
>CAZKPZ010000006.1:0-36916 GCA_964554745.1 uncultured Treponema sp. | reverse complement strand
GCCATCTTGAAGTTTTCAAGACCGACCCAGTTAGGCCCCACTGTCATAAGTCCTACTCTGTAGTTCTCAAATAGACTGTTAACAAAAGTAGAGACGAGCGGTATCAGAGAGAAAATCAAATAAACGATAAAGAAAGGGGCTATAAAGAAGTAACCCCATCTGTCATACTGTACGGAGTGTTTTTTCTTTGCTTTTGCCATGGCGTATCCTCTTTGCAAATAAGATTTCTACAACGTTGTAGAACATAATCTTAGAATATCACGTAACCATAAATTGTCAAGCCGTTTTTAGAAAAAAAGAGGCGGACTGCACTAACAGAACAGCCCGCCAAAATTTTGGAGAGATTATTTATGAAAGAAAATATGCACTATTTCTGCAAGTTCGGATAAAGTTCCTGAATAGAGGTGTAGAAGTTGTCCCAAGCCTGCTGTTCTGAAACCTTTCCGTTGAAGTAGTCAGCAAATGCGTGCTGAATCTTCTCTGACATACCCTGGTCGTACATAGACATGTTACTCTTGTCAATCTTCTTTGCGTTCTCAAGCAAGAGAGCCAGATGGTTCTGACCGCCCAAGAATGCGTTCTTGTAGCTGCCGTTTGCGACTTCTGTCATAGCATCAACATTGTTAGTGAAGTCACCGGTCTTTTCAGAGATAGCAACCGCAGTTGTCTTGTCGCAGGTAAGAGTGTACATTATGTCCTTAATCAAAGAAACATTGTCTGTTCCCTTTGCTGCGCAAATCCAAGTTCCGCCCCAAGAGAAGCCCTGCGGTCCCTCGCAGAATGCCCAGTCACCGTAGCTTCCGTTTCCAACGGCATCAGGTCCGTTCTGATCGTCCTTTGTCCATCCTGCCAAGCAGAAGTCAATGAACCAGCCCGGTCCGAAGTATCCGAATACCTTTCCGTTCTTTGCCGCACCCTGTCCGCTTTCTGCTGACCAGAGGTTAGCCTTGTTGTTGTATCCCTTGTCTGTGTATTCCTTTGTCTGCTTAATCCAGCGCTGAACCTGCGGGTCAATGTTAATCTTGTCGCCGATAACCCAAGGAGAGGTTACGTTGTCGGTAAATACACGGAAGTCATCGTCAAAACCGGAAAGCATGTAGTAACCAGCTTTCTTCATCTGAGCGGCAACTGAGTCGAACTTGTCCCAAGAGTCAAGCTTGCTCTGTACTGTCGCCGGGTCATCTGAACCGAGAACTTTCTTTGCAAAAGAGCGGCGATAGATGAATCCTGAAGGACATGCCTGCCAAGAAACACCCTTGAGCTGTCCCTTGCCGCTTGTCATGATATCCTTTGTATACTTGTACATCTTTGAAACATCAGCGTCGCTGAGTCCGATGTCTTTGTTAACGTCAAGTGTGTAGTCAGTGTCAACATACTTCAGGGCATAGTCAGCCTCAACAAGGAAGATGTCAATCTTGTCATCAGCAGCAGCCTTGTCCTGTCCAAGCAAGGTCTCATCGAGCTTGTTCTGATATGCGTTGTCCTGGTTAGGAGTAATAACCCAGTTTACCTTTACGTCTGACGGGAGCTTTGAAGCATAGAAATCGTTGAAACGAGACTGGAACTCTTCATTCCAGCAGTAAATGTTCAAAACCTTACCTTCTCCACCTTTCTTTGATGAAGAACCCGCACTTGCAGTTTCCTTTTTTGCGCAGCCGGTCATAAGTGTTGCAGCAGCTGCAATTGCCGCGGCAGTCAGAAATATCTTTTTCATATATTACCTCCGTATTTCATCCTCTACAACGTTGTAGATATTTTTCATTATATCATTGCTTTTATTTTTGTCAAACCCTTTTTATGTAAAAACAAAAAGTTTTCGCATTCGCAAAAGTCACTTGTTAAAAAGAGCATTTAGGCGCTATACTGTTCCTATGGCCACATTTTCATGGATTTGGCTGGGCATAATGGTTGCCTGCCTTGTCACGGAAGCGCTTACAATGTCGCTTACGACAATTTGGTTCGCCATCGGCGCACTGGTGATGATTTTTGTCTCTCTCCTGCCCCTGCACATAGGCTGGCAGTTCCTGATTTTTGCCGTCCTGTCGCTGGTGCTGATGGTCTTTACCCGACCTTTTGCCCTGAGGGTGCTTAAATTGCGCAAGACCGCGACGAACAGCGACTCTCTGATAGGAAAGGAATACATATTAATAGAAGACATCGAACCAGGACAGAAAGGAGCCGTAAAAATCAACGGCGTAGTATGGTCTGCCAGGGCGGAAGATACCACTGCAAAAATAGAAAAGGACGCAAAGTGTGTTGTGGTCAGAATTGACGGCGCAACGCTCATCGTCCGCAAAAGTATATAAAACTCGAAATCCGTAAAACACAAAGTGAGGTTAACATCTATGGAAATTTCTATTCTTTTGGGAGTCATCATTCTGGTCGTAATGATTCTTATCATCCGCAACATCCGGATTGTTCCGCAGTCCTACGCTATGATTATCGAACGGCTCGGAACCTATGTGACCACCTGGCAGACAGGTCTGCACGTAAAACTGCCGTTCATTGACAGGGTTGCAAGCAAGGTTTCACTCAAGGAAAGGGTGCTCGACTTTCCGCCGCAGCCGGTCATCACAAAAGACAACGTCACCATGAAAATAGACACGGTTGTCTACATGCAGATAACTGACCCCAAGATGTACACCTACGGCGTGGAAAACCCCATGACGGCTATTGAGACGCTTACGGCGACCACACTGCGAAACATCATAGGCGAGCTGGAACTTGACGCGACCCTTACCAGCCGCGACGTTATCAACACCAAGATGCGCGCCATACTGGACGAAGCGACCGACCCCTGGGGCATAAAGGTGAACCGCGTCGAAGTAAAGAACATCATGCCGCCTGAAGCAATCCGCGAAGCCATGGAAAAGCAGATGAGGGCGGAGCGCGAGAGACGCGAGAAGATTCTTGTGGCAGAGGGTCAGAAGCAGTCTGAAATCCTCGTTGCAGAGGGAAAGAAGCAGTCCGCCATTCTTGCCGCAGAAGCGGAAAAGCAGTCTACCATATTGCGTGCGGAAGCCGAAAAAGAGGCGCGAATCCGCAAGGCAGAAGGAGAGGCTGCGGCAATCCGCAACGTGCAACAGGCGACGGCAGACGGACTCAAGATGATTAAGGACGCAGGGGCGGACGCTTCCGTGCTAAAGCTGCGCAGTCTTGAAACAATGGAAAAGGCGGCGAACGGTCAGGCCACAAAGATAATAGTTCCTGCCGACTTCCAGAATCTGGCCGGCGTGGTTTCCGCAATTTCTGAAATTGCAGGAAAGAAATAGCCGTATATGACACTTTCAGTCACGTTTTCAAAGCCCACAAAAGACTGCGCTGAACGGCTCGGTAAGCCGTACATAAAAGTGCGGGTCTGGCGCAAGGCAGACAGCGGATTGTCGTCTGCCGGATTGTCAGCCGCCGGCCGTGAAAACGCCGGCACAAGTACGGATAAGGCCGTGTACGACGCGGAGTTCTTTACGGAAAAACAGGCTTTCAGAAAGACCTTTACCGAAAAGGAACTTGCAGAATTCAAAGAAGCCCATTCCGGCAAGACTTTCCGCGCCGTAGTCGAGCGGACTGACAGCGAAGAAATCACCACCATGGCAAACCGGCACGGAGAAATCAAAGTGCTGCACAAGGCCAGGGCGGCAGGTGAAGGCGCTTTGTTTGCAAAAAAGGCCGACCGCAAAAAGAACTACATCCTAAAAGAAATGACTCCAGTGCCCTTCCTGGTGAAGCTTGGTGTAATGACAGAAAGCGGAAAAGTCATTGCGTCCAAATACGACAAATTCAGGCAGATAAACCGCTTTCTGGAATACATCGATGACGTTCTGAGCGAACTGCCCTCTTTTACCCCGGAACGCCCCCTGCGCATAGCGGATTTTGGCTGCGGCAAGTCGTACCTTACCTTTGCAGTCTATTATTTTTTGACTGAACTGCGGCACATTCCTGTAGAGATTACCGGGCTGGACTTAAAGGAAGACGTCATTGCGCACTGCCAAAAGCTTGCGGAAGAGTTCGGCTACACGTCATTGCACTTTTACGTGGGAAACATCGCGGACTTTTCTTACAAGAATCCGCCAGACATGATTATAACGCTCCATGCCTGTGACAAGGCGACTGACTATGCGCTTGACTATGCCGTCAAGCAGGGCGCTCTCGCCATACTGAGCGTTCCCTGCTGCCAGCACGAGATAAATACAGAACTGCAGGAAAACAAAAGCGGCATGCAAAACAGCAGTCCGTTCGCATCGCTGGCTCGCTGGGGCATTATCCGCGAGCGTTTTGCCGCCCTGGTGACTGATGCCGTGCGCGCGGAACTGCTGGAACAAGCGGGCTATGCCGTACAAATGCTTGAGTTCATAGACATGGAACACACGCCAAAGAATATACTGATTCGTGCCGTAAAAAAGGCAGAGTCAAAGCGGCCGGAAGCAGCACAGAAGGCAAAGGAACGCGAAAAGGCCCTGCTTGGCGCACTCGGCGTAAGACAGGAGCTTGACAGCTTGCTTGGCATATAGCTCGCTCCTTGCTCCCACTTGTGCCTTTTTTACCCTTGCGGTAGAATCAAGGCATGACGAATTTAGGCTACAGCATGGAAGACCCCATTGCTGCCACAGCAACGGCTCTTGCACCTGCGGCACTCGGTATTGTGCGGACTTCGGGCAAAGGCTGCATTGACAAAATAGCAGCCGTCTTTTCGCGCCCCAAAGCCCTGCTTGCGGCAGGAGCGAACACCCTCGTTTACGGCTGGATTATAGAACATACCCAAAGGGACGGCACGCCTTACGACCGCCGCATAGACGAAGTAATGCTGGGCGTATACCGCGCGCCAAAGTCATTCACCGGCGAAGACATGGTTGAAATCTACTGCCACGGTGGCGTTTCCGTTGTCCGAGAGATTCTTGCACTTTTGCTGAGGAGCGGATTCCGTCAGGCTGAACGCGGTGAATACACATTCCGCGCCTACATCAACGGCAAGGCAGACTTAACAAAGGCCGAAGCCGTCCGCGAGATAATAGACAGCAAAACAGGAGCTTCAAGGCAGAGGGCTGCGTCGCGGCTTTCAGGCGGACTTTTGGAGCGCATAAACAGCGTAAAGAAGCTCATAACCGACTCACTTGCTTCTATAGAAGTTGCAATCGAATACCCGGAAGACGAAGAGACCATTGCAGACAGCTTTGACAGCAGCAAGCTGACTACAGCTCAGAGAGAACTCGCCCTGCTGGTGGATTCATGGCGGAGCGAACGGCTCTATCAGGAAGGGGCAAAAGTGGTTCTGTGCGGCCGGACAAACGCGGGTAAATCCCGGCTGTTTAACGCACTGCTCAAGGAAGACCGTTCCATAGTAAGCGACATAGAAGGAACCACACGCGACTATCTGGAAAGCACAGTATCGTTCGATGGCATTCCGGCCACAATTTTTGACACTGCCGGCCTGCGCTGGACGAGTGACCCGATAGAAGCGCAGGGCGTGGAGCGCACAAAGGAGCTTTCGTGCGACGCAGACCTTTTGCTGTACCTTGTGGATTCCGTACAGGGGCTGAACGATGAAGACAAGGACTTTATCGCATCCGCGTCAAAAAAAGCCCCGGTCATTCTGGTCTGGAACAAGAGCGACAAAGAAGACGCATTGCCTTTGCCGCCGCCTTGCGAGGACTGGCAGGATGCCGTCAGCATCAGCGCAAAGATGGGGATAGGCATAGGAGACTTAATCGATGCCGTAAAGCGCTTGCTCACTGCAGGAACAGACACAACAAAAGACAGCGTAGGACTCGGCAGCGAGCGGCAGAAAGAGAGCGTCGCGGAAGCCTTGGAGCGTGTTACCCATGCGCTTAAGACCGCAGAGTCCGGCGAATACGGACTTGATGCCGTCGTACAAGACTTGGAAGACTCGCTTGACAGTCTGGGCGAAGTAACAGGCGAAGTAACGCCGGACGACATATTGGAGTCAATATTCAGTCATTTCTGTGTCGGTAAATAACATCTATTTTCAATTAACAGGAGCAAAACCATGAGACGAGACGCAAAACTGCATAAAATTCTGCTGACGGCAGGAATCATAGTTGTCGTTCTTGCACTGCTTTACATAGCAGCCGGCAGCATCATCTATCACATAAGCATAGACGCACGCAGCGACAAGAGTTTTATCCTGAACGGAAACGCCCACGATAACCCGGCACTGCATACGGAGATTGAGAAGTCGGAGCAGAAAAAAGACAAAGAATTCCTTGCAAGCCATACCCCCGAAGACGTCTATATAACCTCTACCGACAAGCTGAAACTCAAGCTTCACGGCAACGTATTCCGCAACAGTGGCGACAGCAACACCCAAAACAACCGGTGGTACATTTTTGTACACGGCTATGGCTCAAACCTTGTAGACAATATCCGCAACGACCGCAAATTCTTTGAAAGCGGCTACAACGTACTCGCACCGGATTTGCGCGGGCACGGCAAAAGTGAGGGCAGATACATAGGCATGGGCTGGGACGACAGGCTTGATGTCTGCGCCTGGATAAACTGGATTGTGAGCGAAAACCCGAATGCAAAAATCATCATCATGGGAGTTTCAATGGGTGCCGCCACAGTCATGAACACGTCCGGTGAAAGCGTTCCTTCAAACGTCAAGGCCTTTATCGAAGACTGCGGCTTTAACTCAGCAGGAGACATTGCGACATACCAGGTAAAAAAGCTCCTGCACATGGGCAAGTTCCCGATTGTGTATGCCGTGCGCGACTCAGTAAAACTGCACGCAGGTTATGATATTTTTAAGTCATCTGCGGTAAAACAACTGCAGAAGAACAAAACACCTATTCTCTTTATACACGGAACGGCAGACAATTTTGTGCCCTACTTTATGCTGGACAAGGTATATAATGCGACATCCGCACCAAAAGAAAAACTGATTGTAGAAGGAGCAGGCCACTGCGAATCCTCTATAGTCAATGCGGAAGTCTACTGGCAAACTGTGTTAAATTTTGCAGAAAAACACATAAACGACTAAGAAAACGTTTTCATAAAGCACAATCAGTAAATTTTCTTTGCAAATTCCTTTCTCATGCCTTACAATGATAATATAAAGATTATTTGTAACCATAACACAAAGGAGTTTGCATGCGCATACGACAAAAAAATGATTGGGAGCAACGTATTAACGGTGCTCTTTTCAGTATTAGTTGTTTCAATTCCATGCATATTGATTATGCGAAACTTGATAAAGAGCAACACAATCGACACCGCGGACGGACGCATTAATGAAGGCTGTCTGGACGTGCGGCTCTTTTTGGAAAAACCGACGAACCTAGTAGCCTCTGTAGTTCATTACGAAGAAAGCCACGACAGTAACAGAACTACCACAGAGAATTTCCTTGAAAGAATGCTCCGCGATGAAAGCGAGTTCAGCGAGCTTTATTATGCCAGCAGCACACCGGTAAAAGACGGCGGCTACTTTTATTCCAACGACCACTGGAATCCTCCTGCCGACTACGACCAGACGACTCGTGCCTGGTACAAGAACGGACTCGCCGCAGACGGCAAAATCGCAGTAACTACATTCATGGACATGGTGACAGGCAAGCCTGTAGCCTCTGCCAGCCGTTCATTAAAAAAGGACGGACGCACAGCCGGCGTAGTCAGCATCGACATGAAGCTTGACTACCTGCAAAGTGCTATTTCAGCATACACGGTATCAAAATCAGGCAAGTCATACCTGCTCGCGAGCGACGGCACCTATGTTACTAACGAAGATTCCAGCAAGATAATGAACGATGACTTCTTCAGCGAATACAAAATGGAGTCATTCCGCTCCAGACTGACAGAAGAAGCATTCTTTACACTCGATGCAGGCCACGGAATGTATTTTGGCGGCCGCGTAGTAAATGAAGACAGCGGTTGGATTTTTGTCACAATCGGACCTGTATCCGAACTGTACGCAGCAATAACCAAAACGTCCATAATCATTTCTGTTCTGGCGCTCAGCGCACTTGCAATTGCATGTATCATCGCCTACATGATTTCAGTTGCCATCGTAAAGCCTGTCACCGTTGTTGATGACTCTATCAACGGAATAGCCTCAGGAGACGCAGACCTTACCCGCAGAATAGACCTGCACAGCGATGATGAAATAGGCAGCTTGGTAAAGGGATTCAACGACTTTACCGGCAAACTGCATTCGATTATCAGCGGTGTAAAGAATTCCAAGAACTCTCTTTCCGAAGCAGGAACTGAGCTGGAACGCAGCGCACAGGACGCAGGAGCTTCTATCGAACAGATTCTTGCAAACATCGAAAGCATGAGGCAGCAGATAATCAATCAGACAAACTCTGTTTCCCAAACGGCAGGCTCTGTAAACGAGATTGCAAGCAACATCACATCGCTTGAGCACATGATAGAAAACCAGTCCTCCGGCGTAACGCAGGCTTCTGCCGCCGTAGAAGAAATGATTGGCAACATCTCTTCCGTAAACCAGTCGGTCGAAAAGATGGCGGACTCATTCCACGAACTCCAAATTGATGCCAAAAAAGGCGCAGAAAAGCAGGAAGGCGTTAACCAGCGAATCGAGCAGATTGAATCCCAGTCCGTCATGCTGGAAGAGGCCAACAAGTCTATCGCGAACATCGCAGAGCAGACGAACCTGCTTGCTATGAACGCCGCTATCGAAGCCGCTCACGCAGGAGAATCAGGTAAGGGCTTCTCTGTTGTTGCAGATGAAATCCGTAAGCTTTCAGAAACTTCCAGCCAGCAGTCAAAGACTATTGGCGAGCAGCTGAAGAACATAAAGGAATCTATCAACGAAGTTGTTACTGCTTCCGCAGATTCCAGCGCGGCATTCAAGTCTGTATCAGAAAAAATCTCACAGACAGACGAGCTTGTTCTTTTGATTAAGTCAGCAATGATTGAACAGAACGAAGGCAGCAAACAGATTACCCAAGCCCTGGGCACCATGAACGACAGCACGCAGGAAGTCCGCAACGCCTCTGCAGAGATGAGCGAAGGCAACAAGTCTATTCTTGAGGAAGTCCGCAGAATGCAGGACGCTTCTACCGAAATGCGCGGCAGCATGGACGAGATGGCAATCGGTGCAAAGAAGATTAATGAAAGCGGAGCCACGCTCAATGACGTTTCACGAAAGATGGGCGTTGCAATACGCGAGATTGGAGCACAGATAGACCAGTTCAAGGTATAAACAGGTGTCTTGCGCAGGGGCTAAACAAAGACCTGCGCAAGTCCGGCACAAGGCATAAAAAAAGTGCTTCCCCAATCAGGAAGCACTTTTTTTATGCCCTTTCACAAATCCCTTACGCTTCTATCGGCGCATCGTGTTCCAAGTAATCCGCAAAAGCGTCATATATCTTTTGGGTAAAGTGCGTGCCTATATTCGTGGCAAGAATCTGCAATGCCTGCTTTCGAGACAAAGCCTTACGGTATGGGCGGTCAGATGTCAATGCATCATAAATATCCGCGCAGCTTATAATCATTGCCTCTTCCGGATACTCACCGCCCTTCAGGTGGTAATAGCCGGAACCGTCCATAGACTCGTGATGATAGCGCACAAAGTTCTTTACACTGTCAAAGAATGGATTCACCGAAAGAATCTTGTATCCAATCTCCGTATGGTTTTCAATAATCTTGCGTTCCTCTTCCGTCAGACGGTCAGGCTTATTGATAATGGCATCCGCAATTCCAATCTTACCGATGTCGTGCAGCTGTGCGCCGTACTTCAGGATATGCAGCTTGCTCTTTGAGTAGCCCAGCTTCTTTCCGATTTCAACAGAATACGTAGAAACGCGGGCAGAGTGACCTTCGGTATACTTGTCCTTTGCCTCAAGCGCATTCGTAAGGGAATCCACAAAGCTCAAGTTACTGCGCTTCAGCTCCTCATTCAAATCGCGGTTGATTGTCTCACTTGCAAAGAACGCAGATGCAATTTCAAGCATATACTGGTGCTCAATCGAAAAAGACTCCTTATTACTCTGCTTGCGAGACACAGTTATTACACCGAGCTTTTTCTGACTCGTCCCCAACGGAACACTTATAAAGCTGCCGTCAATAAACGGCTCTGCATCCATAATCGAATACGCCGGATGTGTCTTGCGGTCAGGAATAAACACCGACATCCAGGACTGAAAGACCTGCCCAGAGATTCCCTCGCCTACTTTCAGTGTCGGGACCTCTTCGCGCTTTATTTTATAGAATGCAAACGGAAAGAGAATCTGAGCGACCTCGTCATAGTGGTAAGCAACACCTTTATCGAAAGAAATCTGCTCCTTCAAGTCCTCAAAGAGAGATTCATTTACGTCTTCCAGTTTTTCATGCTTCTGCAGAACAAACGGATACTGCGCTATCTTTAAAAGCTCCCTCTGCCGTCTGGCGGCAATAGAAGCAGCGTACAGATTTATCTGCAAGCGGTCAGAAAGCCGCCGCAGGAATTCCATATCAGATTCATTCAGTATCTCTTCGTCTTCCGGCTTGGCCGCAGAAATAAGCAGATAGGCGACCATCTCAAAGCCGTGTACAATCGGCAGCAGATAGCGTCCATGATACAAGCTGCGCAAGACTTCCGACACCATGGGGTCTTCTATCTGGAATTCAGAAAACATCTTTTCCAGCGGAATAATATCCGTCACCATAGACAAGCAGCCGATAAAAATAGAGTCATCAGAAAAAGACGTTATGCCCTCACGGTCTATCTCCCGGTATTCATGGTATTCAACAGAATGATAAAAAAGGTGGACGTTGCAAGAGGGAATACGTTTTTCGATTAGAGCAATAACAGACTGAACCAGACCTATCGTAGTAGACCAGTTGTCCAATTGATCCATATTAAAAGATTCATTCACTGACTGCAAATTGAACACGTCTTCTTCTCCTGCAAATAATTCTACCGAATCCGATTTCTGACTCTTCTTCTTGCCGGCCATATAAAACACCTTCATTTAATTTTCGGCAGAATTCAACATCTGTGGGAGCATAAAAAAGCAACTTTTCAATCTCTCGCTCCAAGCAAACACAAAAAAAAGACGTGCCCAACAACAGGCACGTCTTTTTTTTGTTCGGCTACAAATCCTTAGTTAGGACTGTATCTATCGTAGGTCTGATTCGGGTCGTATGTTCCGCTGCGGAACTCACCAGAAATAGACGGAATCTCAAGCTTCATGCCCGGCAGAATCAAGTTAGGATTGCTCGGGTCAGGCAGCTTCTGCTTGTTCGCCTCATACAGGTTTTCCCAAAGCCACGGATTGTTGTAAACATACGTACGGCCGGAGATATTCCACAGACAGTCTCTTGTGATTTCCCACGGCTGAACGATGTAGAACTTAGGCAGGTTGTACATGCCCTTTATGCCGGCAAGCGTGTCCAAGACCTTCTGCGCAAGGTAAGACGCGTTGTCATAGTCCTCGCTGTCAAACGCAGCCTTTGCCTGATTATAATAATCAGCAGCGGCATTGTAGGCAACAGGATAATTCTCGTCAGCACCAATAGTGCGGGCATACTCAAGACGCTTCTTTGCCTGGGCAAGCAGTGCCTCGGCAGAAGCGCGCTTCCGCATTCTCTTACAGAACTCCTCAGACAAGGCTGCGTTCTCAGCGGCCTTTGCGGCATATTCTTCAGAAAGCGCATAGTCACCTGCGTCCAAAGCCCTGTCGGCCTTTACCGCATATTCCTCTGCAAGCTTCTGATACACATTATCCTTAAAACTGTACGTAACGCTGAAAACCAGACTTGTGGCAAGACAGAGAGCCACTACGGTGCTTACAATCTTTTTCATCTCGCACCTCCAAGATCAAGAGTCTCGTCAACCTCAACATATGAATTAGCGGCCTCCGTAAAGTCATCATCATCAAGGAGCTTTGCGTTATGATCTTCAATGCCCTCAATCTTCTCGGTAAGAGGGTCTGTCTTGTCCGTCTGCGCAGCAGTATTCCTGCTGTGGTCCACCTTCTTTTTGGCGGCCTCAATCTTCTTCTGTGCAGCCTCGCGAGCCGCGGCAACTTCCTTATACAAGGTAGAGAAAATCTTGCGCGCCCTTATGTAGTTGTCAATCGAATCCTCAACACTGCCGGTCACGTAGTTTGAGTCTCCGTTGCGGAACTGCGTTACGCCGTCATCATAATCCGACTTGCGTGAGACAGAAGCCTTTACGCTGTCTGCCTGCTTCTTGGCCTTAAAGGCCGCAGTGCGCTCATCAGTAGCAGTCGCCTTAAAGACATTGGTAAAGTCAGTGTTCGCCTTGAGCGCCTTCTTGTAGAACTTATCGCCCACGTCAGACGTGCCGGTACGAACCTGCTTAAAGAAGCTCTCGGAATCCGCCATAACGGCCTCAAGCTCCTTGAGCAGTGACGCACCCTCGTCGTATGCCTTCTGACTGTGCGATGCATAGCCGTTCTTGTCGATTTTCTGCTTCTTTGCCTTTGCGTCCTCATACTGCTCAAGCGCAAGATAAGCACTGTTTATCTGCTTAAGAATATTCGTCATCTCAGGCGTAGGGCCGTTCTGCTCAGCAAGACGTTTCTGCAGCTGATACTCGTGGTCAAGCGCCTTAAAGAAATCAGAGCTGATGCTGTCATCGCCGGCGCCGGACTTCAACGCCTTCTTGCGGGAATTATCTATACGCTTAAAAAGAGAATTATAGTTTCCGGTCTTCTGATAATCCTCGTTCTCATCTATAGAAGACAAATCATCGGAATCATCGCCGTCGCCGAAATAATAAGAATCCTTTCCGTTACCGTTCTTGCCAGAACCGTTCTTTCCGGAACCATCATTGTCACCGTTACCGGAACCGTTCTTGCCACTGCCGTTCTTGCCGGAAGAGTCCCTGTCAGTCTTCTGAGTTGAAGCACCAGAATCAGACTTTGAACCGGAACTTTCTTTTGGGGTTGAACCACAAGCCACAAAAAACAGAGATCCCACTGCCAAAAGCACAAGCGCTAAACGCCTTAACTTTGTCATTTTTCCTCCCATTTTAACATCTCTTCCCTAGCATTATCGGTTTTTAAACAAAGGGATTTTAGGCATTAAACCTCTTTTTTTATCCACAAAACTAGTATATAATACTTTTAATCATTTGTTAAGGAGTTTACCCACATTATGGCAGATTCATTCTCATTTAGTTTCGCAGACAACAACGACAGAAAAGTGATTTCAGAAGGCAAAGGCGGCTGGAACCTGGAACTGAACCTTGTTTCATGGGGGGAACGTCCTGCAAAGTACGACATCCGCTCATGGTCCCCCGACCACGAAAAGATGGGCAAGGGCATCACCATGACAAAAGAAGAGCTTAAGTCGCTTAAAGACATACTCGCCGGAATGGAACTCTAGCCGCATATATAAAAATGCGCCGTATCCCTTGCAAAGCTATTCTTCTTTCGCTATAATGTGCGAAAATTTCAAGAGGTACAGGCATGCTAAAAGGCCGTCATGTAATTGAGCCAAGTGACTTGAGCGTGGGAGAAATCGAAGAGATTTGTTCCCTTGCCGAGCAGATTATTGTTGATCCAGTTTCTTTTCAAGACGTGTGTCGCGGGAAAATTCTCGCGACACTTTTTTTTGAGCCTAGCACAAGAACAAGGCTGTCGTTCGAGGCCGCAATGCTGCACCTCGGCGGAACGGTGGAAGGCTTTGCGGACGCGTCCTACACATCCGCGACAAAGGGCGAGACCCTTGCGGACACAATCCGCGTAGTCAGCTCCTACGTAGACGTAATCGCCATGCGAAGCCCCAAAGAAGGTGCCGCTCTGCTGGCCAGCCAGTTCAGCGACGTTCCCGTCATCAACGCGGGAGACGGCGGCCACTACCACCCCACGCAGACACTCACCGACTTAATGACAATCCGCATGCTGCGCGGCGGCTTTGAGAACCACACCGTCTGCTTCTGCGGCGACCTCAAGTTCGGGCGCACCGTGCACTCCCTTGCGCAGGCCATGAGCCGCTACAAGGGCAACACCTTTGTATTCGTAAGCCCCAACGAGCTTAAAGTACCCGAATACATCACCAAAGACATACTTGAACCCGCCGGCATAAAATACATAGAGGCCGACCGGCTTGAAGACGTAATCGGCAACGTGGACATACTGTACATGACCCGCGTGCAGAAGGAACGCTTCTTTAACGAGCAGGACTACATCCGCCTCAAGGACTCCTACATCCTTGACACAGAGAAGATGAAGATGGCGCAGAAAGACATGATAGTGCTGCACCCGCTGCCGCGCGTGAACGAAATCGCGCCGCAGGTTGACGCAGACCCGCGCGCCGCCTACTTTAAGCAGGTAAAGTTCGGCATGTACGCGCGCATGGCGCTCATAGCAAAACTCACAGGTTGCCTGTAATAAAAGGAGACAGTATGCTAAACATTGCAGAAATAAAGAACGGACTTGTCATTGACCACATACAGGCCGGCTGCGGCCTGAAGGTGTTCCGCTACCTTGGCCTGGAAAGCGCTAAGTTCACCACGGCGCTCATCGTAAACGCCCAGTCCGAAAAGAGCGGCAAGAAAGACATCATCAAGATAGACAACATCATCAACATCGACTACAGCGTCTTAGGCTACATTGACCCCAACATCACAGTCAACGTAATACAGGACTCCAAAATCGTAAAGAAGATTAAGATGTCACTGCCAGAAAAGATACAGGACGTAATCCAGTGCAAGAACCCTCGCTGCATCACGGCAACAGAGCACTACGTGCCGCAGGAATTCCGCCTGGTGAACAAAGAGAAGAAGCAGTACCGCTGCATCTACTGCGACGCCCTCTACTCCGCAGGAACAATCGGAGCATTTGAAAGCTAAAACAAAGCGGACTGCCTTGCGCTACCAGCCGAACCACTGCGAGGCAGTCTCGTCCGCCAGCTGCAGCAGAATCACCAGCGGATTGTCCAGAAAGTTGGAATAGTTATACGATTCCGTCTCAGACAAATCCGAAAAGCCCATGTGGCGGCTTACTGCCTCAAGCAGGTAGCGGCGCTTTATGAGCGACGGCATGCACTCCAGCAGCAACAGCACGGACTCGTTGCCGTGCCCCAGGGCGCGGTTGTCGCTGCGCGTCTTGTAGAAGGGCGTGCGCTTCCAGTTGCCGGAAATGTCCTTTGTAGTGCGGTACTCAATCTTGTAGGTGTCAGTCTTGCAAAAATCGTGGGCAATGCAAGCCACAAAGATATCTTCCGCACGAATAGTATACAAGTCCTTGTTGACACTCGTAAAATAATTTTCAAGCAAAGGGCGTGCGAACGCAAGCGCCTGGTCCAGCACCTTAAGCGAATGCAGCGCAAGCCCGCCCTCAAACGCAGCATGAAAGCGTGTTGAAGCCGGCGCCGTGTAAAAATCAGTAGCAGCCATCCAGTCCTTTAAGGCCGCGCACTCAGCCTTGTTCTCAACAATCGTGTCGGCAAGGCGCTCTATGCAGGGGCGAACCCCGGCATGGTCAGCAGTTCCGTCGGCATGCAGCACGCCGGACTCCTTTATAACAGCGCAAAGAGCAGCAATTCCGTCAAACAGTTCCTTTTTTTCTTCTTCAGTCATACGAACCACTACTATAGGATAAAAAAAAACGTTAGTCAATTTACATTACTACTTGCACCCCCCCCCGAAAATCCCTTATAATAGCGAGGATGCTTCGCTACGCCATAATAATCGATGACCATGCCATTACGGCACATGGGCTTAAATTTTATATCGAACGGAATTTCTCATATACCGTCGTCTTTACAGGAGACAGCGAAGCTTCGCTCAATGCCTTTCTGGAGCAGCAAAGTTCCTCTTTTGTGCCTGAAGAGACATTCGCCATCACAGACCTGCGGCTCAAGAACGCGTTTTCATTCGGAATCATACAAAAGCTTTCGTCCATGGGCGTAAAAGTAATCGTCTACTCAATGTTTGACGAAAGCTACTACGTAGAAAAGGCAAAAGACGCAGGTGCCAGCACCTACCTGCTAAAGGGCGACTCGCCTGAAAAGCTCAAGGAAGTGCTGCACTCGCTGGAAAGCAAAAGCCCTGCCGCAGAGAACACTGCCGGCGGCACACAGGAGACAGAGCCTGACGAAGAAGACATGTCTATGCTCACAAAGCGCGAGAAGCAAGTAGCCGACTTTATACGCGAAGGCATGACTAACAGCGAAATCTCTGCCATAATGAATCTAAGCCAGCGCACCATAGAAAACTACGTAAGCCGCATATACGACAAGACCTTTACGTCTTCAAGGCAGG
The DNA here is from genome assembly GCA_964554745.1 of uncultured Treponema sp. Classification (GTDB taxonomy): domain Bacteria; phylum Spirochaetota; class Spirochaetia; order Treponematales; family Treponemataceae; genus Treponema_D. The sequence continues at coordinate 20,727 of CAZKPZ010000006.1, read as the reverse complement.
AACTGCTGCAGAAGCTGCGCGCGGTAGGGGGGGGGTATAATAGATGACAACTTCACTGTTCCCGCACAAGTTTAACAAGTGCACGTTGCCTGAGTCCGTTATCCTTGGCATTGCGGGCGCAGTGCTCAACGTCCTTGCAGTCAGACTGGCTGATACCGTCCACATACCCATGTACATGGACTCAATCTTTACCGTCGCATGCTCTTTTCTTTCGCTCACCTGCGGCCTCATCTGCGCAACAGGCTTTGAGCTTATCGTACTTTTGCTGAACTGGCCGGATTCAGAAAACGTAATCTTTCTTATCTGCGAAGTCACAGTAGTAATCGCCGTCCGTATATGCGTAAGGCAGTCCAAAAAAGGCATCACGCCTTTCTCGCTGACCTTTCTGGCGCTCGCGCTAATCATAAGCATTGCAATTGAAGGCGGCATAATCTATTCATTCCTAACCGCATACTTTGACTACATAGAGCGCGCCGACGTAAACTCGTTCACGTTCTCGCTGTACATCAACAACATACCGATGCTTCTCTCTTCAATATTCGGGCGGCTGCCGCTCAGCACACTGGATAAGACGTTTGCCACAATCGCAGGCTTCTTTATTGCCGTGCAGACAGAAAAGGCGCTTACGGCCTTACACAGAGCGTAATCACAGTTCCGTCGCCCTCTTTGCTCTGAATCACCAGCGAAGCGTCTATCAAGTCCGCCCTGCGCCGCATGCCGGCAAGCCCAAAGTGACCGCAGTCCTCGTCTTCCTTGCATGCCGCGGCCTTCATGTCAAAGCCCACTCCGTCGTCCTGCACGACAACCACGGCAGCGCCGTCTTTTTCTGCATTCACAACGACCACCGCGCGGGAAGCCTGCGAGTGGTTACGGATATTGGCAAGAGCTTCCTGCACAATGCGGTAGACATTAGTCTTTTTTTCGCTGCCGATTGAATCTGCAACCGTGCTGTCAGGGCAGATAAAGGCACAGGGTATGTCACATTCCTTTGTAAAGTTCTCGCACAGACCTTTTAGCGAAACAGAAAGAGTCTTTTCGTCCAGGCCGGGAGGGGTAAGAGTGGAGCACAGCGCGCGTATTTCTTTTATGGCCTGCATCTGAATCTTAACCGCCTCGTCAGCACCCTCAACGGAGTCCAGAATCCAGATTGAGCCGTTCAGCTCCTGGGCGACAGTATCGTGCAGCTCCGCAGAAATTCTTGCGCGCTCGCGCTCAAGCTCCTTTAGTATGGCGCGTGACACCTTTGCGTTCCGTTCCTTTAGATATACCTTAAAGTAATAGAACAGCACGCCTGCAACCGCTATGACAATCAACATGCATACAGAGATGATGACAAAGATAATGTAAAACTGAAAGCGCAAAAACATAGAATTGCTCATGCTCAGGTAGCGGCACATGTTCAAGTCCAGATTGTCGTAGTCATTATCCGCAAGCTCCTGCGAAATTATCTCAACCACGCCATACAGTTCGGGGCGCTGCTGACGGTACAGAGCGCTATTGCGCAGGAAGTCATCAACGGCAGTCCTAAGCGGCAGGGCTGCAGTCTCAGGCGTCTGGCCTGCCATTACATCTTCTTTATAAGACTCCCATGCGGTGTACAAACGGTCCTTACGCGCATTAGCCTCCGCAATGGCGGCAGCAGCAATGACCGTAATCAGCACGCAGAGCGCAACAGCCTTCTTTTGCAAAAAAAACATACCGTATTATAGCAAAAAAAACACGCCCACGTATACAGCCCCGTAATAAAAATGCCGGGGCAGCCGGCCGCACACCAGCCAGCCGCCCCGGCAGTCACAAAGAGAAACAGCGTATTACGCTATTTCTCGAACTTAACCTGAACGTCCTGACCTATAGTGATTTCGCGTGCAGCACCGGTTGAAGAATCGGTGTAAGACAACTTACCGGAAACGAGAACATTATATGTAGCTCCCGCATGGGCATTGTCAGTCGTCCATGTAATCTCGGCACCGCTTACATCCACAACAGCATCAGCGACAATCTCGCCGTTAAGGCGTATTGTTGCCGTCGGGTCTGTAATGCCGGCGTTCACCTTAAACACAACGTCCTTGCCTGTTGTAGCCTTTATTGTCAAACCGCTGGTCGGAACGGGTTCCGTAGTTGTATTTGCAACACAAGACTCAACGACCTTTATATTGGCGTTCTCATAGCTCGGGAAGTTCGCGTTTACAGTCATCTCAACAGCCCACAAGGCAGTAAGCTCGATATTGTCTTTATTTCCAATAGCAATCTTATTATCTTCGCTGTACTTGCTCTTTGTGTCATCATCGCTCTTGTACCACCAGAGGAACTTATAACCGTCAGTTGTGGATTGCATGAACGGTGCTGCAGTAGGCTCTGTATCTTCCTTGTTCACGGCCGGCATAAGAGCCTGGGCGTCCATAAGGTAGTTGTAACCAACCACATAAATCGGTGCGCTCAGCTTCTTGTTATCCTTAGTGTTTACGATAACTTCCGCATTGTTGCCGCGGTCGTATGCCACAGAGAACATTCCGAACTTGCCGATTGTAGCATTATCGTTAATCACAGGGTTACCAGTCGGGACATCAGTTTCGTCATCCTTGTCAATGACGTTGTACGCTCTGATTGTAGCAGTATACACATGACCAGTATCAAGAGAGAGAGTACAGCTTCTGTTCTCCACACTGTCAGGCTTGAGATTGCCCTCAACGATTTCTGCATCGGTAGAAGTAGCGTTAAAAGTCCTCCATGCACTTCCGTCCTTTGTAAGGACAAGCTCAAAGCCCTCTTCGTTGTTAGCCATATCAGTCCATTCAAACTTAGCCGTAAACTTTTTGTCAACCTTATCAGCGCTTGGTGCCGTTCCGTCTGCATAAGATGTTGTAATCTTAAAGTTTGTAGGATTGTCGGCCTTTTTGTTCAAGAAGTCGCCCTTGTCAAAGCTTGCCTTAGAAATGTTTCCGCCGTCAACGACAAGCGGCTCTACAATTGTACCAAGGCACTTTGCGCTCGTTGTGTCGCTGCCGTTCCAGAACTTTGCGACGAACCAGTAGTTCTCGCCGGGCTTTACATTGCCATCGTACTCAATCTGACCGTTTTTTTCAGTGTCTGCGGTATAACCGTTTTCGTCACCTTTACCACCTGCCTTTTCGTCAACAGGGTCTGTACCTTTCTGGTCGTTGTAAACACCGTAGGTGACATACTTCAAGTCGTCATTTATTTTAAAGCTTACGTCTACGACAACCTCACCTTCAGCCTCAGTTCCGTCATAGACAGGATCCAAATTAAAGATTACGCTCTGAGAACCGACAGTAAGGTCAATGCCGCTCAAAGACCCCTCCAGAGCCTTTTTGCCTGTATCCGCAGCGTCCCCGCTTTTCTGGTAGCCGGTAAGGGTCAAGTTCCACTTAGCCGGCTCAAGCTTAATCTTTGCACCTGCGCCAGTCAGCTGACCGTATGTGAACGTTGTGTTCTCTGGAACTGAATACCCACCATCTGCAGTTCCTGTAAGAACATAGATTAAACCGTCACCGTGGTCACCGTCCCAGTTAGAAGGCAGAATAGACCTGCTGCTTACAGCATTGCTTTTTACTGCAAGAGAAAGATTACCCGGCTCGCCGGAACCAGCCTCCCCCTCTGAATAAGAAGCAACCCCTACGTCTCCTGCAGAGTTTGCACAGCCTGTTACAAACAGGGCCATTGCCAGCAAGGCAGTTGCCGCAACTCCTAAAATACCTTTTTTCATAAGATACTCCTTTATACTAAATAAACTTTATTCCCAAGAAAACCCTCTTACCGGATTTCCGTTTTACCTAATTGAAATCTGAGCACTGTCGTGGAACTTTTCGCCCTTAACATTCGTAACAGTAAGGTGCAGCGTATAAGTTCCGGCAGGAATTCCAGGCGAAAGCCCTGCTCTTATACCGATATGACTATTCCTGGTTGCACCGCTGTAGTCCGCGACACTTTCCCCGCTGGAATTAACCAGCTGCCAGTCATAAAAAGAATAGCCGCCGCCAGCGTATACGCCCCCTATTCCATCAGCCGGCACATCATAGCTGTCTGCCGGAATAAGGCTTTCCAGTTCCCTCACGCCGCGTAACGGTTCCTGCGTCTCGGTAATCACCATGTTCACGCTGTTCATGTCGCTGTTGTATTCTTCAACCATGTCGTCCACGCCGTCTCCGCCGCCCGCGCTGTTGGAACAAGACAGCGCGGCAAATCCTGCCAGGCAGCACAGGGCAACAAAAAACTTCCGCATTCCTCTCATTTCTTTTCCCCTATGCTGTTCCAGTTGCCCAGATGGAACGTAAAGCCCGCCTTCATAAAGAACGACGCGCCAAGGCTGCTGTCGTATTCGCCGCCGGCCTGCACGCGCAGAAAGCGCCACTCAAGGCCGCCGCTGAGCGTGCCGTAAATGGACGTATGCATATTGCCGTAGTGCGCGTGCTCCCTGCTGTTGTTGTACAGCATGCGGAACGCAGGACCTGCGGAAGTCTCCACGAACAGCATGATGCCGCTCTTCTTAAGCTCGTGGGCATAACCCGCGCTTGCCGCCGGCATAAAGCTGTACAGCCACGGCGCGCCCACCGTCTCGCCGCTCGTGGTAACATACGAATACGGAAAGTCGTCAGAAGGCTTTGCGGCGCGGGCTTCCAAATCAGCGCCAAAGTAGAACGGATAAAAGCGGAACATCCTGTAGCCGACGTCAAGCCCGAACGCCCCGGTATATGAGTCAGAAGGCACGCTTGAAAGCGAACCCAGCACGAACACTTCTGACGGAAAGTGTGTGCTTGTCTTTTTTTCAACTTCTTTCTCAACCACTTTCTCTACGACCACCGTCTGCGCCGGCTGTGTCGGCGCTGTCGGTTGTGCCGGCGCTGTCGGCTGAGTAACGGCAGGTTGTACAGGCTGCGGAACAGAAGCCACTGGCTGTGCAGCCGGAGTCTGTGCCGTCTGCGGCTGGTCAATCATGTCAGTAACGTTCCACAGCAGGATGTCGCCGTTTTGCGTACCGGCGGCAAGCTGCCTGCCGCCTGAGACAAAGGCCAGGCACTTTATCTCGTCCCCCGCAAGGCGCAGAGGATATATCTCGCCAATCTGCGCGCCGGTCTGCGTGTTGTACAGGCAGACAGTGCCGTCTGAACAGGCGGCCGCCACAGAGCGCGAGTCCGGGCTGAACACCGCCGCATTGGCAAAAGAAAGGCGGCTTGGGTCTTTTGTGCTGATCGTAACAGGCATCGTGCCGCTGCCGCTCACTCCGCGCACCACAAGGGTTGCGCCGTCAGAAGCGAACAGCACGCTTGAACCGTCCGGGCTGAGCGACGGATACACGCCGCCGTCCATGTAGGCGGCAAGGGCGAATATAACGCCGCCCTTGTCCACGGAATACAGTTCGGTCTGGCCGTCTATCGCGGTTGCCAAAAGATAGGAGCCGGCCGTGTCTATAGAAAACACGTCCTCTGAGTCAGAGAATTTATAGAAGGTGTTCTTGCCGGTGATGCGCAGGTGAAAGCAGCGGTTTATAGTGCCGCCGTCATGGGAAAGGTATATGGAATCAGCGCTGGAAAAGCTTGCTGCCGCTCCTCCCGGCAGGTTTGTGGGGATTGTGAATCTGTCTGCCTTGCCCGTCATGTACTGCACGGCTATAACTCCGCTTTCCGTAATGTAAAGAAGCCGGTCTCCGCTCTGGCTGCCCTTAACGCAAAAGGCAGGTTCGCCAGTCAAAACGCCCCGGTTCGCCGCTGCCGTGCCGCCCACTCCGCTGTACAGGAACACGCCCTTTCTTGTAGCGGCCGCAAGCGACTGCCCTGCCGCAATCCACGCAAGCGAGCATACCTCTCCCGCGCCACTGTCGAGCAGGACGGCATCCTTTGAGAGGGCAGAAAGAGAAGAATAAACTACGCCCGCCATCAGCAAACTGACTGCCAGACGCTTTAACTTGTATAAGACCGACAATTTTTATTCCAAAACACCCATTCCACCCATTTTGAAAAAGAATATAACTCACCCACTAACCTTGGAGAATAGAGAAAAACTCACTATTTTTTAGTGGAAACACACCGTGGAAACGCACACTCAGGAATCACGCAGTGCAATCGCATACAATCACGCACCCGTACCCCCAGCGTTCACGCACCCTTAACGCCAGCATTCAGGCAGTCTTACCCCCAGCGTTCGCACACCCTTAACGCCAGCATTCAGACACCCATACCCACAGGGGTTACGCACCGTGACAGCATGGCACCGCGCAGTAAAAGCCGTAAACTTGCCCGGAATTTGTCAAACGGCGTTTGACACTTTTGCCATAAAACGGCATTTTGTCAAATGCCGTTTGACAAAAAACGGCAGAAAGGCCTATAATTTATCACGGAGGCCGTTTGTGCTGATAGAGAACGTAATAGACAGAAATGACGCGGCAGAGAAAATTCTGCGCTTTAGAGACAGTGAGCAGGTAAAAATAATCACAGGTATCCGCCGCTGCGGCAAGTCAGTCTTGCTTGCCATCATTGCTCAAAAAATAATGAAATCCGGCATAGACAGCAGCCATATTATATCCATAAACATGGAAGACTATGACTTTATACACCTGGCGGAACCGGACGCATGCTGGAACTACCTTGTGTCTAAGATGAGCGGCGACGGCAGATATTATATCTTTATAGACGAAGTACAGCAGATTGGCGACTGGGAAAAGATAATCAGTTCGCTCAGACTCAAGAACACGGACATCTACATAACAGGCTCTAACTCAAAGATTCTTTCAGGGGAACTGGCGACACTGCTTTCCGGGCGCTACATTGAATTCCATCTGGGCACTGTCTCTTTTATGGAATACATTGGCTGGAAAAGAAAGCTGGGAACAGCAGAAGACATCTCCAAGGAGCTTGAAAGTTACATTCGTTTCGGCGGCTATCCGCTTGCCGTCACGACAGGCTACTCAGAAGAAAAAACAGACGCCATCGTGGGAGATATATTTAATTCCACTGTCTATAAGGATGTGATTACCCGCGGCAAGATAAAAGACGAATACCTGCTGCTTAAAATACTTGATTACATATTTGACAATGTGGGCAATATATTCTCTATCCGAAGAGTCTCCGACTACATCAATTCAAACGGGGGAAAGTCGAACCCACAGACTGTGGCAAATTATCTTGTGAGCATGGAAAAGGCATTTGTCATAAAAAAAGCCCCCAGATACGACATAAAGGGCAAGCAGCTGCTTGAAAGCATGGAAAAATACTATGTCGCCGACCATTCTCTTATGTACGCAAGAAAGGGCTATTCTTTTGCCATGATTGCCCAAGTTCTGGAGAACATTGTCTTTAACGAGGCTCTGCGCCGTTCGTACAAGGTGTTTGTGGGCAAAACCGGAGAAAAGGAAATTGATTTTATTGCAGAACGAGGAGCGGAAAGGGTGTATATACAGGTGTCATATTCAATAGCTGACCCAAAGACGCTGGAACGCGAGCTTGCTCCGCTTGAAGCGACAGGAGACTCCTACCGCAAGTACATTGTCTGCATGGACAGACTTGCCGCCGGCAACAAAAACGGCATATCACTCATTTACATGGGAGACTTTCTGCTCATGGCAAACTGGTAGCGCACAAAAAGAGCGGGTAAACACAACAGGCACAGCATAACCGCAAAACTTACAAAACGGCAGAGTTTTGCGGTTACAAGGTGGTTCTAACCGCAAAACTCTTGTTTTTTTTAAGTTTTACGGTTAGAATTGCAAAGAAGAGGACAAACTATGCCGTTGAAGCGTGACTTTTACCTTAAGAAATTCATCAGCCTGAAGGACAAAGACATTATCAAGGTTGTTACAGGCATCCGCCGTTGCGGAAAGTCATATATGCTTTTTACGATTTATTACGGCTGGCTTTTGGAACAAGGCGTACAAGAAAGCCACATCCTTTGCGTGAACCTTGAATCAATAAAAAATGAACAGCTGCGCTCTCCGCACGCGCTTTATGACTTTTTTAGCACACAAATCACCGACGATGCAAAATACTACATATTCATTGACGAAGTTCAGCTGTGCCCCGGATTTGAAGACGTTGTGAATGGGCTTAGAACCGATTTTAATTCCGATATCTATATTACAGGCAGTAATTCCAAGCTGCTTTCAAGCGACATAAACACAAAACTGCGTGGACGCGGGATGGAAATAAAAATATTCCCGCTTTCGTTCAGCGAATACTATGAATGGAGTGGCGGCGACAGGGAAGAAGCCTTTAATAATTATATTCTGTACGGCGGTCTGCCATTTTTAACACATCTGGACAGTGACAGTGAAAAAAAAGACTATCTTGAAACCATCAATTCAACACTGTTGTCAAAAGACATTATTGAGCGGAACAAAATCAAGAATTCCGCCCAGTTTGAAAAGATTGTGCAGGTGCTTTTTTCAAGCATAGGCTCGTACGTGTCTGCAAACAAGCTTGCCAACACGCTTAAGTCGGCAGGGTTTCCCAAGACAGACAACGAGACGGTTTCTTCATACCTGAAATATCTGTGCGAGGCCTTTATATTTTACAAGGCTGTACGGTATGACCTTAAGGGCAAAAAGTACCTTTCAACACAAAACAAGTATTATGCCTGTGACTTAGGTCTTAGAAACGACGCGCTTGGCTACCGGCAGACAGAAATGACACACATACTTGAAAACATCGTTTATCTGGAACTCTTGCGGCGCGGCTATTCCGTTGACATAGGGCAGAATGCTGCAAGCGAAATTGACTTTGTGGCACGGAGTCATGCAGAAGTGTTCTATATACAGGTGTCGTATTCTGTTCAAGACGACGACACAAAAAGGCGTGAACTCGTCGCATTCAAGAATCTTGATGACGGTTGGAAAAAAATCGTAATCACCTATGACAAGTCACCGTTCCAAAGGTTTGAAGACGGAGTTATCAATCTGAATATATTTGACTTTTTGTTAGATGACGGCGCTCTGGCATGACTGCCTGTGCCGCACAAAAAGAGCGGGTAAAACTGCTATATCTGTAGAATAAAAAACGATTTACATATATACTTCATTTCATGGAAGATTTTAAAGATTTCGCTGTTAAAGTGCCGGAGATTCTTCTCCCCAAAGATAGGGATTTGGCAACATGGTCTGTAATTGCCTGTGACCAGTATACGCAAGACGAAGGCTACTGGAACAAGGTGCGCGCCGCCGTCGGCAGCAAGGCGTCCACGCTGAACCTTATTCTGCCGGAAGTCTACCTTTCCGCCCCTGACAGGGAACAGAGAATCAAGAACATTAAGGCTGACATGAAATCTTACCTTGCAAACGGTGTCTTTGCCGCCGGCAAAGAGGAGTTTGTATACATAGAGCGCAAGACCGGCTACGGCCGCGTGCGCCACGGACTTGTTGCCGCCATAGACTTGGACTGCTACGAATGGAAGCCGTTCAGCAAGGCGCTTATCCGCGCCACAGAGGCGACGATTCCGAGCCGCATTCCGCCCCGCAAGGAAATCCGCGACGGCGCGCCGCTTGAAAGCCCCCACATCATGCTGCTGGTGAATGACCCGGAGCACAACCTTGTAGAAAAGACAGGCGAGCTTGCCAAGCAGGGCGAGTGCGTCTACGACGGAGACCTTATGCTTGATTCCGGCCACATCACCGGCTGGGCTGTTTCCGGTGAGAAGGCGATGGCGCACGTGCACAGCGCGCTTGCCTCGCTTAAACAGGCTGGCACGGCCGCGGACGGCTCAAGCTTTCTTTTTGCGGTCGGCGACGGCAACCACTCGCTTGCAACCGCAAAGGCCGTATGGGACGAATACAAGGCAAAGAGCGGCGTAACGGACTCCCCTGTGCGCTATGCCCTGGTAGAAATAGTTAACATATACGACACAGGCCTTACCTTTGAGCCGATTCACCGCGTAATCTTTGGTCTTGGGGCAGACGGAATAATCGCCGCGCTGCAGAAGGAGCTTGGCGGTTCCGTCTGCGACGTGCAGACTGCACAGGAGCTTGACCAGAAGGTAAAGGAGTCCAAGGCATCGTTCGGCTTTGTGTACATCAACAAGGACGGCAGGCAGGAATTCAAGCTGCTGCAGACTGACATTGAAGGGCTTGCGGTAAGTTCGTTCCAGCCAACGCTGGACAAGTACCTTGAGTCACACAAAGACGCAAAGATTGACTACATCCACGGCAGTGACGAGGTGTTCCGCCTGGGCGGGGAGCCGGGCGCTGTCTCGGTAATGCTGCCGCCGGTGGCAAAAGACGCGTTCTTTGCCACCATAAACAGCCGCGGTCCTCTGCCGCGCAAGAGCTTCTCTATGGGAGAGGCCAGCGAAAAGAGATTCTACCTGGAATGCAGAAAGCTTTTTAACTAAAATAAAAAAAATCCGGTCAGCTTGAACTGAATGCAATTCAAACTGAACCGGATTTTTTTGCTGTTAATTTACTGTTAATCAGCAGTTGCTTTTAATTTTAGTTTTCAGCACCTGCAACCATCTTTTGTGCAACCTCATCATTTGCATGCTTTTTTATAAAGGCAAATGTCTTTACACCTTCAATAACAAGAACAACAGCAAGAACTGTCATTGCAACAGCAAAGCAAAGCTGGAACCAGTTGCCCCAGTGGAATGCCTTTTGTGCAAGTTCAGGTGTGTTTGCGGCGGCCATTGCGGCAATCTTGCGGTAGATAGTCAGCACAAGCTGCGTGAGTGTGGCGCAGAGCATGAACACGGTAGGAATAAAGAACATCTTATTGTTCTTGCCGGCTTCGCCAAGCCATGCGGCAACTGCCATCAAGGCGATTCCTGCCAGGAGCTGGTTTGCAGAACCAAAGAGTCCCCAAATCTGGCTCAGGCTCAGGCCGCCCAGTGTACAGCCGATTGCGACCATCAGGACGGTGCCTGTCAGCGGATAGGCCAGGAACTTGCGGATTCCCTTTGCGTCCTTGTAGGTCTTCTCGCCGTCCTTAAGGAACAGCTCGCTGAACATAAAGCGGCTCAAGCGGGTTCCTGTGTCGAGTGAAGTAAGGGCGAATACAGAGACTGCAAGGGTGAGCAGGGCGTAGATTGCGTTGTTGCCGCCGAACATCTTTGAAATGCCCTTTGCGAATGCCACTGGCGGTGCTCCGACAAACTTAAGGGCTGCGCCCTCGCCCTTCATGAACTCAGAAGAGACCATGCCGACTGCGATTAAGGAGATGATTCCCAGTGCAGACTCAATGAGCATAGAGCCGTAGCCGATTGCCTTTGCGTGTGACTCGTTGTCAAGCTGCTTTGATGTAGTACCTGTTGAAATCAAGGAGTGGAAGCCGGAGCAAGCGCCGCAAGCTACGGTGATGAACAGAGCCGGGAACATGGTGCCTATAGAGGTCTTCCAGCCGTTAAAGGCCGGCAGCTCAAAGCTTGCGTTGCCGGTAGCAGCGCTCACGACAATGCCTATCAAGGCAAGAGCCATCATACCGTAGAGCAGGAAGCTTGAAAGGTAGTCGCGCGGCTGCAGCAGAATCCAGACAGGAACAAGAGAGGCTATGGTGATGTATGCGCCGATAAAGACAATCCAGCCGGTGCGTCCCATTGCAAAGCCGTAGTTCAAGCCGAACCACACGCTGAGCGCTATGCCGGCGATGCCTATGACTGTTGCCGGCAGAGTCTTGATGCCGCAGCGGTTCGTAAGGATTCCGTATACGATTGCAAGGACGATAAAGAGCAGTGAAATCATTGCTGTGGTCTGGTTGCCGTTAGGGTTCTTTACGAGACCGAACGCAACCTTTCCTGCTTCGTTTGCCTTTGTAAAGAATGTGCCGGCAACAACGTTAACGAATGAGGCAATGACAAGAATCAGCACCAAGAGGGCGAATACAATGAACAGCTTCTTTGCGGTCTTGCCCATTGAGTCCTTGATGATTTCGCCGACGGACTTGCCGTCGTGACGGACAGAGGCAAAGAGAGAGCCGAAGTCCTGCACGCCGCCAAAGAAGATACCGCCGAGCACGCACCACAAGAAGACCGGCACCCAGCCGAACACTGCCGCCTGAATCGGGCCGTTAATCGGGCCGGCACCGGCGATAGATGAGTAGTGGTGTCCCATAAGGACTGCCGGCTTTGCAGAAACATAGTCCACACCGTCTGCGTCTTGCACAGCCGGAGTCTTACGAGCGGGGTCTATTCCCCACTGCTTTGCAAGCCATGAGCCGTAAAACACATAGCCCGAAAGCAGCAAAACGATTGCAGCAACAATAATCAGTAATGCTGTCATTGTATTCCTCCATACATTTTTTATTGACAGAAAGCCCGCCGGCACACGGCAAGCTTTCCATTAACTTCCTAGTTTAGAAACGACGCTCCTTAGATTAGCGCCGAGCCTATTGGTCGTAACGGTGCCAGTGGCGTTTTCGTACACAAGCAACCGGTAGCCGCTCCAGCCCAAAAAACCAAAGCGGTATGACTTGTAGTGACGCAGCTTTCCGGCCTGCTTTCTTGCGTCTTCATCCGCCGCCTCGCACACGACAAGCAGCGACACGTCAGTATTGCGGTGGCCGGAATACAGCTTGACACGGGCCAGTCCTGTCTGCCAGGCGGAGTCGTCAAGACGCGAAAGCTTTTCTTTTGTAAGCTGCCCTTCTTTTGCAAAAAAGACGTACTCGTTTGAGTCTATGTCCGCTATATGGGCTTCTTTTGTAAGAAAATACTGTTCCGTGTGGGAATGGAATTCAGCTTCCGCCGCAAACTGCGGGGCACAAGAAGGGCTTTTTACCGTGTAATAGCGGCGGAAAGAGTCCAACAACTGTTCCATCTGTTCGTCACAAGTCTTCATAATTACTGAATAGTTTTCAGTCTAACTGAATAATTATAGTTATACTGCAAAACTGAATCCTTGTAAAGTATCAATGCGGAAATTGCAGTATTTATTAAGAGGCGGTGCATTCCACGAGATGCTTTCCCTCTTTACGTTCTTATGTTTTTTTCGTAAAATAGCCGTTACTTATGGAATTTACTCAGGAACAGATGGATTCGTTGCAGGTCAACGAAGTCGAGATTTTGAAAAAGATTGCTGACGAGCTTAACATCCGCGTGAGCCAGGTCAGCGCAGTTATAAGCTTGGTTCAGGAAGGCTGTACCATTCCGTTTATTGCCCGCTACCGCAAGGAAAAGCACGGCTCTTTGGATGAGGTTCAGGTCAGAGACTGCGACCACCTCTTTACGACATACAAGAATTTGGAAGAACGCCGTTTGGAAATCGTGCGCGGCATATTCGCCCAGGGCAAGCTCACCGAGACACTGTACAAAGCCGCTATGGGCGCAAAGACGATGACGGAGCTTGAAGACCTCTGGGCACCGTTCAAGAAAAAGAAGAAGACCCGCGGTATGGTCGCACAGGAAAAGGGGCTTGAGCCTCTTGCAGACCTTATCATGGGAACAGATGCAGTCGCCGCTTTGGACGACAAGTCTATAGAAGAAAAAGCAAAGGAATTTGTAAAGCCGGACGCAGAAAAGGGCACGGACGGTCAGGATTTGTCTGTGGCTTCCGTAGAAGACGCAATTCAGGGCGCGAAGGACATTATCGCGGAGCGCATCTCCCAGGACACAAAGAACCGCGAGGCCGTGCACTCATACTATATGGACACCGGCACTATCGTTACCAAGGGAATTGTTCCGGAAGGACAGAATGCCGAAGAGGTAGAAAAGAAGTCCACATACAAGATGTACTGGGACTACTCAGAGCCGCTCAACGAGCTTAAGCCGCACCGCACGCTTGCCATCAACCGCGGCGAGAAGGAAGGCGCTCTTGACGTTACGCTCACAGTTTCTGTTGACGATGCGGTTAAGGAAATCCAGAAGAAATACACGCTCAAGAACAAGTTCTTTGGCGAGGCTATAGAAGACGGTGTTGTCCGACTGTTAAGCCCGGCCGTCCTGCGCGAAATCCGCAGTGATGAGTCAGACGGCGCGGAAGAGCACGCTTTCGGCGTTTTCAGCGAGAACTTAAAGAACCTGCTCATGACGCAGCCAATCAAGGGCAGCCGCGTGCTCGGCGTAGACCCCGGTATCCGCACAGGAACAAAGTGCGCCGCTCTTGACGAGACAGGCAAGTACTTGGGCTACTTCTTGATTAAGCAGGTTGCGGAGCCGCTTGACGCTTACAACAAGATTAACGAAGCCATAGACAAGTACGACATTCAGGTTGTTGCCGTCGGTAACGGAACCGGCAGCCAGGAAGTGCAGGCCATTGTTGCAAAGGTCATCAGCGAGAACTATGCGGACAGCGTACGCTACACGGTAGTTGACGAGTCCGGCGCTTCTGTATACTCAGCCAGCGACATTGCGCGCGACGAGTTCCCGGACCTAGACCTTACAATCCGCGGCGCAATCAGCATGGGCCGCCGCCTGCAGGACCCTCTCGCAGAGCTGGTTAAGATTGACCCAAAGGCGCTCGGCGTAGGTCAGTACCAGCACGACGTGAACCAGAAGAAGCTTTCTGACACTCTGGACGAGGTTGTAGGTTCTGTTGTAAACAACGTAGGCGTAAACTTGAACACGGCTTCAGCGTCGCTCTTGAAGTATGTTTCCGGCATCAACTCTTCTCTTGCGAAGAAAATCGTAAAATACCGCGATGAGAATGGCAAGATTACCAGCCGCGAAGACCTCAAGAAGGTTTCCGGCCTTGGCCCGAAGGCGTTTGAGCAGTGCGCGGGTTTCCTTAAGATTCCTGAAAGCTCCAATCCGCTCGACAACACCTGGGTTCACCCGGAGAACTACGCTGTGGCAGAAGAAATCCTGCCGCTCGTGCAGAAGAAAGAAAAAATCTCTGCTGACCTCAAGAAGCAGCTTGAGGAAAAATACAAGGTAGGCGAGACAACTATCAACGACATTGTTGAAGAGCTTGCCAAGCCGAACCGCGACCCGCGCGACGGCTATCCGGCACCGATTATGCAGAAGGGTGTCGTTAAGTTCGAAGACCTTTCCGTGGGCATGAAGGTCACAGGAAAAATCAAGAACGTCGTTGACTTCGGCGCATTCGTGGACATCGGTCTGCATGAGACTGGCTTTGTTCACATCAGCGAACTGTCTGACTCTTTTGTAAAAGACCCGATGGACGCGGTAAAGGTCGGTGACGTAAAGGACTTTACGATTATCGGACTGGACGCGGACCGCCTGAGAATCAGCCTTTCGCTTAAGAGCGACGCGGCAAGCAGAATCGGTCACGAAGGAATGGGCGCAGGACGCAGTTCCGCAGCCGGCAAGAGCGGTGACGGAACAAAGCGCCGCGTTGTGGTTGTAAAGAAGGCCGGTTCAGGCGCAGCAGCAACAAAGGCTGCCGGCGGCTATAAGGGCGGAAACCGCGACGGACAGCGCCGCGACAAGCAGTATTCCGGCTCTGACGACGGCATGTATTACAATCCGTTCGCAGCTTTGCTTAAAAAGTAACAGCGGCATATTGAACGCCCCCTGCAATAAAGCGGCAGGGGGTATTTTTATGTCTAAAGATGCAGGCGGCACAGAAAATGCAAATGACAGACGTAGAAAACTTTGAGCAGCTCATACAGCGTATTTTTGGTGTGGAAAAGCATATTGCGAACCGCAAGAGCAGCAATGCCTGCCTTGCGACGCTGAACCGCCGTCCTCTGAATCTCTTTGCGTCAAACTTCATAAACAGAATTGAGCGCCTTGCACGCCGCTATTCCGGGCAGGAGATAGAAGAAATCTGTGAAAAGCTCAAGAACATCGGCGAGGCGGACAGTTCCACACAGTCTGGCGCGGCAAAGTGGATTGGCCCTTATTCAGAGCTTGTCGCCCTGGATTTTTACAGCCAGTTCATGCCCAAGGTGCAAAGCTCCTACATATCGCGGCTGCCAATCAGGGAGCACAAGAACAGCATTCCCGCCCGAATCGGTCGCAAAGAGCTAATCGACATTGACATCAAGCTGGACTTTCCGCAGAGCATAATCTATACCGATGTAAAGTCGTTCAACTGCGTGCATCAGGAAATACTGGATAAAGTCTTTGAGAAGGTAGAAGACTTTGCCGCAAAGAAATGCGGCAAGACTGTTCTCCTGGGCGTGGACAACCTTTCGAGCCTGGACTACAAGAGGGTAAAGAATTCGCTCGGGCAGGAAAAGCGGAAGATTGAGGCAGAGCTTGAGCAAGCCGTAAAGGACGGCCGCTATTATGTAATCTACCGCTCACGTTCTGGTCTGGTCTTTAACTTTAAGATAAACTACCGCAACACGCTCACGCTCACCAGGGAATACAGCCCCTATTCCATGGCGGAAGCCTACCGGTATAAGTTCGTGGACTACGGCAGCAAGCTGGTGGACAACGAATATTCTATAATCACGATGGTGCGGAATCCGTGGTTCAACAGGGAAATTGTAGACTTCGGCAACTTCAACAACTATTTTTACCGGGCATTGAGCCGCAGAACTTTTATAGAGCTTGCCGGCAGCACAGAAAAAGCGGCGGAGTATTCTTCGGAATACGGGCGCAGCTCCGTAACAGTAGGCGAAATAAGCCGCAGTCTTGCGGGTCTGATTTTTATTGACGACAAGAGCATGGAAAGTAAGGACTTTGACCGCCTGTACAACGCGTATATTTATCTTAATCCAAACTACGGCGTAAAGCCGCCCCTTACGGTGCAGGACTTTAAGCATTTTGTACGTAGCCAGTATAAAGGACAGCTAAAAGACTTAGATGACTTCAGCCACGACAATTATTAGCGGCCAGTACAGTCAAGCAGACATAAAAAAAGCAGTCAAGCGTTGCTTAACTGCTTCGAGGCGTCTAGCGGAATCGAACCGCTGCATAGAGGTTTTGCAGACCTTTCCCTTACCACTTGGGTAAGACGCCATAATGCACATACTCTAATAGAAAAAAGCGCCTGTGTCAAGAGCTTTTTAACGCTTTAACTGCTCCAGTCTATCTTGCAACACAATATACGCACCCAACACGCCGCAGAGTTCAAGTACAGCAGTGATATAGGGCTTAAAAAAGACAAGGAAGGGCAAGGCGATAAGCACAAACGAGGCGATTACAGACGGAACAAGCTTTTTGTCAGACGAAGGGATGCTCCTGCCTTCCTGCACGAGCGTTTTTTTTGCACCGCTGATTTTTACGGCAAAGACTGCGACTACAGCAATCCACGCGATTACAGCGGCAATACAAATATACAAGTCAATATTCTGAACAGACACACGCTACCTCTCCAGCCATTTTAGCAGAGTTCTGCGTGCTGAGTCAAAGGCCAGGTCTAAGGCCTGCACGTCTGCCTCGGACTCAACTTTCTTCCACTCAAATGAGGAGACTTCTTTTTCCTGTGCGCGAAGCTTTGCGCCGGCCGGCAGCCTTGCAGTAAAGAACATGTCGCAGGTCTTGTAGCGAAAGCCCTTGTATGGATAGGTGTTCGGAAAGGAGCAGATATAGCGCAGCTCTTCGGGTTTTACCCCGGTTTCTTCAAGGCACTCGCGTTCGGCAGCCTGTTCACCGCTTTCGTCCGGGGCAGTAAAGCCGCCGGGCAAAGCAAGATAGCCCTTGCGCGGTTCCTTTGCGCGGCGTTCAAAAAGGACGGAGCCACAGCCGTCCTCTATAACAACACCGACGGCACTCGCAACGTTGTTGTAAAGGTCAAAGCCGCAGTCGGGACAGAGCCATTTTAGACCGTCATTCTTGGTCTGTATGTTCCGGCTGCCGCACAGAGGACAGTATATGAACCTGTTTTCTTCCATAATAGTGGGGCTTCCTGCTTACTGATAGGTCTTGAAGTCCTGCACGATGCTGATTGCAGAACGGACTTCGCAGGTGGGCAATATTCTGGCCGCAGTCTGCACGGCACGCTCGGCAAGTCCCTGGGAATCAGCCACCCCCTGCAGGGTAACAACATTACCGTCCATAACGGCATGAAGGAAGTTGATATTGATATGGAAGTCAAAAATAAGCTGGTTCACAAGCCGCTGCCCCTTAAGGCGCTGTTCGACCTCAAGCTTTCCGTCTGCCTCATTCTTGGCGTTGATATGGATTTTTACAAGTCCCTCTATAAACTTCACCGCCTCATCTATAGACAGGATGCTTGTGTTCAAAGTGGCAAGGTAATGCTGCGGGTCAGTATTCGAGATGTTAAAGAAGCTCTTGTGAAAGCCCTCGCGGTTGTTGTCGCTTTCGTCGATTCTGGCCTGAGCCTGTTTGTCGTTCCAATTGAATTCTTTTTTAAGGCGCTCCAGACGGACATTGTCATTGGAGACAAAGCGGAGCGACACAAGGTTTGGCACCTTTTCCAGAATCGCGAACGCACCACGGCCAATAAGGATGCAGTTGCCCTTTTCGGCAGCCTCAAGCACAGCATACTGCAAATAGTTCAGATACTCGTCACGGTCTTTTACAAGGCTGGCAAAAAAGCCGGGCTTTCTCTCGTCATACTTAAGGAGCTTGTCCTGCGGGAAACCAAGTTCTACGATTCTCTTTTCAATCTGCTTTCTGTCAATAAAAGAATAACCGATTTTCTTTGCAAGAGCAGTGGCTATCTCGTCTCCGAGCGCCGCCACCTGACGTGAAATAGAAATGATAGCCATAATTGCAAACCTCCTTCCTTTCTATTATAATCGGCAGTTATGGGAATTGTAAAGAACTTTTAAAATGAGAGGCATTTTATGGAAGACGAACAGCTTGTCTGGAAAGAAAAAGGCAGGAACGTATTGCTTGAGACACCAGTTCTCACCGTAACAGAACGCGACAGCACCGGGCCGGACGGACAGACCGGAAAGTACATTGTAAACGAGGCGCGCGACTGGGTGGCCGTAATTCCGGTAAAGGGCGACAACTTTCTTATGGTCAAGCAGTGGCGGCACGGAGAGCAGGCCGTGAGCATAGAGTTCCCCGGCGGTGTCATAGAGCGGGGCGAAGACCCGGAACTTGGGGCCAGGCGGGAATTAAAGGAAGAGACTGGGGCAAACGCAGGCAAGCTGACCTTCTTGGGCAAGATGAACCCGAACCCGGCGCTGTTTGCAAACCACATGTACTTTTACTGCGCCGAAGACCTGGACTTGACGGGCAAGCAGCATCTGGACAGCGATGAATTCGTAAGCTACCTTGAAATAAGCAAGAAAGAAGTGTTCGCAAAAATGGGCAGCACGACATATCCGCACGCACTTATGGCGGCCGCACTCGCGCTTTACAGAGAAAAATACAAAGAATAGAAGAAAGCTTTATACACAAGTCCAAGAGGAAACCTTACTACTAGCGTTTTTTTTTATCATTCTCCTAAAAATCCGCTATTTATTGTGTATTTATGACTTTTCCACTTGCATATTTGGCGGACTTGCTCTATTATGTAGACAGGTCATTTAACGGTAGGTTGAATTGCCGGAGCGGACTCCGTTCCGGCAGATCAGTCTAAACAATATAAAGAGGTTTTACATGGTCCAGAGAGAAGAGTGGAACGGTTTCAAGACCGGTAGGCTTTGGCAGGACGAAGTCAATGTCCGCGAATTCATTCAGTTAAACTACACCGGCTACGATGGGGACAGTTCGTTCCTCGCAGGGCCGACAGCTGCTACAAAAGAGCTTTTTGACGAACTCCAGCGTCTTCAGAAAGCTGAGCACAACAAGACTGTCGAAGTGACAGAAAAGAAGAAGAACAAGAAGACCGGCGAAATCACCGAAACAAAGGTGACCAGAAGCGGCGTTCTTGATTTGGACACAGACATTGTTTCTACAATCACCAGCCACAAGCCTGGCTATATCTTCGCAGACGGTTCAAAGAAGAACCTTGAGAAGGTTGTCGGACTTCAGACTGACAAGCCATTGAAGAGAGCTTTCATGCCGTTCGGCGGAATCCGTATGGCAGAGCAGTCATGTGAGATGTACGGCTACACACCGAACAAGGAAATCCATGACGTATTCACAAAGTGGCACAAGACTCACTCAGACGCAGTATTCCAGGTATACAACCCTGCTATCCGCGCCGCACGCCACGCCCACATCCTCACCGGTTTGCCGGATACATACGGACGCGGACGCATCGTCGGTGACTACCGCCGCATCGCCCTCTACGGAATCGACTTCCTTATCGAGCAGAAGAAGAAGGATTTCGACAACATCGGCGACGGAACAATGACAGAAGATGTCATCCGTCTGCGCGAAGAGGTTGCTGAGCAGATAAAGGCTCTCGGCGAAATCAAGCAGATGGCCGCTTCCTACGGCTTTGACATCTCAAAGCCTGCAAAGAACGCACGCGAAGCATTCCAGTGGCTCTACTTCGGCTACTTGGCAGCAATCAAGACACAGAACGGCGCAGCTATGTCTGTCGGCCGCATCTCAACATTCCTCGACATCTACATCGAGCGCGACCTCAAGAACGGAACTCTCACAGAGGAAGAGGCACAGGAGCTTGTTGACCACATCGTCATGAAGTTCCGCATGGTTCGCTTCGCCCGCATTGAGTCTTACAACCAGCTCTTCTCAGGCGACCCGATTTGGGCAACACTTGAGGTTGCAGGTCTTGGACAGGACGGACGCTCTTTGGTTACAAAGAACGACTACCGCTTCTTGCACACTCTTGAGAACATGGGTCCTTCACCGGAGCCGAACATCACTGTTCTCTACTCAAAGAGACTGCAGGAGAACTTCCGCAAGTATGCTGCAAAGATTTCTATCACCACATCTTCAATCCAGTATGAGAACGATGATGTGATGCGCCCAATCTGGTCTGATGACTACTCAATCTGCTGCTGCGTATCTGCAACACAGACTGGAAAAGAGATGCAGTTCTTCGGCGCACGCGCAAAC
>CAZKPZ010000005.1:0-48781 GCA_964554745.1 uncultured Treponema sp. | reverse complement strand
AGCTTGAGATTGTCGTGGCCGGAACGAAAGACGGCTTTACTATGGTTGAGGGCGGTGCAAACGAAGTTACCGAGGACGTAATGCTCGGTGCCCTTGCAAAGGCACAGGACTTTATCAAGGAGATGTGTCTTTTGCAGGAGGACTTGCAGAAAGAAGCTGGCAAAGACAAGCTTCCGCTTGCTCCTCTTGACGTAAAGCTTGAGAACGCCGATAAGATTGAAGCCGAGGTAACGCCTCTCATGCAGCAGGCTTGCTTCCAGAAGGGCAAGCAGGCTCGCGGCAAGGCAATTGATGCTGTAAAAAAGCAGGTTGCCGAGCACTATGCGGAGCAGCTTGCTGATCCTGTCCAGGCAGGTTTGTATTCAAAGCTGTTCGATGACGTTCAGTACCGCTTGCTCCGCTCAAGCATCCTAGAGAAAGGCTTGCGTATTGACGGACGCGGAACGGAAGATATCCGTCCGATTACCTGCGAAGTGAATGTCCTGCCGCGTCCTCACGGAAGCGCACTCTTCACCCGCGGTGAGACTCAGTCTCTTGCCATTACCACGCTCGGAACCGCTATGGACGAGCAGGAATATGACGACATCGAAGGCAGCCGCAGCGAGCACTTTATCTTGCATTACAACTTCCCTCCATATTCAGTAGGTGAAGTCGGCAAGCTCACGACAGGCCGTCGCGAGATTGGTCACGGAAACCTCGCACGCCGCTCACTTGCCCCGATGATTCCTAGCAGAGACGAGTTCCCTTACACCATCCGTGTTGTTTCAGAGATTATGGAGTCCAACGGTTCTTCTTCACAGGCTTCCACTTGTGGCGGCTGTCTGTCATTGCTTGCAGCCGGTGTTCCAATGAAGAAGATGGTCGCCGGTATCGCAATGGGCTTGATTACAGACGGACCTCAGTACAAGAAGTACGCCATCTTGAGCGACATCTTGGGTGAAGAAGATCACTTGGGCGACATGGACTTTAAGGTTGCCGGTACACGCGACGGTATCACAGGCTTCCAGATGGACATCAAGATTGCCGGCGTCTCAATGGAAATCATGAGAAAAGCCCTTGATCAGGCTAAGCGCGGACGCAACCACATCCTTGATATCATGGAAAAGTGCATAAACAAGCCGCAACCGATTTCTGCATTCGCACCAAAGATTAACAGCCTCAAGATTCCTGTAGACAAAATCGGAGCTTTGATTGGACCGGGCGGAAAGAACGTAAAGGCTCTCTGTGCGCAGTATGGAGTCACAATTAACACTGACGATGACGGAACCGTTACAATCTACGGAAAGACCGGAAAGTCTGCTGATGAGGCAAAGGCTGCTGTCAAGGCAATTTGTGAAGATCCGGAGCCAGGTACAATCTACAACGGAACTGTAAAGCGCATTATGGATTTCGGAGCATTTATCGAGATTCTTCCTGGAAAGGAAGGTCTTTGCCATATTTCAAAGCTTTCTCGCAACCGTGTAGAGAAGGTTTCTGATGTCCTCAAGGAAGGTCAGGTTATTCCTGTAAAGCTTCTTGAAGTGGATAAGATGGGCAGACTCAACCTTTCTTACATTGATGCCGTTGAGGAAACTTCCAAAAAGAACTAACTGATTACTGCGGTTGGCGTTTTTGATACAGGGCGGCAGGCTTTGTTTAAGCTGCCGCCCTGTTTTGTTTTAATACCGTATTGTTTTTTTTCCGAAAAATAAGTAGGGTGGACTATTCATGGAAAATCAAGTAAAAATCAAGGTGCGTATAGATTCCGGGGCTGTTCTGCCGTCATATAAGACTGCGGGAGCTGCAGGAGCTGATGTCTGCGCCTGTATTCGGGAACAAATTGTTCTTGCGCCGGGGGAGCGTGAGCTTGTGCCTACTGGCTTGTTCTTTGAGATTCCTCAGGGGCATGAAATTCAAGTTCGCCCGAGAAGCGGACTTGCATACAAGAATGGTGTCACTGTGCTGAACAGCCCAGGAACAATAGACAGCGACTACCGGGGAGAACTCAAGGTTCTGCTCGTGAATCTTGGAAATACAGATTTTGTAATCCAGAATGGAGACCGCATAGCGCAGATTGTAGTAGCTCCAGTTACGCTTGCAACTTGGGAGCAGGCAGACTCTCTCAGCTCAACAGACCGCGGAGAAGCCGGCTTTGGCAGTACAGGAATAAAAGGTTGAATTTCGGCAGTAAGCAATGGACTTAAACTATCTAGATGAGATAAAGATAGAACGCCATCCAAAGCCTCAAAAGAACGCGGGAGCGGAAACCGTTCCTGCAGTTAAGCCGTTGGTTTCTGCTGGTAAGAAAACACGGCAGGAGCTTATTGAGAGTCTGCGTGAAAAGAGCAGGGAAGAAGAAAAGGCTGAATTCGTTTCTCCTCAAGACATAGCCAGACTAAAAAAGCATTTGGCGGAAAATAGCCAGAAAGGTGCGGTCGTACAAAAGACAGAGACGTTAAAAGCAGTAAAAGCCGCAGAAACTCCTGCTCCGGCGGTGAGTGTAAAAGCCCCGGCGACTCCTGTACCGGAGGAAAAGGCTGTAAAAGCTATAAAGCAGCCGAAAGCCGTAAAGAAGGCGCAGCCTGCAAAGAAAGCTAAGCCGATAAAGCCTGTAAAGAAGCATAACGCCCAGCCAAAAGCAAAGTTTAAGAAAACTCCAAAGATAAAAGCGCTAGGCTCCCATGTGCTGATTAAATACATTGTCAGGGAGCTCTTGCTTTATTTCGCCGTCTGCTTTGCGCTGTTCTTCTTTTTGTTTTTTGTAAACGAAATACTTGTTCTCGCGCAGAATGTCCTGCGCAGGCATGTACCTGTCCATTCGGTTTTAAAGCTCATACTTTACAGTCTGCCTGCCGTTGTCGCTCAGTCTGTGCCGTTTGCAACGCTGCTGGGTTTCCTTATGTGCCTTGGACGCATGACGACTGACAATGAGATACTGATATTCCGTGCGAGCGGACTTAGATATTCATTTATTGCCATTCCAGTTGTGATTATGGGGCTGTTGATTTCTGTTTTTGGTTTCGTAATGAATGACTATTTTTTACCGCTGGGAATCCTTAAATATAACCGGCTGCAAAAGACCATCGTCCAGAGCGACCCTGCGGTGGAAATTGAGGCGGACTCAATAAAGAGAATGAACGGAACGACGCTTGTTATCGGCGGAGTGGACGGAGACAATACAATAAACGACCTTGTTGTGTTCGACAGGGATTCGTCCGGCTTGGACCGTGTTATTGTGACGGGCAAAACGGATGTGAATAAGTCTGACGAGCCGGGAATCCTGATGCAGTTCAACATGTCCGGCGCGACTGTCCTTGAGCTGGATAAGGAAAATGAAAAGAGTTTTGATGTGTTTGAGTCAAAGAAAATCCTTTTGAATATTTTTGATTCTGTCGTCTTCCAGTCTGCGGCTGTTCAGCCCCGTGAGATGACTTCAAAAGACTTGTTCCATACAATTCAGGAACTTAAGAAAGACGAAACTGTGACACCGCGGCGAATGAACCGCTATAACCTTGAATTTGCCAAGAAATTCTCCCTGCCGTTCGGTTCGCTTTTCTTTGCGCTCCTGGCATTTCCGCTTGCTTTGATTTTCGGCAAGTGGGACGGGCAGACTTTGGGCTTTATCTTTGGCTTGATAATTTCGCTCATGTACTGGGCGGCCACTATTTTGGGGCAGATGTTCGGCGTTAGAAGCGGCTGGAACGGATTCTGGGTGATGTGGACTCCGAATTTCCTGTTAGGAACGGTTGGATTTTTGATATACATGGGGCTTAGAAAAAAATGAAACTCATACATTACATGCTTAAGCGTTTCTTTTCATTTTTCTTTGGTTCCATGATTTTTTTTACACTGATTCTGCAGCTTGTTGATTTGCTTATGAATATCTGGGGCTATATGGCAAATGAAGCCCCTGTTTTCCTTGTAGGAAAAATCTTTCTATATTATATGCCTAAGACGCTGTGGTATTCAGTTCCAATGGCCGTTCTTTTTGCAACCGTCTATACGCTCAGTGATTTTTACGCAAAGAATGAACTGCTTGCAGTTTTTGCATCAGGTGTTTCGCTTTTCCGCTTTACACTGCCTGTGATGGTGATTTCCGCACTGATGAGCGTGGGAATGTTCTTTTTGGATGACCGCCTTGTTGCAAAGACATATTCTCAAAAAAAGACCCTGCAGCAGCAGGCCCTGCATAAAGAAAAGTCATTGGACAGCGATAATGTCGTTGTTATGAGCGAGGGCGGCAAGATAATCTATAAGGCGGATTTCTACGACAACAAACAGCAGAAGCTGAACTCGCTCTATGTCCTTTACCGCAACGACGACCGCTCGTTTGACGGCCTGCTTTTTGCTCAGTCTGCAGAATGGCGCTATGATCACTGGGTGCCGTCCTCAAGCGTGTTCTACAAAAAAGAAGGCGGGCGCTTTACTGCTGCGGATGTTGATTATGACCATCTTTTTAGGCTTACCGAAAGCCCTGAGTCATTCAAGAGCAATCTTATATCTGTTGAAGAAGTTCCGGCAGCAGAGGCACGTTCGTATATTGCTCGCCTGGAAAAGGCAGGCCTGCCCAGTACGGAGGCAAAGGCCGCATATTATAAAAAATACTCCTTTCCTTTTGTTGTCCTTGTCGTTGTCATGCTCGCAATTGCCCTGAGCGGAAAGACGCGCAAGAACGTTCTGCTGATAAGCCTTGGGCTGAGCATAGCTTCCGTCGTCGTGTTTTACGTAATGCAGATGATTACCATGCTCATGGCCGGCTTCGGCACTATACCGCCTATCTTTGGCGGCTGGTTTCCCGTAGTTTTCTTTATCTTTCTGAGTGCCATTCTGTTGCGGTATACAAGAACATAATGCAGTTCACGCGTACTGCAGTGCGTGCGTAATGCAGTACGCGATGTACTAGCAAAAAAAAACTATTTGTGCTATACTCCTTGCATTATTATGCAAATTTGAGTCCTGCAATCCGGTGGGGTTCACAAGGAGTTTTGTTTTATGGAAAAGAAAGTTGACCATTCATGTACGCTTGACAAGATTATCAGTCTTTGCAAGCGCCGCGGTTTTGTCTATCAGGCCAGTGAGATTTACGGCGGTCAGGCCGGAGCATGGGATTATGGTCCTCTCGGTGTGGAATTCAAGAGAAACATTCAGAACGCCTGGTGGCATTACATGACACAGCTGCGCGATGATGTTGTCGGTCTGGATTCTGCAATTTTCCAGCATCACAAGACATGGGAAGCTTCCGGCCACGTAGCCCACTTCTCAGACCCTATGATTGACTGTACGGAGTGCAAGGCGCGCTTCCGTGCTGATAATATTATAGAAGAATTCTGCGCTTCACACGACGTCAAGACAGACAAACCTGTTGATACAATGACTCATGAGGAGATGAAGGCTTTTATTGAGGCTAACATCAACTGCCCTACCTGCGGCAAGCACTCTTGGACAGATGTCCGCGAGTTCAACTTGATGTTCAAGACCCATCTCGGGCCAGTCGCAAACGATACCTCATTGATTTATCTTCGCCCGGAGACCTGCCAGGGCATTTTCACTGACTTTAAGAACATCGTTCAGTCAAACCGCATGAAGTTGCCGTTCGGAGTTGCTCAGGTCGGTAAGTCATTCCGCAACGAGATTATTTTCAAGAACTTTATCTTCCGTACCTGTGAGTTTGAGCAGATGGAGATGGAATATTTCTGCAAGCCGGGAACCGATACTGACATCTTTGAAGAGTGGCGTAAGTACCGCTGGAACTTCTATCTCAAGTATGGCATCGCCGAGAAGAATCTGAAGTGGCATCACCATGACAAGCTTGCCCACTATGCAAAGGACGCATACGACATTACGTATAACTTCCCGATTGGATTTGAAGAGATTGAGGGCGTGCACAACCGCACAGACTTTGACTTGAGCCAGCATACTGCCGTTTCAGGCAAGGACATGAACTATATTGACCAGGACGACGGCAACAAGAGCTATACGCCGTATGTTATCGAGACTTCTGCCGGTCTGAACCGCAATTTCCTTGCCTTCCTTTGCGAAGCCTACGAGGAACAGAACGTTGGAACAGACGGCAAGGAAGACTACCGCACAGTCTTGCACTTGGATCCGCGCCTTGCGCCTTGCACAGTGGCAGTTCTGCCGTTGATGAAGAAAGACGGTCTTGCAGAAAAGGCTCAGGAAATCCGCCATTCTCTTAAGGAAGAATTCGTCACTGACTATGATCAGAGCGGGACGGTCGGCAAGCGCTACAGACGCCAGGACGAAATCGGTACTCCGTTCTGTGTCACTGTTGACTACGACACATTGGACAAAAACAGCAAGGATTACGATACTGTCACCGTCCGCTTCCGCGACAGCATGGAGCAGGAGCGCGTAAAGCTTTCTGAACTGCACGCGTTCTTGCATGACGCAATCCGCAATTACAAGCCGGTTCAGCGCTAATCGTGCAATACGTATCACTCGGTAGAACAAACCTTCTCGTGAGTAGCACCGCTTTTGGTGCTATGAGTCTGGACTGCCCCGAAATAGAAGCTTTCGGTGACAAGGCCGAAGAGAAGGTTTGTGCGCTTGTTCGCCAGGCTTATGAGGCTGGAATTAATTTTTTTGATACTGCTCGTTTTACCCCGGTAAGCGAAAACCGTCTCGGCAATGCCCTGCACGGCATCCGGGAGAATATTCTGCTTGCCTCAAAGACCTGTGTGACAGATGCCGAGGGCTTGGCGAGGGATTTAAATGAAAGCCTGGAAGCCCTTTGCAGTGATTACGTGGATTTATATCAGATAGAATGCAGCTCATTTATTCCTCTGCCTGACAGCAAGGACAGAATGTACAAAAAACTCCTTTCTCTGAAAGAGCAGGGGCGTATCAGGCATTTTGGACTTGTTTCAGAGGACTTGAATTTGGCCAGCGAAGCCATCGAAAGCGGCTTGTATGAGACTGTTCAGTTTCCGTTCAATATGATTTATTCCGGCAAGGCTACAGAACTTGTGGACTTGTGCGCAAAAAAAGAAGTCGGCTGTATTGCCATGCAGCCTTTGAACGGCGGAATCTTGCAGAATATTCCTCTTGCGGTGGGATTTTTTAGGCAATATGAGAATGCGGTTCCTGTCTTTGGCATTCACACTTCAGAAGAGCTGCAGCAGATTGTGTACTTTACAAATAATCCGCCCGTAATTGATGATAAATTCAAGAGCGACATAGAGACGATACGCCTTACGTATAATTAAAAATCCCTGTGAGTTTTTACTGAAAAGCCAGTGGGAATTAGAGAAATTCTCAGTGCGTTTAAAAAAAATCCCTGTGAGAAATTCTTAGTTTTGTGTTTCCCCGGCGGTAAAGCCTGCGGGTCTGCATGACGGTGCTGTTGCGGAACTCTGAGGTTAATTCTATGCCTTGGAAGGTGTCTTCTTAAGCGCATTCAAGGTGTCGTCGACTTCCTTTTTGTTCAGAACTCTGATTATTTTGAGCTTTGTCGTGTCCACCTGTATAATTTTTGCATTTCCTTTTTCGTCTGTTTCGCCTATTACTTGTACGAACGGTGTCTTGGGGTTGCCTTCGGAAACATCAACGACCTGCGCAATCTTGCCGTTTGAAAGGTATACATATACTCCGATGGGGTAGAGTGATATACTGTACAGCAGGGCTTTTGTTACGATGTCATCGTACTGATGGTTTGAATTGCGGAGCAACTCAACAAGAGCCTCAAAAGAGGTGCGCTCGTCCTTGTATTCGCGCGGTGCGGTTATTGCCTCAAAAGAACATGCCAAAGCTATGATTTTGGCGTATATTGAGATTTTAGCACCGGTGACATGGCGCGGATAGCCTGAGCCGTTCATGCGCTCGTGGTGCTCAAGCACCGCCAGCTGTATGTTGATTGAAAAGTTCGCTTTGCGCAGGATATTGTAGCTGACAATCGGATGAGTGTTCATCATGAGCTTTTTAGGATTTGAGAGCTGTTTGTCGTTCATGTAGAGCTGCGGCGGCAGCAAAATCATTCCGATTTCGTGGAGCATACAGGCTATTGCCAGTTCACGGAGCTTGTCCTGGGGGAACTTAAGCTGCAGGCCGACTGTTATGGCTACTATCGTGCTGCGTATGCTGTGGTTGACAAGAAAGTTCTTGTCACTCATTGACGGTGTTGAGATAATGCGCAGCACATAGCGGCGGTTGTTGCTTACAAAATTGCAAAGCTCGTTCATTTTCTGAGCAATTTCGTCCAGATTGAATTCCTTGTTAGTCGCATAGAATGTATAAACTGAGTCTATATATCTTATGAACGAGAAGTAAGTTTCTTTTGCTTTCTCAAAATCGGCTTCATTTATTGTACTTGCGGTGTTTTCACTTTTTTCTGTCGCCGGCTCTTCTTTTTTAGGGGCAGCTGGCTCAGCCTTGTTGTCACTTTCCTTTTTTACCGCCGGTTTGGCAGGAGCTGCATCCTCATCTTGTATAAAGGCACTTACGTCTACTTCTTCTGTGTGTGAATCTATCTTATTTGCTGCTGCGGTCTGTATCAGTGTTTTTGCATCTTTTTTTATCTGTTCGGTTATTGCTTTGGTAGAGGCTGTCTTGCCGCTGGTGAATACTTGCTTAAAACCCCATTCGTTAAGGTCTTTTATCTGCTCGTCAGTAAATGAACAACCGCCTGGAAGCAGGAGGAAGTCATTATCCAAAAAGACTTGTTCTGAGAAAATCTGATCGGGAGTAATACTTTCTATTTTAAGTGCGTTCATGCCTTTCCTCTTTTACTCTATCGGCATAAATCCTTATATTATAAACTTCTTAAAGGCTTTTCTTTGCAAATGCCTGCTTCATGGGGACAAACACCTTGACGCAGTAGGCGCGTATTATTAAAATACTTTCATTGTGCTTATCCGTTATTCCACTGATTCTAAAGGCCGGCCTGTTCAGAAGGCCGTGATTTACACTAAAAAAGAACACAATATACCGCTTGCGTCTGTCGACCCGGATGCAGTTTTTGTAATTACCAGACTGAGGGATTCTGGTTTTGCTTCTTATTTGGTCGGCGGTGCAGTCCGCGACCTGCTTGTGGGCAAGAAGCCGAAGGATTTTGACATAGTTACGGATGCGACTCCCAGCAGAATAAAGAAGATTTTCCGCAATTCGCGCATAATCGGCAAGCGGTTCCGCCTGGTTCATATCTTCTTTGGCGAAAAGATTTTTGAGGTGAGCACCTTCCGTTCAAATGCTGACGGTTCTGTGGGCAATGTATTCGGAACAATGGATGAGGACGTTCAGAGGCGCGACTTTACGCTTAACGCCTTGTATTATGATCCGCTGAAAGAGCAGATAATCGATTATGTCGGCGGCGTAAAAGACATAAAGAAAGGTATAATCCGCCCTGTTATTCCTGTAGACCGTATCTTTATAGAAGACCCGGTACGTATGTTGCGCGCCGTTAAGTACAGCGCCACAACGGCCTGCCGGCTTCCATTTTCTCTTAAGCGTAGGATTCGCCGTTCCGCACAGTTGCTGTCCCCTGTGTCTCCGTCGCGTCTTACTGAAGAAATACTTAAGATAATCAACAGCGGTCATGCCTATGATATAGTTTCAAGCGCCATGGATATGGATTTGTATGCCTACCTGCAGCCGGCTGCGGCTAATCTCATGCTTGAAGA
This sequence comes from uncultured Treponema sp., assembly GCA_964554745.1. GTDB lineage: Bacteria > Spirochaetota > Spirochaetia > Treponematales > Treponemataceae > Treponema_D. The sequence continues at coordinate 39,167 of CAZKPZ010000005.1, read as the reverse complement.
TAAGAATTATGTCAAGGCGTATTATCAGAGTCTTAAGGAGCTGGATGCCTTTATACAGAAGAACGCCAACCAGCGGCTGGGTGAGAAGCTGTATTTTATGCTCAAGGACTTTGTCTCTGATTTGACTGAATGGAAGAAAGAGGCTGAAAACGGTTCTTCTGCCGCGGAGCTGTATAAGACAACATGGACCAGGTGCCGCAATTTCATATTGCCGATGAATCCCCAGCGCACGGAGCTTGAGTATGCTGTGCGCAAGATTCTGACGGACTACGGAATCGCCGTAAAAAAGTCCGGGCGGTCGAGACGCAGAACCCGCATTGTCTTACCGCCCGAAGAGTAATTTTACATAAGTGTCACGTATGTTTTACCGGTTCCGCCTTCTTCAGGGCTGGCGAAGCGGAAGTCTTTTACGCCGGGGTAGTGCGAAAGATAGTCGTGCACTGCCTGCTGCAAAATTCCCGAACCTTTTCCGTGTATAATCGAAAAGCTCTTGAAGTTGTGGATTATGCACAAATCAATCTGATGCTCCAACGCCTTCATTGCTTCTTCATAGCGCAGACCTAGTAGTCTCAGCTCAAACTGAGGCTTTTCGTTGTCTGTTCCTGTAACGGATGGCGCGTCTATTTCCACTGTAGGGGTTGTCTTTATCGCGTTTTCGACGGCAACCGGGTAAATCTGTGCCCTAGGAACATTCATTTTAAGAGAGCCGAACTGTACGCTCCAGGTGCCGTTCTTGTTGTCTGACAAAAGTTCCCCTTTGAGCCTTTTTGAGCCGACCAGTACTTGCAGCCCCGGCTCAAGGACCAGTTTTTTGACTGGCGCTTTCTGTTTGCTCTCTTTTTTAGGCGCCTGTGCGGAAAAGTCCGGTACTGTGGCGGCGGCAAAGGCTTCCGCATTGGAAAGCCGGGCTTTGCCTTTCTTTTTGGAAGACTGCTTGTGCCCTTTTGACTTGGAAAGTCTCATCCCGTTTTCGGCAAGCTGTTCTTCTTCTTTTTGGGCAAGTTCTTTTTGCTTTTCCAGATTGGCTTTTTCTGCTTCAAGTTCTTTTTCGCGCTCGTCCATTTCTTTTGTGAGACTGCCTATGAAATCACGGACTGCATGAGTCTTTTCTTTTGTTATTTCGCCTTCTCTGATGACGCGGACGAGGTTTTCAAGCTTGCTCCGTGTTTCCACCAGGAACTTATCCTCTCCGCGCCGCTCTCGTTCGCGGAGTTCCAGTTCTTTTGCCTTGGCGGAAAGCTCTCGTTGGTGCAGCTTTACGAATTTTTGCTGCAGCTCGGCGTTCTTTATGCGCTCCTCCCGCAGCATTGCGTCTATTTCCTCATGTTTTGCCGTAAGGCCTTTTATGAGGGCGGAAACATCTGCCTTTTCGCTTGAGATATAGTCGCGCGCCGAGTCCACAATGCTTTTGTCAAGTCCTGAGCGCAGGGCGATGTCAAGCGCGTGGCTTTCGCCGGGCACACCCATTAGCAGATGGTATGTCGGGCGCAAGGTGCTGCTGTCGAATTCTACGGAAGCGTTTACGCAGTTTGGATTTGTATAGCCGTAATTCTTTAGGATACCGTGGTGCGTCGTGACGAGTACAAATGAATTCCGCTGTATGAGTGTGTCGAGTACGGCCATGGCTATTGCTCCGCCTTCCTGCGGGTCGGTGCCGCTGCCGAGTTCGTCCAGAAGAATCAGGCTGTCACTGTCAGCGTAGCGGACGATTTCCGCCATTTTTTTCATGTGGCTGGAGAACGTGCTCAGTGACTCGTCAATGGACTGCTCGTCGCCTATGTCTGCGAATACTGAGCTGAATATGGGCAGCCGGGTGCCTTCTTCTGCAGGAATGGGGAAACCTGCCTGGTTCATCAGGGCAAAAAGCGCGACCGTTTTTAGCGTTACGGTCTTGCCGCCGGTGTTCGGACCGGTAATAATCAGAATGTCCTTGCCGTCCATAAAGGAAATGTCAACTGGAACCGCCCTGTCGCCCAGCAAGGGGTGCCGCGCTCCGCGGATTGCCGGCGGTTCCTGACTGCGGTCGCATGATTCTGCAAACACTCCACGTATGCTGTTCTGGTAGCGCGCGGCGGCAAAAGTCGTGTCTAAGAGCAGCATGGTCTCATGGGATTGCAAAAAATCTTCCTTATATATACTTATTTTTGCGGTGAGTTCCCGCAGTATCTTTTTTATCTCGTTCTGCAGGTGTGCTTCTTCCTGTATGAGGGCGTTATTTGCCATTACTGCTTCGTCCGGCTCTATGTAGAGTGTCTGCCCGGAAGGGCTTACCTCGTGGATAATGCCGCTTACAGCGCCGCGCCTGTCTGCCTTTACGGCAAGCAGCTGCCTGTCCGCCCTGTAAACCGGAACGTTCGACTGAAGCACAGTGTTCATAGCGCTGTCTGAAGTGTACTTGCGTATTGCGCCGTCAGAAGCTTTTTTTAGGGCTGCGATTTTGTTCCGTATGGCTCTGAGCGCGGGTAAATCCCTTACATTGCCGTCTTTGTCCAATATGGCAAAGATTTCCCGCTCTGCGCCGCTTAGGTCCGGCATGGCGGCTGCCAGTTCGGAGAGTCGCTTAAGCGGCAGTTCCTGCGAGGCATTTAGGATGTTCTCTTTTGCCCTGAGACTGGCTATGCAAAACAGACCGAGCGCGAATGTTTGTTCCTGCGAGAGTTCGGCTCCGTCTATTCCCAAAAGCTTGAACGAAAGCTTGACCGGAGGCCACGAGATAATCGCAGGGGAGTGTGCCGCGTGCTGGTAGGCCGCCCATTCCCGTCCGAGCGTCTTAAGCTTTTCTATCTTTTCTCTGTCTGCCGTCGGTTCTCTTTTGAGTAGTCTATCTTTTCCTTCTTCGCTGCTTGCAAGATATGCAATCGTATCCCTTATGCGGTAGAAGTCCAGTTCCTTTGCCACCTGCCCCTGCAGGTGATTCTCCGCACGGCTGCTTTCGTTGCGTTCCATAGTCATGCCAGTATAGAGTATTTTGTGATGATGGGCAAGTTTTGAATAAAAAAGTGGTATACTTGACAGCTTTAATAATTATTTATAGACTTGTTGTTATGTATCTTAATGAGACTGTAAATGCACATAAGTTTAAAATAATAGCGGCCTTGTTGCCTTTTATGCATATTCTTTCGTTTGAGACGAAATATCTATTGGTCTTGCAGACAGCTCTCGCTTGCCTGATTTGCTGGTGTGTCAGTGCTGAGCCTGGTTGGTACAGAAAAGTCCAGTGGCACTCAGTCTTTTTTATTGCGGCATTGAGTGCTGTCATTTCTAGTCTGTGTGCTTATTTCTTTAATCCGTATACAGGTGTTTTGGTAAGATTGTTCAATCTGTATAATGGACCGGTTAATATTAAAATTGATTTACGTCGCTGTGTCGTACCGATTCTTTCTTGCTTTATTTGTTATAATTTATTTAAAAGTGACAAAAAGGCCTTCAACGTCGGACTAAAGGTTGTTATCCTGCTTATTTGGCTTGGCGCAGTATACGGTATCTGTAAATACATTATGATTTCAATCCAAGCCGGGGGATTAACAGCTAGCAGACTTGCGTATTATGGCGACTGGGCATCAAATCCTATACCTGCCGGAAGTCTTATGATTGCTGCCTTGTTCTTGCCGATGTTTAAAGACAAGAAAAAGGAAATTCCTTTTAAAATAGTATTCCTCATCGGAATTGTTCTGACCTTTAACCGTAGCACGCTGGTCGCTCTCTTTTTTGTTGTTCTGCTTGTTTTGCTCAAGCACCGCAAGTCTATTCCGCTTGTAGCTAAGATAGGCGCAGTTCTGCTTCTTGTTGCCTCAGTGATAGGTATTTTCCTTTTGACCATTCAGAAAGGAAAGGCTTTTTCTGACGGCTACAGATTCAGGCAGATTTATTACACAATGAAAAACATTTATTTTTCAAGTATCGTTCCTCTGTTTTTTGGTCATGGTCAGAAGGCTGCATCTATAGCCTTGCAGGAAAAACATGCGGCAGACACTATATGTACGACCGATAATGCATATCTCACCATCATTTATGAGCAGGGGCTGATAGGAATTCTTGCAGTCCTGCTTCTTCTTCTCAGAATGTTCTACTTTTATTTCTTTGATAAAAGCGATGATTCAGACTTAAAGCGCTATGCGCTTGCCGGAATTGCTGTCCTTGGCACATTTTTCTTTTATGAAGGGCAGTGTTGGCCTGTGCCCATGAATGTTCTTGCAATGTGTATGGCACCGTTCTTTGCATATAGAATACAGAAAGGCGAGAAGTCGTAAATGTTCTTAATTTCCTGTATTATTTCCTTTGCGGTCAGTGCTCTGCTCATTCCTGTTTTGATTTTATTCTGCAATCGATACAAGTTGTACGACCCTGTTACTGCCCGTAAGATACACTCGGGCAATATAGCCCGTGTGGGCGGTATAGCGATATTTGCAGGCTTTATCTTAGGCAATCTGATCAGTTCTCAAATTTTCAGGGAGATTTCCGGCTACCGCCTGTTGCCGCTGTTCATAAGCGGCTTGCTGATTTTCTGCGCCGGGCTATTGGATGATATCGTGAATCTGCGGGCAATCGTTAAGCTTATCATTCAGATTATTGCGGCTGTAATCGTGATTATTGGCGGATATCATTTTGAGGCGATACTCCGCTTTCCTCTGCCTCTGCCTATAAGCTACCTCATGACCTTGTTCTGGATTATCGGTATCATAAATGCCTTTAACTTAATTGACGGATTGGACGGTCTGTGCGGCGGCATTTCCTTTTTGTCGTTCATATCTTTCGGTCTTATTTTCATTCATATACGGGATCAGAACGCCGGTGTCTGCTTTATTGCAGCGGCCGCTATCTTTGGTTTCCTGCTCTATAATAAGCCGGACGCAAAGATTTTTATGGGAGACTGTGGGAGTCAGTTCCTGGGATTTATTGTGTCGGTAGTTCCGCTGTACTTGAGTGAAGTGAATCTTGAATATATAAAGATACCGTCAATGCTTGTTATTACTGCAATCCCGATGCTTGACATGATTGCCGCAATATGGCGCCGGTTGCGGGAGCACAGGTCGATAATGAGTCCTGACCGGGCACATATACATCATAAACTGCTTAATATAGGATTTTCGAAGCGGCAGGTTCTGTTCATTCTGCTTTCAATTCATTTTCTTGCCTGTATGAGCGTTGTTCTGGCGTATTATATCTCACGCTCAAAGGGTGTCATACTGCTTGGAACTGTCTATCTGTTTTTGATATTGTTCTATTTTGTCATACACTATGCGAACAGGGCAATATGTAAGAAAACAAAATAGCTGTTTGTATACAGTTGATTTAATTCGTTTTTACTATTTCCGTAAGCTGTACGCAGGCTTTTCCGTTGTTTTGGGCTAAAATTCCGCTGGCAAACAGTTTGCCGTCAACATATACTTTAGCGGCTTCCTCAATCGGGCGGGTGAGCTGTATGAACTCTCCTGCCTGCAATTTTTCGACTTCAGCACCGGTTTTAAGGCATGTTCCGTAGACTACAGTGATTCGTTTCGGGGAACCCGCATTCGCCTGTGCCAAAAGCTGTGCGGCGCGCGCCTTGCGCTCTGCGATTTTACGGGCACGGATAGCAGCAGCTTCTTCGCTTGACAGTGCCGGCTTTGGGGGCGTTTGGGAACTGGCAGCTGCGCTTGTGCTTTCTGACTTATGAGAGAACAGTTTGTCCAGTTCGCTCTGTGACAAGGCAAGCCCCTGCGGAGTTTCGAGCTTTTCGTTTTTTGCGTTGTCTTCTTTTACATTGTCAAAAACTGTGAAGATGCGGTTTAGTTCATCGCGAGAGTTTTGATTTTCATTATCTGCCATATAAGTTTCCTCTTTTCTTTATCGGAAAAAATAACTGATTTGTGAATGCCTCGTTGAAAATCATTGGTTAATGTTGTAAAATAAATCAAAATTTTTATAGGAGTTTGTAGTATATGTCTAGAACACATTATATCGCAGGAAACTGGAAAATGAACTTGAGCAAGGCTGAATCAGTAAAGCTTGCCCAGGACTTGGTTGCTTCTCTTAAGGGAAAGCCGAACAAATACATGGTCGGCGTTCCGTTCGTATACCTTGACGCTGTTGCACAGGTGCTCAAGGGCAGCAACATTCTTCTTGGCGCTCAGGACATGGCTGCTACAGGTAACGGTGCCCACACTGGCGAAGTTTCTGCCGAAATGCTTAAGGACATTGGTGTTCAGGTTGTTATTCTTGGCCACAGCGAAAGAAGACATGAGATTGGCGAGAGCGACGAGCTTATCAACAAGAAGGTTCGCCGCGCTTTGGAGCAGGGACTTGAGGTCGTTCTCTGCATCGGAGAGCTTCTTGCTGACCGCGAGGCCGGTAACGCCGAGCAGGTCTGCGCATTCCAGCTTTCTGCCGACCTTGCCGGTGTAAGCGAAGAGCAGATGAAGAAGGTCACCATCGCTTATGAGCCGGTCTGGGCTATTGGAACAGGAAAGACTGCAACTCCTGATGATGCCGAAGCAATCCACAAGTTCGTCCGCGGCTACATTGCAAAGCTCTACAATCAGAAGGTTGCTGATGAGACAATCATCCAGTACGGCGGTTCAATGAAGGCTTCTAACGCAAAGGATTTGCTTGCCCAGCCTGACATCGACGGCGGCTTGATTGGCGGTGCGTCACTCAAGGCTGACACATTCGAGCCAATCTGCGTATTGTAAAAAGCATCTGAAACTGCAGTGACAGAAAAACTGCCCTGCAGTTTCAGAATTGGTTATTTATAGTGATTTTTTTACGGCGTTAAAGCGGGCAGTTCTGCTGCTTTCGTTGTATTTCTTGCCGCCGAACGTGGCGTTTCTGATATATCCCTTAACCTGGAACAGTCTTGACTTTGCGCTCGGGTGAGTTTTTACCATACCCTCGGTCTGCGTGCTTTCCTTTTCCTGCAAGACTGTCAGCATGTCTTTAAGAGCCTGTGGATTATATCCCGCATCATCCATAAGTGTTACGGCTTTCTGGTCTGCCTGATACTCCTGTGACTTGGAATAACCAGTTATGCTGATGGCTGTGTATGTTTCATCTGCAACTTGCTCTAATTCTTCTTTTGCCCTTCCGCCGGTCACTGCAAAAGAGGCAACCTCGGCGATGCTTTTCATCGCCTGGATAGAGCGGCTCGCTTCTATTGCCTTTGCAGCGTGCCTGAGCTGTATGTGGGCAATTTCGTGGGCAAGAACAGCCGCCACCGCATCCTCCGAAGACGCGCACTCAAGCAGCCCCTTCGTAACAAGTATATGTCCGCCGGGCGTTGAAATGGCGTTGATTTCTTTGCTGTCCAGAATTCCTACGACATAGCCGTTGTACAGAGTGGGCATATCAGAAGAGGACGTTATTGCAGTACAAATTTCATTAACGTATTTCGTAGCTTCCTTATTGTTGTAGAGCTTATAGTTGCTTAAGACTTTGGCCGCCACACTGCGTCCGATTATGTATTCCTGCTCAGGAGAGATGCCTTCCTTTGATTTGGCGATAGCCTCGCGGCTTTTGTCGACTTTTTCCTTGTTTGCTGCTATCCGCTGCTCGTTCTTTTCGTCCATCTTGTCCGAAAAGTCTTTGATTTTGGATTTCATGCTTGTGCTTTCGCAGGAGGATAAAGACAGCAGTACACAGCAAAGCCCTGCGCAGATAAGTGAGAATTTTTTATTCATAGAAAGATTCATTAGTCAGCTACCTTTAATCCGCCATTTGTCTTGAACGCGGTGTTTTCTTTTTCTGTCACCGAATTCTTTTCAACAGCGTCTACAGCACTGTAGTTTCCCTTGCTGTCGCTTTCTGCGCTGATTCCGTCTCCAAAGCCTTTTCCGGCAAGAGCAATTTCCTTTGCGTCTGTGGAAACTTTACTTGAGGCAACAATCTTGCGCTTTGAGAGAGAGGAGCTGTTGAGCCAGCCGGTGGTGCCGTTGCTGAGTTTTACCTGAGTCCACTTTGTGCCCTCGTCAACGACGGTAACCGCGTCACCATAAGATACGGATGCGACGGTCTTAGAGGAATTGGAATCCTTGGCCTTTACATTCGCTGTTTTTACTGCAACGTAAAAAGTCTGGCTGAATGCAAGTGTTCCAAAAATAAAAGAAATAATAACGCTAGTAATTTTTTTGCTGTTTTTCATAAAAAACCCCTTGTATTTTAAAATCCACCTATTATTTAAAATAATCGGAGCGCAGAATTGTTACATAAATACTTTTAAACGCGGTGGTTTTTCTTTGAATTGTGGATTATGTCATATGCATTCCGCGCCTTAACACGACATCGATACGTACGTTAACACGGCACTGTAACGTACGTTAAAGCGACGTTGCAACGTACGTTAAAGCAACATTGGAACGTACGTTAAAGAGGCATTACAACGTACGTTAACGCGGCATCGTAAGCTACGTTATTGTGGCTTGACAAAAGGAGCGTATTGATTATAATCCCTATCTACCGGGGTGACTGAAGGTCGGAGTTTGCCGCCTGCCAGTCTGAGATTATACCCGCAGAACCTGATCCGGTTAGTACCGGCGGAGGAAGTTATGAAAAAAAACATAACTAAATTATTTTTTGTTGCGGCGGCAGTTGTGTCCTTTGCTGCAATGACGGTCAGTTGGTCATTTGGAAAAAAATCTTCTAAAAAATCAGCTCAGATTTCAGATGCGCGCAAGCAGGAAGTCGTGGTCTACACCTATGACAGTTTTGCCGGCGAATGGGGACCAGGCCCGGAGCTTTGCAAACGCTTTAAGCAAAAAACAGGCCTGACGCTCACCTTGGTGGATTGCGGAGACGCGATACAGGCGTTCAATAAAGCCGTATTGGAAAAGGATTCGCCACAGGCAGACGTGATTATTGGCATTGACAACAATCTTGTTGACCAGGCGCGCGAGGCGGCTATTCTTGAGCCGTACACGCCTAAGGACGCAAGGCAGGTTGTTCCTGCGGAACTTGAAGCTGCGCTGGGCGGCGACTATCTGCTGACGCCTTTTGACTACAGCCACTTTGCCATGATTTTTGACACGCAGAGCAAACTGCCGGCTCCGGAGAGTCTTGAGGATTTGACCAAGGATATCTATAAAAAGAAGATAATCCTCATGGATCCGCGCACGTCCACACCGGGACTCGGCTTTCTTTCCTGGACTGCGGCTGTGTTCGGCAACAAGGTTGACAGCTACTGGCGCTCTCTCAAGCCGAACATTCTGACTATGACTTCCGGCTGGAGCGAAGGCTGGGGAATGTTCCTTGAGGGCGAGGCGCCGCTTGTTATAAGCTACACCACAAGCCCTGCCTACAACGTGGAGTACGACAAGAACTACCGCTACAAGGCTCTGCTGTTCGCACAGGGTCACGTTGAGCAGATTGAGGGCTACGGTCTTATAAAGGGCGCGCCGAATAAAGAGGGCGCAAAGAAATTCATGGATTTCTTTATCTCAAAAGAAGCGCAGGAGACATTGCCTCTTACCCAGTGGATGTACCCTGTGAACAAAGCAGTTGATATGCCTCAAAGCTATACCGAGGCGGCTCCGATTCCGTCAAAGACGTTGCAGGCTTCTAAGGCAGAGACTGACAAGGCTCTGGCAACGGCAATCAGCATTGTTTCTGAATGAGATTGTTCTCTAGGACGGCTGCTGACGCAACTGGCTGCAGGGCGCTTAGAATTCATGCCCTGCAGCGCTGTACCGCAGGCTGTGTTTTTTTGCTATGTATGGTAACGGTCTTTGCCTTTGTAACACCTTTGGCAAAGACCCTTTCGCCTTTATTTATTTTTAAGGGCTGTACTTCTCAGAGCTATAGCGCTTTACAGTTGCTTAAGATAATCGGCTATACGTTTGCGGAGTCTCTGTGCTCTACGCTGGTGGCTGTTGCAATAGGGATTCCTGCCGCATATTATATTTCTCACAAGCGTTTTTTCGGCCGCAGGCTGCTGGAAGCCTTTTCTGTTGTTCCGCTCTGTGTGCCCGCCCTTATCGTGGCGCTCGGCTATATATCTACGTTCGGTATGTCCGGTTTTATAAACAGATTCCTTATGCTGGTCTTAAGACGGCAGGAACCTGTGCTGACTTTTTTGTATTCATTTACCGGGCTTGTTCTTGCACAGGGGTTTTATAATTTTCCTATAGTAATGGCTTCTGTCGCTTCTGTCTGGCGCAATTTGAATACAGAGCAGGAAGACAGCGCCCGTCTTTTGGGGGCGAGCGAGCGTAAGGTCTTTTTTGACGTGACTCTTGTTCAGCTGCTGAATTCCGTAATTTCGGGCGCGATTGTCGTCTTTGTCTACTGCTTTTTTTCTTTTATGATGGTTCTGCTGTTAGGCTCAACCGGCGGAACGACGCTGGAAGTGGCTATTTACCATGCGGGGCGGAGTGTGCTGAACTTTAGGTCGGCGGCGCTTCTTGCCGTGGTTGAAACTTCCTGTGCCTTTGCCGCTCTTTTGGGAATAAGTATTTTTGAGAACCGCGGCATAAAGCAGAAAGGTGTCTCGTTTGAAGGTGAGCGCAGCTCTTGCGCCGCCTTGACACGAAAAGACGCTGTTCCCCTTATTGTGTTGCTGCTCTTTGTCTTTGTATTTTTTGTGTTTCCGCTGCTTTCGATTGTCTTAGGCTCTTTTACCGTGCGGACAGGCGGAAACAAGGCTTTTTCGCTTTCTGTCTGGGCAAAAGTTCTTACAACGAAGTCTTTTTTTACGGCGCTCAAGAATACGTTCGGCACTGCCCTGGCCATGAGTGTTCTGTGTACAGCGGTGGCTCTGTTCTATGCGGTTTTTCTGCGCCTTTCGCGCTTTAGGGAAAATTCATTTTTCCGTACGCTGCCGCTTTTCCCGCTGTCGGTTTCTTCTGTAGTCATGGGGCTTGGAATGTCAATGCTGGTTCGCCGTGGAAACCCTTTGCTGCTGGTTCTGGCGGAAACCGCCTTGTCGTGGCCGCTTGCGTTCAGGCAGCTCTATCCGCATCTGGCACGGATTCCGGACAATACGCTGGATGCGGCGTTCAGCCTTGCCCCGTCACGAACTGATGCGGTCTTTCGTGTCGTGCTGCCGTACTGCAGGAACGGCATCTTAAGTTCCTTGGGCTTTTGCTTTGCTACGAGCGCAGGGGATGCGACATTGCCGCTTGTGCTTTCGGTTCATAAGTTTGATACCCTTGCCTTGTATACCTACCGGCTGGCAGGCAGCTACCGCTTTGCCCAGGCCTGTGTCTCCGGCATTGTACTGGGAGCGGTGTGCATGATTTCTTTTTTGCTTTCAAAGCGGCTTAAGACGGGAGGTACTGATAATGGCATATCTTGATTGTTCCGGCATATATAAGGAATGGCGTTCTCCTGACGGTATCGGCGATGTAACGGTGGACATCTCTCTTTCGGCGCAAAAGGCTACGATGACAAGCATCGTGGGGCCAAGCGGCAGCGGAAAGTCAACTGTCCTGCGGATTATAGCAGGACTGTTAAAATGCGACTCTCAGGGTAAGCCTAAGATTGTCCTTGACGGAACGGACATAACGAATCTTGCACCCGGCAAGCGCGACTGCGGCCTGGTGTTTCAGAACGGTTCGCTCTTTCTGAATATGACTGTGCAGGACAATGTTGCGTACGGACTTTGCTGCCGGGGCTGGAGCCGTAGGGATGCGCGCAAGGAAGCCTGTGAATTCCTTAAGCTGTTCAACATGCAGGACTTTGCGACACGCTACCCGGAAACTCTAAGCGGAGGCGAAGCCCAGCGTGTCGCTCTGGCACGCACGCTTATCGTGAAGCCTAAGCTCGTGCTTCTGGATGAGCCGCTGAGCGCAATGGATACGCCGCTCAGAAAGAAGCTCGCTTCTGAAATTGTCGCCATGCAGAAGAAATTCGGTTTTACGTCGATAATGGTGACTCATGACTTGAACGAGGCTAAAATGATGAGTGATACGATTCTTCTGATGAAGAACGGCCGGAAAATGTGGGAGGGCAGGGCAGACAGCTTTGACAGTTCCATTATGGAAACGTCTTCGACTGATTGAGCTAACTTTTGCTATTCGCTATAATGGCGCTATGAATAAACTCGGGAAGCTGATTAAGATTAATCTTGCGCTTGCGCTGCTTTTTACATTATTGAATATTCCTGCATCGCCGGATATTTCTACTTGTGCGTTTTTTATTTCTCTGCTCTTCACTCTGTTCATGGGGTATTTTTCGTATATCCGGTTGATGAAGCGCGGCGAATACAGGATATTGGCTGCGGTAATCCGTATTTTTCAATATGAACCCTTTGTTTTCATCGCGGCTTTTGTTATGCGCCGCGCCGGAAAATCTGGCTTGCCCTATATTGTTGACTTGGTCACCTGTTTTGTATGGCTGGCTTTGTGTGTTTTTACCTTCCTGATTCTGGGTATCTTGAGCGGTAAGAAGCTTGCTGCTGTGAATGAGGAATGGTACAAGTATCTTTGTTCTATAAAGAAGCCTTCCTGGGAAAAAAGCTTTTTTAAGCGTCTTGGAATAGAGACTCTGGAGTGGATAGACGCCCTCGTCCAGGCGGTATTCACGATTATTCTGCTTAATATTTTTCTCTTTCAGCTTTATGAGATTCCTTCAGAGTCCATGGTGCCCACATTCTTGATAAAGGACCGGGTCGCCGTTTTTAAGACGCTTGCAGGGCCTAAGTTTCCGTTGAGCAATGTCGGTCTGCCGTATGTGCAGAGCTTTAAGCGGGGTGACATTGTTGTGTTCCGTAATCCGCATTACAGCGATGACCGCAAGAGCGAAGTAAAGACCTTTATGTCACAGTTCCTCTATATGCTGACACTTACGCTGGTAAAAACCAATACTGACGAAAACGGTGAGCTTAAGGCGGATCCTCTGGTAAAAAGAATTGTAGGTCTTCCTGGGGAGCAGCTTATGCTCATGGACGGCACTCTTTACGCACGCACAAAGGCGGACGCTGATTTTGCTCCGGTCAGTCAGGATGCTTCCTGGGCTGCGTGGAGTCTTAACGGACTGCCGTCTGCGGTGAAGGCAAAAGTGCAGTGGATTCCGCTTTCTGAACAGGAAGTTGACAATACGCTCGGTGTTGAGCGGAGGCGCCGCGAGCTGGATTTGAAGCAGGCAAAGGATGAGTGCGAGTCGCTTGCACGGAAGTTTACCTCTCTTTATCGCGGTGAGCACGGCGCTATTGTTTTGGATTCTGTCTTTTCACAAAGCGATATGTACGAGTATCGTTTCTTTGTGAATATTTATGAGAATACCATCAAGCTGCTGACGGCTGACGGCGGAGCTGCATGGTTTGCCTCTTTTATGAATGACTGGAGCAAGGACTTGGGTGATTTGTCGTTGTACAGCGAAAGCACATCTGCGCTTACCGGAAAATCATTTGTGGGCGGCGACTTGTATACTGACTCATGCTTTAGGCTGAATCTGCTTATTAAACTTGCAGCCGGAAGAATCATTGTGCGGACTGCGGAGCTAATCAACTGCGGAACGTCTTCTATTGAAATCAAGAATGACAGTGTTATTTCTGAATGTATGGCAGACGCGGAGTCGCTGAACAATTATATTCAGCATCTGGATCAGCGCAATATGCCTGTGTTCCCTGCAGGGGATGACAATTATATTCCAGATGACAATTATTTTATGATGGGGGACAACCGCTATAATTCGCTTGACATGCGCCACAGTTACGAGCAGGAACTCAAGCCGCTGACTGCATACGACAGCTATTCATTCAGCTATTATTCGAATATGGCTCCGCAGTTCGTCGGCAAGAACCGTATTCTGGGCAAGGCAAGTCTGCGTTTCTGGCCGTTCAACAGGCTGGGGATGGTAAAATAGAAGTTTTACGACGCAGGATATAGCTGACGGAAAAGATGCCGTCAGCTATTTTTTTGCCCACTTGTCTCCATCTGCTGACGGGCATTTTGCAGAGAGAATTCTAGCGCGGTAGGCAACGTACGTGCCGCATTCCGCGCACATAATCTGCGAGCGCAGTGACGGGCAGTCCATGCAGATTGAAAGCCGCCGTTCGTATTCTGCTGCCGGCGTATTGATTCCCTTTACGAAGGCCATCTTAGAAACACTTTCTTCTATGCTTTGTCTGGTAATCTTGGACTGCAATTCTCTGAGTTCGCATTCCGGGCAGTAAGGTTCAGTCATTTTTTCTCCCTGAAAGCAAGATAAGCAGTATAGAAAGCAGGTAGGGCAAGGCAAGCAGAATTGATGTGGGGATATTTTTGAACGCGTCTATGTTCTGGATATTTGTGGATGTCCATTCAGAGAGGGCAAACACAAATGCCGCCGCCACGCAGAGTGCGGGCTTCTTGCGCCCCAGAAAGACTGCGGCAAGGGCAATCCAACCGCGTCCGCTGGAAAGTCCCGGCACGTATGAAGAAAGTCTGAGCGCAAGGCAGCAGCCGCAAAGCGCTCCGTCCGCCGCGGCAATAATCCAAGACATCATTTTGTACCGTGAGACGTTTATTCCCTGTGACAAAAGCATATCGCCGTCACTGCCGCTCACGCGCAGGATAAGCCCCGGTACGGTAAAGCGGAGCAGGGCAAGCTGCAGTATGGCAAATGCGTAGCACGCAATGCTTGTGTAAAGTCTCATGGATGCCGCATCGAATTTGAATGCGTCGCTGTAGAGCACGCCTCTTGTCTTGAACAGCAAGAATGAAAATAGAGTTGCGAGCGAGCCGAAAAGCATGTTCATTGCAAGGGAGATTAAGAACATATTTGCCTTAAAGTGGCTTGCTGCCCGTTCCATGACTGCGACCATCAGCGTGCAGCTGCATATTGAAAGCATTGTGCCTGCCGCGGCGCTGCCTGTGGCAAGGGTGAATGCATAGCAGAAGAATGCCCCTAGGTTTATTATGTATTCCAAAAACATTGCCATGCGTCCGGCATATTCGCTTATAAGCGCACCCATTGTTACAACCAGAAGTGGTGCTGCAATCATTATGACAGAAATCATTTCTTAGTCCTTTTTGCTGATGCAAAGGCAATTGCTATGGAAAACAGTATTACGCCCTGCACGATTCCTGCTATGTCAAAATCAAAGCCCTGTGTAAGCGAGACTCGCGAGGCGCTGGTAAAAAGCCATGAAAGAATCAGGGCGACAGGAATTATCTTGAGCGGATTTGATGAGGAAATCAAGGCTGTGTTCAGCGCGTTCCAGCCCATGTTTACGTAAAAGTCTTTGTGGCAGGTGTAGTAGGTTCCTGTTACTGCAAAGAATCCTGCCGCGGCATGTAATGCGCCTGATACGGCGAGTGATGTAAATGACGCAACCGTGGAATTATATCCGCAGTAGCGAGCAAAAAGCGGAGCTGTTCCCCACAGCTGCAGCTTCCGCCCGGAATATGTCATGAACAGTGTGTACCAGGCCAGTACGCAGATTATGAGTCCTGCAAAAAAACTTATGTTGAACGGGGAGGGCGGAAGAAGCTGCGGCAGTTTGAAGCTGTCTTGTATGTAGGGCAGTGCGAGCATGTTTGTACCGCTCTTGCTTTTGCTTGCCGTGATTAAGCCGTCTATAATCGGAATTGTGGCGGACGAGACTAAAAAACTGGTGAGCAGCGCGCGCGCGCCCCTAAGTTCTTTTAGAAGCGCGGAAAGACATGCTGTCGCCGCACCGGCACTCATTGCCGCAATAAAGGCGATGAGCCAAGTAAGCGGAACCGGGGTCTGAAGCGTATTCAGCAGCAGGCAGCCTGTAAAGCCTCCCAAGTAGACTTGACCTTCTCCTCCTAAGTTCATGTTGCCGCTTTTAATCGATATGGCGGAGCCAGTTCCTGCTATCATCAGAAAAGTGGCCGTATTCAACATGGAGCCAAAATAGTAGACTGAAGAAAAGTTACCGGAAAAAAGACTTGTGAGAGTACTTGCCGGATTTTTTGCAAAGAGCAAAATCAAGATTACACAGACTGCGATTCCTGCAGACGGCGGAATCAGAGCATACATGTTTATGCTTTTTGCTACTCTGTCTTTCATTGCTTTACCGTCCCCTGCTTTGCAAAAGAAAGCTTGATTTCTCCACTTTCCAGGCTGTAGACTTTGGAGCAGAGCGTCAGCGGAAAATCTTCTGCGCCGATTATCAATATGGCAGTTCCAGACTCCGCTGCTTGGGTTAGCTTTCTGCATGTCTTGCTTTGTGTTTCTATGTCCAGTCCGTGCATGGGGTTGCACAATATCATAAAGTCGGGGTTTGTGGCAAGTTCCCTTTCCAATATAAGGCGCTGCAGCATTCCGCCGCTCAGAGACGATACTTTTTCGTCTGGGTGTATGTTCACGTCCGCTTTTTTTATAAGAGCTTCGGCCGTTTCCACGGTGTTTTTTTCTGTATAGGCGCAGAGCATTTCGAGCACTGTGATATCTGGGTTTGAAGCGCGGTATGCTTTGTCTGACGGAACGATGGCACCCTTGTGCTTTCGCAGGAATGCTGCCGTCAAATCACCCTTGTCTAACCGCAGCTTTGTCTTGCTGCCGTTTTTTGCATAGAATAGTGCGGTTCCCCTCTGGGATTCGGTATTCATTCCTGTGATGCAGTCTTCCAATGTCTCTATGGCGGCTTCTTTTGCTCCTGTTATTGCGGTGATTTCTCCGTAGCAAATTTCGATGTTTGAGTCAAGAAGTATCGGTTTGTTTTGCGGACGTGCTTCAAGACCTTGTACCGAAAGACAGGGAGAGGCGGATTGTGTTGAAAAGTTCATTCCTGTGGAAACGCTTTTTGTAGCAATGCTTTCTGTGTATGTCTTGTATTCATCACGGCTTGAAAACTGTTTTACCAGTTTGCCTTCATTTAATAAAGCAATTGTATCTGGATATGATAGCGCTTCGGAACGACTGTGTGTAATTACAATGATACAGCAACCGCCTTGTGCAAGTTGCCGAAGGTTTTTGTACAGCACTTTTCGCTCTTCGGGAGAAAGGAATGCTGACGGTTCGTCTAGAATAAGGCATTGCGGCTTACGCAGCAGTGACCCGAGCAGTGACGCATAAAAGCGCTGGTTTCCACCTAAGTCCTTTATATAGGAAGATATATTAACTTCCGGACACCAGAAGTCGCGTAGCGCCAGAAGTTCTTCTGAAGGTTTGCGGATAAAGAATCCTTTTTGTACCTTGAGCAAAATGTTTTCTGCAACTGTAAGACGCTCAGAAAGCATCGGCCGCTGATGTACCAGGACGATTCCGTTCTTGAGCGCGTCAGAAGCCGAATTAAATTTTATTTGCCGGTTGTCAAGAAGAATCGTTCCGGAACTTGCGTCTGTATTACCGGAAAGCAGTGCCGCAAGAGTTGACTTGCCGGCTCCATTTTCTCCTACAAGTGCATGAATCTGCCCGCCCCTGAATATAACGGATACAGAGTCAAGGGCGGTTTTCAGAAGATATTTTTTTGTAAGTCTATGTGTCTGAATATCCATTTATTGTCTAAAATTAGTTCAGCTTTTGCGGCAGAACAAGAGTTCCGTCTTTTAGCACTGAAATAAGCTTTTCCATTTTAGCACGGATTTCTTCATTTACATACTTAATATAGTTTTCGTCACTGTCAAAAAATTCTGTATATCCTTCCCTCAGGCCGACAGAGCGAACTGTTCCCCAGGGAGTTTTGCCTGCCAGATATTCAGCAGTAGTCTCTTTGGCTGCTTTGTCCTGTTTTGTCATACAGCAGGAGATGATGACTCCTGGTGCTTTTTTGAATCCGTTTTCGTCGAACCAGACAATATGAGTGCCACGTTCGCGGGCTGTGGATATGACTCCCTGTGCGGCTCCTCCGCAGATAGGCAGAATTACGTCAATACCGTCTTTATACATCGCAGTTGCGATTTCCGCTCCTTTAGATGCGTCATACCAGTTTCCCACGACGCGGAAGTCAGCGCTTGTTCCGCTGCAGGCATCCTCGGCTCCTTTTGCAAAATACGGATACAATATATTGTTCATAATCGGGTATTCTTGTGCCGCAATAAGTCCTACTTTATGGGTCTTTGAGAATAGTCCGGCCATATATCCTGAAATGTAGGACTGGTCTCTCTGATTATAGCTTATTGTATAAATCTGCTGATTGCCCTCAAGCGCCGCATCCAGAAAGATGAACTTTTGTGACGGAAACTGCTTTGCAATCGGTTCTGCTATTTCGGGCATAGAAGGATTTGATGAGATTATAACGTCATACAAACCTGTTGCCGCAAGTGATGTAAGTTTTGGCGACCATTCCGCTTGGTTCGTTCCTGCCTCCATGATATAAAGCTGTGCCCTGTCACTTTCATTTGCAATCGAGGCATTGTGTTCCTCAACAGCTGCCTGTACGCCCTGCGCCACGTGTGCATAAGTGGGGGAGTCCGCCATGATTCCCGGAATAAACACCGCAATGGACGGAGCCTTTGTTTTTTTGTTATTGGCGCAGCCTGTTAAAATAAATGCTATAAGTGCGGCTGCCAGAAAGATTTTTTTCATTTGTTTACTACCTCTTGCAAGAATATAGTTTGATAACGAAATAATGTCAATAGTTTGATGTCAAACTTTATCTTTCTCTTGATTTTAGTTTGCAAACAGTTTAATATGAAAACGTTTGCAAACTATTAAGGGGGAATCATGTTCTCGTTTAAGGAAAAGAAAAAAAAGAACATCGTTGTCACTTTAAACTTACTTATTGGAATTCTGCTTTTCGTGCTTAATTTCATTTTGGTGGCAATAGTAGCCGTTATGATGAGAAACTCCATGAAAGTTTCTTATACGACTGACTGCGAGCAGATAACAAAAGCTTATTCGCTTGCAATAACAAATAAGATAAGCACATATCTAAAGGAGATAAGGACGTATGTCCAGTCGGATGTTGTTCAGGAAGGCGACTCTGATAAAATTATAAAGTGGATTTCCGCCCGTTCAGACCGCCGTTCTCCGCAGTTTAACTCTGTTTTTTTCTGTACGCCGGACGGAATTGCCTATAGCGATACCGGCAAAGAAGAAGATGTTTCCTCTACTGATTATTACAGGGCGCTTATAAAAGAAGGTCGCTATCAGTATGTTGATAACCCTACGCGCGACCCTGTTACCCAGCAGGCTATCATACACGTGTGCTGCTTGGTTAAGGTCAGAGGCAGTATCCTCGGCTTCTTTGCGGGGGTTCTTGGAATTGACACGATTCAGAAGACTGTTGCGAATATTCAGCTTGGCAAGACCGGAAGCGGCTGGCTTTTGGCTGGAGACGGAACGGTAATGCAGCATCCCGATATTTCGATTGTGATGAAAGAAAACTTCCTGCACTCTTCTGCCGGGGACTTGCGCGATGCTGCTGCCCAGATGTGCGGCGGTAAGAGCGGAAGCACGTGGATAAAGTACGGCGGCGGCAAGAAGCTTCTGTCTTACACTCCTGTTTCCGCAACTCCGTGGAGTTTTGCCTTTGAGATTGCAGACAGCCAGGTTCATGCGACATACCGCTCTATTACCAACATCATGGTGTTTATTTCCTTGCTGATAATGATTGTTATGCTTTTGACAATCGGCTCTGTTACCCACCGTCTGCTCAAGCCTCTGCAGGAAGTGAACAGGGGAATCAACAATATCGCCGGCGGAGAAGCTGACCTGACTAAGCGTCTGGTCAAGACAACAAATAACGAAATAGGTTCGGTGGTAGATGGATTCAATACCTTCACCGAAAACTTGCATGGAATTGTCGCAAAGCTCAAGCATTCCAAGGAAATGCTTTCTGCTGCGGGAATCGACTTGCATGCGCAGAGCGATGAGACCGCCCATTCAATTAAGTCTATTCTGAGCGGAATCGCGACCATGAATGACAAAATCAACACGCAGACAAAGGGTGTTGACCAGACTGCAAGTGCCGTAAACGAGATAGCGTCTAACATTCAGTCGCTGGAGCACATGATCAGCTTGCAGTCGGAGGGCGTTACCGAAGCTGCATCCGCAGTTGAGGAGATGATAGGAAACATCAACTCTGTAAACGGTTCTATAGAAAAGATGGCGTCTTCTTTTGAGCTGCTGGAAAGCAGGGCTGAGACAGGCGGAAAGATTCAGGAAGAGATGGTGCGCAAGATTTCTTTGATTGAAGAAGAGTCTGCCATGCTGCAGGAAGCGAATACCGCAATTGCAGGCATTGCCCGCCAGACGAATCTCCTTGCAATGAACGCCGCAATCGAGGCCGCCCATGCAGGAGAAGCCGGGCGCGGATTCTCTGTTGTTGCCGATGAAATCCGCAAGCTTTCAGAAACTTCAAGCGGGCAGTCAAAGACAATTGGTTCTCAGCTTAAGAAAATCAGAGAGTCAATCACTGATGTCGTGGATTCTTCGGAGCAGTCAAGCAGCGCATTCCGTGCTGTTACGGACGGCATAAAAGAGACTGATTCCTTGGTGAACCAGATTAAGGAAGCCATGCATGAGCAGACGACAGGTTCAAGACAAATCAGCAAGGCGCTGGATTCAATGAATGACAGTACCGCGGAAGTTCGTACCGCTTCGTCTGAGATGTCCCAGGGCAACAAGGTTATTCTTGACGAGGTGCAGCAGCTTCAGGAAGCCACCGCTGCAATGAAACAGAGTATGAATGAGATGGAAGAAGGTGCTGCCATAATCGGTGAGACCGGTAAGGAGCTTACTGATATTGCAAGCAGAATGGAAAGTTCCATCGCGGACATCGCAGGTCAGGTAGACCGCTTTAAGGTCTGATGTCCGCCTAAAGATATTCTGCATAACTTATAGAAGGTGTTTATGAAATTAAAACATTCGTTTCTTATCAAATCAATATTCTCTGCAAGCGCACTTCTTTCTGCCTTTGCCTTGACGTCCTGCTCATTCTTGAAAAAATCAAAGAACGGGGCATCCTCAAAGGGTATCGATACATCGCGTCACGTCATAATTACCTATATGACAACAGGCGACCGGCCTACGAACGGGGCAACAGAAAAGATGCTCAAGAAACTCAACGAAATCCTTACGGAAAAGGTGAACGCGGAGCTTCAGATTTACTATATTCCGTGGAGCGACTATCTTGTAAAATACAACACAGAGCTTTCTCAGCTTGACGGAGAGATTGACTTGGTGGGTACCGCCTCTGACTGGCTTGATGCCTGGCAGAATGCCAAGAACGGCACTTTCCTTGGCATGGACGACGAGATGGTTAAAACGTATGCTCCGCTTACGTATGAGTCAGTTTCAAGTGAGCACTGGGATATGTGCCGCTCTGACGGAAAGATTTATCTTTTGCCTGAAGACAATTATGCGCAGTGGATTAATCACGGCTTTATGTACCGCGGGGACTGGGCAAAGGCTGCCGGTCTTAGCTCAGGCGTTAATTCATGGGAAGACATGACCACGTACTTTAAATACTTGAGGACTACCTATCCGTCCATGACACTCTGGGACAGCGCCGGCGGTACCGACACATATCAGGCGTTCGGCTATATCCGCTCCAAGTCCGACTTTGTTGAGCTTGAGGGAATCACTACAGGCAATCTTTTTGGAGTCCGTAAGGGAGACTTAAAGAAAGTCTATTCTCCATATTACGAGGGGAACGAGCTTATTGAATATGCCAAGCTGATGAAAGAATGGGATAATATGCACGTCTGGCCGGAAAATGTCCTGAACCGCACTGACCACGCAGACAGCCGCGGCAATTTCAAGAAAGGCCTGACCGCAGTAGAAGCGCACCACACACAGACATGGTATACAGAAGTACGCCCTGAACTTGACGAGAATATTCCCGGCTCTGACTGCCAGTTCTTCTGGTTTGGAAAAGAAAGCGGCAATATCACAGAAATGACGATTACCCACGGCGCAATGGCGATTTCAGCAGCGTCAGCGAACCCTGAGCGTGCGCTTATGGTCTACGACCTTATCCGCAATGATCCGCAGTGCTACTATCTTATGAACTACGGAATCGAGGGTGTGCAGTGGAGAAAGACTCCTGCCGGCAAACGCGCGCGACCTGCCTCGTATAATAGTACGACTGACGGAATAACCACAAACTACTGGTGGGGACGCAACGACAAACTTGAAATCCGTGATGAGAAAGGTGCCTGGGATATGTTCGATAAAATCAGTGCGGAATACAACACCAAAAAGATTCCGTATCCGTATGGCCAGGTAATCTGGAGCTTTGACAATATTTCCAAGGAGCTTACCGCAGTCAGCGATGTCTGGGGGCACTACATGGGAAAAATCTGTTACGGCAAGGTGGACAATCCTGAAGCCTATGTCGCGGACTTCCGCAGAGACCTTAAGAATGCCGGAATAGAAAAAATCATACGGGACCTGCAGTCTCAGTTGGATAACTACAACAATAAAAAATAAAACACAACACAACAGCGGCACTCCCTTTTAATCCCTTAAAGGGGGAGCCGCTGTCGTGTTTATACCGCATGGCTGTTTTAATTTTTTTCTTCGATATTTTTGTTCATCTTGAGCAGCAGTCTTACTAATTCTTTTTTTTCTTCTTCTGTAAAATCCTTGTAGCACGTTTCGAGCAGCTGTGTGGAAATAGATGCCGTAAGTGTATTGAATTTTTTGCCCTTTGCTGTCAGTGATATATATTTTTTCCTGCTGTCGTCTTTTGAAATTTCAATCTGGATAAGTCCCACTTCCTGCAGCTTTTTTATCAGTGCCGTCGTTGTGGATTTATTGCGGTTTATGGCTTCTGAAACTTCTCCCATGGTCATAGTTTCTTTTTGCGAGAGCATATAAAGAATGTATCCGTGCGATGAAACAAAATTGCCTTCTTTGCTTACAGCCAGTCGTCTGTTGGTAAAATCCGCCGAGATGGTGTGTATATGAGAAATAAGTGTAAGTACAGAAGATTCGCAATATTCCATATTCAAAGATTGTAACAGACTTTGCGGACAATCTCAATTGACTACATTAAAGAAAACGAATATTCTATACACTATGTTCATATTTTTTATTAAAAAGAATTTCTGTGATGTATGGGACAACCTCTTCCATACGATGATTGTCAATATTTTTATTACGCTTGCTTCTGCGCTTGCCTTTTTTCTTGTTGCCATTACTGGAGGGCTGCCGGGCGGGGAGGGCGCAAAGAATCTTGTTTCTCTGCTGGCGTTAGTATTTGCCTGCTGCCTTGTCTGCACTCTGATTATTGCGGAAGGAGAGAATGCCCTTAAGATTGCAAGCTTTGAAGGACCCAAGATTGGCAAGTTCTTTAAGAATATTCTGCCGTCGCTCAAAGACGGAGTGTTCTTGGGCTTGTATGTCGCGCTTGTTCTTTGCATCGCGCTGGTCAGCATTCCGTATTATTTCCACGTCTGGGTTCCTGCGGACGGTTCCAGAGGCTCTATGCTGGGGCTTTTGATGATGTCCTTGGTCTTTTGGTTCGTGTTCATCACCGTGTTTTCATTGCAGTATTTTGTGCCTATCCGCAGTATTATGCATAACAACTTCACAAAGTGCCTCAAGAAATGCTATATACTCTTTTTTGACAATCTGTGTTTCACTCTCGGCATGGGCTTAATGAACCTAGTGAACATTCTTGTTATGATTTTTACTGTCGGTATCCTGAACGGTTCTGCAACCATCACCATCACGTGCACGGAAGGACTGCGCCTGCGCCTTTACAAATATGACTGGTACGAGGTGAATCCTGACTTGACTCCGAAGGAACGGCGGGATGTTCCTTGGCAAGACCTTATTGCCAATGACAAAAAGATTCTTGGCCCCCGTCACTGGAAGTCTTTCATCTTCCCTTGGAAGGAATAGCAATCTGCCGTCTGCAGAATACTATTTTGCA
Source organism: uncultured Treponema sp. (assembly GCA_964554745.1). Taxonomy (GTDB): domain Bacteria; phylum Spirochaetota; class Spirochaetia; order Treponematales; family Treponemataceae; genus Treponema_D. The sequence continues at coordinate 15,481 of CAZKPZ010000005.1, read as the reverse complement.
GGCGGCTTTTACCCGGGTATAAAAAGTTTGACAACAGCGCCTTTTTAATAGATAATAGTATAATATGGCGGATGGAAACGGACAAACTGAAAGTAAGCAGAGTTTTTTTAGCTTTATCCTTGATTTTATACTCGGAAGGTCTTCCAATCCTCAGCGAAAAGCACTAAAAGAAGCTCAGAAACAGCTTAACAAGGCAGGCTATCGATTCTACAATCTTAACCATGAAAAGGTGCTTCCCAGTTTTGCGAATGAGCTTTACGATATTTATGCCGCCATCGGTCAGCTGAGAGAATTCTTTTTGTCTCAGAACGACAACAAATACTATGCCAATGCCTGTCTTACCCATTTTATGGACGAAAAAATCCTTAAGATATGCTCCCTGCTTGAAAAGGATTCCCTCAATAAGCGTGGCAAGGCAATCGAATTCAATCAGCTCAAAACCGACACTAACAATCAGTTCGAGACCTTAAGGAAAGTCTTTTCTGCAGAAGTGGCTGACAAGGTAAACGCCATGTACAATGCGGTGATTGTACTTAAGGATTTTTGCACGCTTGACTATTATGCGCTGTTACGACAGTTTGCGCCCAATCTGGAAGAGAACAACTTTCAGCTGCGGATGACCTTTCTGTCTGTAGACAAAAAGTATGTAGAGGAGTTCATTTCTGACTTTCTTACTGCCGCTTCTAAATTGCTCGTCGTGGCAGACTGGTCAGACGTGATGACCTTCTTGTCCGCATTGCCGGGCTACAGGCAGGTAGACATGAACCGCTATCTGGCCATGTATGACTCTCTTTTAACGATGAACACCCTGCGCGTGCTGACGAATTTTGGAAAACTCGTTTTTAACAACATTGAATATGTCCTTCCTTCTGACTTCCCGACAGAGAATATCGTTTCTGCGTATCTTGACAATTTCAAGCAGACTCTGGATGAAAACCTTGAAGAGATTAACATCCAGAAGAAGACAGAAAAGCTTGAAAGCCAGATGCAGATGGTGTTCGGCACGGACATAATTTCTGAACTGCAGAACTATACGGCGGACGCGTCTGCCCGCCTTGCAGAAGTGCAAACCGATGAAGAGGATTGCATTCACTATTCAAAATGCGAGCAGGTTCGATTTTTCCACGCATTGGCAGATTGTTATCTGCGCAAGGAGCTGATGGACTTTGTAAAGATTTTTACGGTTCGTGCCCAGATAGACGGCAATGACTATTCTGCGGATTTTTCTGCAATGTATCATCAGATGCTGGAGGCGGACGAGGAGATTATGCGGCTGGACATGCAGCTTGGCATGGGCTTCCCGACCGGCTACAAGCTCTCTACGCTTTTGAACATGGCACATAAGCTTTCCGATGCGGCAGACAAACTCAAAGAAGAGGTAGATGCCGTAAACAAGCAGTTCGAGCAGCAGCTTGCTGAGGGAATGGGCAAGCTGCATGCAATACTTGCCAAAATCAAGGAGCTTTTGGTTGACATCAAGTCCTTAAGCCCTGCTATTGTAAAGAACTGGGGCAATATGGACGATTTTCTGCATGAGCCGGCGCTTAAAACGCTGTCTACGGCGGATTCTAAGCTGAGCAACTTTATAGCCCTTATGGACTGTTACAAATAGCCGTTTTTTGTTATAGTAGCCGGTATGTTCAACAGTCTTACAGGAATAATTACCGGTAAATTTCCTCAGAAAGTATATATCAATACCCATGGAATAGAATGGGATATCAGTATCCCGGAGTCAAGCATTCAGGAATTGCCGCCGGTGGGTGAGTGCGGCAAGGTGTACACCTGGATGCAGCATACAGATGCCCTTATGGTGCTCTATGGCTTTGCAAGCGAGACGGAGCGCTCCCTTTTCTTTGACTTGCTTAAGGTTGACGGAATAGGCCCGAAGGGCGCCCTTAAAATCATGGGGAACGTCACCCCGGCACAGCTGGTGTCTTTTCTTGATGATGAAAACCTTGAAGCCCTGCAGAAAGTTCCGGGAGTAGGCAAAAAGACTGCCGCCAAGATGCTTTTGCAGCTTAAGGGCAAGCTTTCTCTTGAAGCCCTTGATGACAACGGCAAGACTTCCTCATCTCGCTCTGCCGAAAAGTCCGCCTATGCCGATGTAGTCAATGCCCTGGTGAACATGGGCTATGAGCGGCGTAATGCGGAACAGGCCGTCAGCGATATTTCACAGGCGATGGAGCAGGATTCGTCTTTTAAGGAATCCAGCCAGTCTGCAAAAGAAGACCTCGTTTTCCGCAAGGCTATCGTGGAATTGGCGCAATAACGTACGTTGTAAAGGCGTGTTAACGTAGCTTACGATGCCGCATTAACGTACGTTGTAAAGCCGCGTTAACGTACGTTACGATGCCGTGTTAACGTACGTTATAAAGGGAGTGAAAGCCTTTCAACTGACGTGAAAGGCCGCTGTTGCTTATATTGCCTATAATTCTATGTATTTGCTCCAGTAGGCCTGGTTGTAATAGTCTGTAAAGCGATACAAGAGCCTTACTTTGCCGCGGCCTACGTCTACATTGCTGATTTCCATCGTGCTGCTTACAGTCATCTGCTCGCCTAAGAAATAACTGTCTTCATAGTCGCCGTTGTAGTTATAGTAGTCACACAAAAAGTCCAGTTTGTCTCCGGCCTTTAGCTCGGTGAGGTTCTTTGCCACAACTTCAACGCCTTCCTTTTCGTAGTCGCGGGCTGCTCCTGCGATATAGCCGTATGGATTCGCGTTGTCGAACACAAGCCACAGGTTCACACGCTCGCCGTTCAGCAGTGCAGGAACTCTGCCGGTTATTGTATAGTTATCGCCGTTTTCAACAGTGTCTACATGGTAGTAGGCGACGACCTGGCCGTTGATTGCAAGCCAGGTTCTGTCTGTGTTCGCAATGAGTCCGCCGTCGTTTGTCCAGTCGAAGTTGTTGTCCAGACCTAAGTCTACATAGCCTTCTCCGTCATCATAGAACATGTTTTGATCTATGGAGTGCACCAAGTCCCACTGGGATTTCGGCAAGTCCAAGATATAATGATTGTCAGAAGTTTTTTTCCATACCAGTGCGCTGCCGTCAAAGCCGGATGCTCCCATTGACTTGCCCGGAAGCGATAAGAGCGCGCCCAAGAGGGAGTCCAGGGAGCTTCCTCCAGAAGAAGACGGGATTTGACCGCTCTGCTCTTTGCCTGCGAATGCCCGGATGCAGTCTGAGTAGCTGTCGTCCATGCCGATTGCTTCGTAGGTGTCACAGGCTTTTTCTACGCTGGATGTCTTCTGATAGGGGAAGTAAATGGAAACGCCGTAGGCATTGGTCATGTTTGACGACGTTTTATTGTACTTGACGGAGCTTTGTAATGCTTTGGCAAGGGCGTTTGCCTCGCTGCTGTCGAAATTCTTGCAGAATGCAGTCAGGTCAATCTGGTCGATATGATTGCTCTGCGCGAATTCCCGTGTACTGTAGCGGGCATCGGAGACTGTTTTGTAGGCATCGCCGCCGCTTGTTGAGGAAATCATCTTGGTTAGAGACTTTGAGAATGCCGTAAGCTTTGAAGGCACGGTATTTGAGAATTCCGCCAAGTCGATTACAGAAAGTGTCGTTTTCTGCCCCGGGCACCGTTCATTGCACTTTGCAACAAAGTCATCGGTAATTGACTTGCCGATTTCCAGTGTGGAAAGCGATGTGTTCTTGCTTAACTGATTGAGCCAGTTGGTGTAGTACCAGCCGATTCCAGGTTCTGTTTCTTCTGAGGCTATCATGTAGTCGGCGTATTTGTCGAGCATGAGGGCTGTTTCTGCGGTTGCCATAAGGCATGCGTCAAAGCCCACAAAGTCAAATTTTACGCCGCCGGCCTTAAGAGCCTTGTTGATTCCGGCCAGTGTCATGGAGCCGCTTCTTGGGTTCTTTTCGTCATAGCCGTAGCCGGAGACGCTTCCGCCGCCGTGATCCCAGAATATCAGTTCGTAGCGGTCGGCAGGGTAGTTCTTTTTGCACCACTTTATATAGGCGGAAAGGGTGTCCGGGTCTGTCATTACTTTTGAGCCGTCGTTTGAGACAAGCCGCTTAAGACTGCCCCCTGTCACCTGGTAAATCTGGTTGTTTGAGTTGGAAATTCCCGATGTGCGCCATGATTTGCAGCCGCCGGTGTAAACCAGAAGGTTGATTTTGTCGCTCAGCGAAGCCTTTGCCATTTCGCTTAAGTCACTGGAGGCCATTCCGTTGCGTGACTCAAGGTCCGTTCCGCACATGTAGACCATGATTGTTACGGTGTCATCGCCGTTACCGACAATGTTTGTGTATTTTGCGCGGGAACCGAATGCTACGGATGTGTCGATTCTTGAATATGACGTGGCGGCTCCTGCGCTTGACGAAGAGCCTCCGATGGCTGGGGCTACGGCGCCGCCCAATATTTCTGAAAGTCCGCCGAGCGCCGAGCTTAGCGGGTCAGACTGACTTCCGCTGCCAGTCTCTTCGTAAGAGGAATTTGCTGCCGAAGAACCGAGCAGTGTGCCCAATATACCCAGCAGTGAGTTGCCTTTGCCGCTTAAAAGAAGCATCAGCAGTATCACCAGGATACTTCCGCCTCCGCCAAAGGCCGCTCTGGTGCCTGCCTTTTTATGTCCGCCGCCGGAACTGCCGTTTGAGTTACCGTACTTACCATAACCGCCTGATGAACCGACAGGACCTGTTCCCAGTCCGCTGCCTCTTTTGTGTACACCGCTACTGTTGTTTGTTACGTGAGTCTCTCTGCCTCGAGGTCTTTTAGTTTCCATAAGTTATACACTCCGGTTTTAATTATAGTTTTTGCTTTTCAGTCTTTGCGAAAACTGCTCGTAGGGGAGCGGCCTGTCAAAGAAGAATCCTTGCCCGTAGAAGCAGCCGAGTTCCTTAAGCATTTCTATTTGTTCAGTTGTCTCAACGCCTTCTGTTATGACGGACATACCCAGTTCGTTTGCCATGCCGATAACGTGTTTCATCATGATGTGCTTGCGGGAACTGTTTTCCTGCGAACCTTCAAGAAAGCTTTTGTCAATCTTAAGTTCATTGAACTGCACGTCTCTTATGAGGCTCATTGATGAATAGCCCATACCGAAGTCATCGACAGAAACTTCTATGCCGTTGTCCCTCAGCTCCGCAACAACTTCCTTAAGGCGCTCAAAATCCGCCGCATTAGTAGTCTCCGTAAATTCGGCGATAATCATATTGTGCGGAACTCTGTGGGCATCCAGAATGCTCAGGACATGGCGCACAAAGTCAGCATTTCCCAAATGCTTGCGCGAAAAATTGACGCTGACCCGTACCGGCTCTAAGTTTTGTTCAATCCAGTGCTGCAAGTCCGTGCAGACTTTCTCCAACATATAGAAGTCCAGGTTGCAGATTTTTTTGCTCCGCTCAAGAATCGGAATGAAAGAATCAGGCGGAACAATGCCGTTTTCCTTTTGCCAGCGGCACAGGGATTCCGCACCGGTAAGCGTGTAGGTTTTGAGTGAGACTTTCGGCTGGTAATAGGCCGTGAATTCGTTATTCCTGAGTGCGTCTTCAAATGACGTTTCTATCTTCTTGCTGTGTTCAACCATTCTGATAGTACGCTCATCATAGAAGAGCAGGGGGATTCGCAGTGAATTCTCTGCTATATACATGGAAGCAGAGATTGCGTCCATTATCTCAAAGCAGGTTTTGACTTTAGAGTCTATGTTATATAATCCCGCCCATGATGAAATCCTTACCCGGTCGTTCTGTGTGTCGCTAAAGAATATGTCTGCGCCTTGCAAAAGTTCTGTGACGCAGGGTAAATGTGTCCGGTGTATTATTGCTCCAAAGTTGTCTCCGCCTATGCGCCATACTGTCTCATTTTCGCCTAGGCAGTCCTGTATTTTCTTTATATAGGAGTGGAGGACTATAGTGCCCTGTTCCCTCCCCAGTAAGGCGTTGATTCCGGCCATGTTGCGTATGTTAAAGAAAATGCCGGTATACTGTTCAATTTCATTTTTCTGTATCAGAATGGTCATTAACTTCATCGCATAGTTCTGGCTGTGAATCCCGAACTGCAGGTCATAGTTTGTGGCGTAGCTGACTTGCTCTGTCAGAAGGTAGCGTCCTTTGATGATTAGGAGCGCCGTCAGAAAATGCCGTACGTATAATTGTATCCCTTCCTTCCAGTCCGTATTCTGAGGGTGGTATGCCGACATAGTCAGCACTGAACCGTCTGCCATCACTTCTCGTATTATGATTCCGTCTCCTTTGTCTGCAATTTCGCCTGAAAAATACAGTTTGTTGCTTTCCTTGCCTGCTCCTGCGTGCTCGCTGCTCAAATTCTTGTATCTTGTGAGTTCAACAAGGGCGATGTCCAGTGTGGGGGCGATTAGAGAAATGTACTTTTGGTCTTCGTCTGTTATGAGTCCTTTTACACTGTATTCGTTGAGGAAAAAACGGTGAAGTGCAAGGTTTATTGCATCCGGGTCAATTTCCATGTCTGCCATCCAAAAAAAAAGGACTATACTCTCTCTTCTAAGTATAGTCCTCAAAAAGTGGCTTGTCTATATTAAAATTTCAAAAAAACAGTAACTTCTGAAAAATTGCCTTAAGCCATTCTGCCGTGACTAGGTAGCCGCTCGTTTTCTCGCAGCAATTTACAACATATTGCGAGTTGTCGCAGCAATATGGTCACGCCATTCTGCCGTGACAATTCTTATATTTTTTGCCGGAACCACATGGACAAGGGTCATTACGACCGACTTTAGGCATAGTGCGGACAACTGTTACGCTCTGCCCCTGGCGGCCGGACCTCATGGCGGAGTGTTCTGCCGCCTGCTGTGATGAGCGGGCGTTGAATGCTGACTGAGCCTGCTGGGCAGAGGCGGATATTGCAGACTGTGCTTCCTCGTGCTGGGCGGTCATATTCTGCATTACGGAGCGGCGCACCGGCATCTCGTCCGCAGAGCGCAGCTGAATCTTTACTTTGAAGATGCGGCTTGCGACTCTATTGCGAATCTCTTCGAGCATTGAGTCAAATGCGTTGAATCCGTCAATCTTGTATTCGGTGAGAGGGTTCTTGCTGCCGTAAGAGCGCAGGTAGACTGCCTCGCGGAGTCCGTCAAGGAATTCAAGCTGGTCGAGCCATTTCTTGTCGATGAGCTGGATGTACTGGTAACGGATGAACATGTTGAACGGTTCCTTGCCTACCAACAGCTCCTTTTGCGTAAGGTCGTCCTGCAACATGGCTGTCACGCCGTCAACTGTAAGGCGTTCGTACGGAGTAATCTGCCCGAAGGTGTCTCGAATCTTGTCAACGAGGGCGCTCTTTGCGTTTCCGCCCTTGCTGTGCCGGGATTCCTGCTCATACTCGTCAAACATCTCTTTAACGGTGTCAGCGGCGTTAGACATAACGCGCTTGTCAAGGTTTTCGTCGGCAAGGATATCGTCACGCTGCTCATAGATGAATGAGCGCTGCTGGTTAAGAACGTCATCGTAGTCCAAGAGGTTCTTACGGATTTCAAAATTGCGCTCTTCGACCTTCTTCTGAGCTTTTTCGATGGACTTGTTCAGCCATGGGTGGTTTATAGGCTCTCCCGGTTCCATTCCGACCCTGGTCATGAGCTTCTTCATGCGCTCGCCGCCGAACAGTCTCATGAGGTCATCGTCCATGGAAATGTAGAACTTGCTGCGTCCCGGGTCGCCCTGACGGCCGGAACGTCCGCGCAACTGGTTGTCGATGCGGCGGGACTCGTGGCGCTCGCTGCCTATTACGTACAGTCCGCCCAGATTTTTTACTTCTTCATAATCCTTCTTCCACTGTTCCTTTTCTATTTCGAGCGCAGCCTTGTACTGCTCTTCTGTAGCTTCTGTTCCGGCACGCTTGCGGGCACGCATCTCCGGGTTTCCGCCGAGCTTGATGTCTGTACCGCGTCCGGCCATGTTCGTGGCGACTGTTACAGCACCCTTTGCACCTGCCTCTGCAATGATAAGGGCTTCGCGCGCGTGGTTCTTTGCGTTCAAGACTTCATGGCGGATTCCGTGCCGCGTAAGCAGGGCGGAAAGATGCTCTGACTTTTCTACTGAGACTGTACCGATAAGAACAGGCTGGCCTTTCTTGTGGCATTCGTCAACTTCTTTTACAATGGCGTTCCATTTGTCGCTTTCGTTCAGATAGACTTCATCGTCTTCGTCCTTACGTGCGACAGGCTTGTTTGTAGGAATTGCTACTACGTCAAGGTCGTAAATCTTGCTGAACTCAACTGCTTCCGTCGCGGCAGTACCGGTCATACCGGAAAGCTTGTCGTACATGCGGAAGAAGTTCTGGAACGTAATCGTAGCAAGAGTTCTGTTGCGCTGGGCAATCTTGATGTGCTCTTTTGCCTCAATGGCCTGGTGCAAGCCGTCGCCGTAGCGTCTTCCTTCGAGAATGCGCCCGGTGAACTCATCTACTATCTGAACCTGATTGTCCTTTACTACGTAGTCGACATCGTTATGATAGAGCACATGTGCCCTGATTGCCTGGGTAAAGTAGTGCACATATTCAAAGTTCTGTTCGTCAAAGACTGTGCTGTCATCGGTGATAAGATGATGCTGGTGGAGAATATCGTCAATCTTGTTCATTCCCTTGTCGGTGAACGAGATGCGCTTGCTCTTTTCGTCTACCTTGTAGTCGCCCTCAAGTGCCGCCCGCTCTTCCGGAGTCATGTCCACTTCGTCCGGATAGTCGTTTGTCTTGGGGTCCTTCTTCATTTCGGTAAACATGTCAACGTATTTGTCTACCTCGTGATACTTGTATGTGTCGTCTTCGCCCTGACCTGAGATAATAAGAGGTGTTCTGGCTTCATCGATAAGAATTGAGTCGATTTCGTCAACAACGCAGAAGTTGAATCCACGCTGAACTTTTCTGTCGAGGTCAACCTGCATGTTGTCGCGCAGGTAGTCGAATCCGAATTCGTTGTTAGTTCCGTAGGTGATGTCGCAGTCGTATGCCTTGCGTCTCTGGTCATTGTCCATGTTGCCCAAGATACAGCCTACGCTCTGACCGAGGAACTGGTAGACACGGCCCATCCATTGGGAGTCGCGTTCGGCAAGATAGTCGTTTACTGTAACGACGTGCACGCCTTTGCCGGAAAGTGAGTTGAGGTAGACTGCGCACGTACACATAAGTGTCTTGCCTTCACCGGTCTTCATTTCTGTTATACGGCCGGAGTGAAGGACGAGAGAACCCATAAGCTGTACCGGGTAGGCTCTTTCGCCCAATACCCTGTATGCTGCTTCACGTGCAAGAGCAAATGCTTCGGGGAGAATGTCGTCTAATGTCTCTCCGTTAGCCAATCTATCCTTAAAGACTTTTGTCTGCTTAGGAAAATCCTCGTCTTTAAACGCTTTAGCCCAAGGCTCTTTTGCCTCAATCTGTGCCACTACCGGCTGCAAGGCCTTTACATCCCTTTCGTTCTGGGATCCGAAAAAGAAGGTCAATATCTTGTCGAACATAATGGTAGATACTATATCTTTTTTTATCATCATTGACAATAAGCCTTTGATTCTTTATCCTTTAATAGTATGAAAATTAGGGGCTTTTTCCTCACCTTTTCTGTTTTTCTGTCCGCTTCTGTGTTTTTTCTCTCCTGTAAAGACAATAAGACTGTCTCTTCTATAGAAGAAAAAGAGGTTTTTAAGCTGCAATACGGGAATTTTGAAGACCAGCTTAATCTGTTTGACTTGAGGAATGTCGGCGGTATCAATACTTCCCTTGTGATGCGGGACGGCTTTTTCTACATTCTGAACGGCGAAGCACGTAAAATTATGCAGATGAACAGTTTCGGCGACTTGATGACCTTTTACTACAATCCGGAGTTCAATGCGTCTCCTTCGTACGCGTCAGGGCAGGACATCAAGGAAGCTACCAGAAAAGCCGTGGAATATGCCTTTAACGACCTTTCCTATATAACTGTGGATTCCAGAAAATATCTATATGTTGTGGACAAACTTCCTCTTGACCGCCAGGAGCAGGATAATAAGAAAAAACTTGTCTTGAGCCAGATAGTCCTGCGCTTTGATTCAAATGGCAAATTCCTTGACTACATAGGTCAGCAGGGGCCGGGCGGCACTCCATTCCCGTATATAAAGGGTGTGTACACAAACAAGGCGAACGAGCTTATCGTTGTGAGCTATTCGTCTGAGGGATACTACATCTATTGGTTTTCCACCGACGGCTATTTGCTCTATCAAGTTCCTGTAATGGCAGGAACTGTTCCCAACCCTTTTCATGCAGAGGAAAAAGATACTTTTTCTAATGTGACAGCCATTATTCCGGACTATAATTCAAGGGTTCTCTACTTGGATATTGACTATTATGCTAATCATATAGATGAGTCAAGCCGTCTGCAGTCTGGAGTGGATTATTTGAGTTCCAGGGTGTATTCGCTGGATGTGGAGAGCGGAACGTACGGTGACCCGGTGGAAATACTGCCGAACAGCGAGCAGGTAACAGAGGGCTTTTCAAATGAGCATTATGAGATTCCCTATGACTTTCTCGGCGTAACGGAAAGCGGCTGGCTGTTCTTTATTGTAAACACGGACTCAGGTTTTGATTTGGAGATTATACAGGGCGATGGTCAGCGCATTTTGCGCCGAAAGCTGACCTGCGACAGAAAAAAATTACTGTACTATTCTTTTGATTTAAGTGATACTGGCATTCTGTCTGCCCTGCTGGTGAATGATGAGAATGCCCGTGTCGTGTGGTGGCGTACAGACTCTTTGATTCAGTCTGTTGTGAATAAATAAAGGGCTTTGAGCATTCGTTTTTGAGAGGCTGCTGTGATGCCAAGAGGTGCTGTTTTATGAACGATGATACTCCGAATACTGTGGACGGTTATGCAGAGGGAGAAGAGCCTCTTGTTTTTTATCATAAACGCGGGGAATTCCGCCAGTATTATAGCGACGAAAAGCTGAAAGATTTGGCACAGGGAAAGAACCTGCCTAAGAGGGGGCTGTTCCGCGTACTTGTCGCAACAAAGGCGAACCGCGCAATTTTTACCGGCATGATGATGTGCATAGGACTGGTGTTTGCGCTGAGTTTCTTAGGCGGTAAGTCTAATGAAGCTATAATTAACGGAATGTTCTGCGACCTTTCGGCGTTTTCGTTCCAAGACCAGGTTTTTGCCAGTCTTGAGATTCGACCGTCATACAAGACCAAGAGAGCTCATAGAGGTCCATACAAGCAGCAGTCTTTTACTGTTGCGTATAAGGTTATAGACAGCGACGGAGCGGTTTCAGAAAGTTCTTCACAGGAGTTCCTGTATGATTCTCCAGAGGGGGATGGACAGTTCGTTCGTGCAACGTTCCCGGATTACGATGCAGCCAAGGTTTTATGTGATGTAACCTTGGGCGACAGGACTGAAACGCTCAGCGCCACGATTGTGAAAAAATAAGAAATACGGCGGCTTTCCTATTTATCAATGTCTTTAGATATGCTATAGTTTTTGAAATTCTTTTAAAGCAGGAACTATATGGAACGTCCGAAAATATGTTTAACCCTTACCGGAAAAACTCTTGAAGAAGATTTGGCGATAGTAGACAAGTACCGGAGTTTTGTTGATATTGTCGAGTTGCGGGGCGATTTTCTTTCGAGCGATGAGCGTCTCTATTTGCGCCGCTTTCCGGCTATGGCAGGCTTGCCGTGCCTTCTTACTCTCAGACGGACTATAGACGGCGGAAAGTTCAAGGAAGGCGAAGCGGGGCGCACTATTTTGTTTGCTCGCGCACTTTCTTTTGCGGACTCCGATATGTCAAAGAATTTTGAATACGTGGACTTTGAGGAAGACTTTCATGTTCCCAGTCTGCAGGATGCGGCTCTTGCATTCGGCACTAAGATAATCCGCAGCGTGCATGATATGAATAAGCCTGTGCCCAATTTGATGCAGCGCTTGGAAAGCCTTCGCACCACCGGTTATGAGATTCCCAAAATCGCATTTATGCCACACAGTTTGAATGATGTTACCGATTTGTTCTTGGAAGCAGCTAAACTTAAAGACAATAACCATATTTTGATTGCGATGGGACCTCTTGGTGTGCCTTCAAGAATTCTTGCGGCAAAGCTCAAGAACTATCTGACCTTCGTTTCACCGGAGGAATCCAGCAATGACCTTGCAAAGCTTTCGCAGGTTGCCCCGAAGACTTTACACGGAATATATCATTTTTCGACAATAAACGAGATGACAAAAGTGTTTGGCATAACAGGCTGGCCGCTTACCGCGACTTCAAGCCCGATGCTTCATAATTCCGGCTATAAGGGGCATAACATAAATGCTGTCTATATACCAGTCAAGACAGACAACGTAAAAGAAGCCGTCGACTTTGCTGATGCCGTAGATATCCGCGGGCTTTCTGTTACAGTTCCCCATAAGGAAGCCGTATTGAAGTGCGTTTCCCAGACGGATGAAAAAGTTGCAAAAATAGGTGCGAGCAATACCTTAATCAAAAAGAACGGCATGTGGTATGCCTATAATACAGATGTTACAGGTTTTACACAGGCAGTACTGAACTTTACAGGAACAAAAGACTTGAAGGGATGGAAAGTCTCTATAATCGGGGCAGGCGGCGTATCTAAGGCTATTGCCTATGCGGTAAAAGAATTAAAGGCTAAGGCCTGCGTGTTCAACCGCACAGTTTCAAAGGCAAAGGACTTGGCTGAAAAATACGATTTTGAGTACTCAGGTCTTTCTTCCGAAAGCCCGGAAGTGAACAAGACTGTTAAATTCCTAAAAAAGTATTCTGACCTTATAATTCAGACAACTTCAGTCGGTATGAACTGTCAGCCGCCTTCATCGTCTGAGAATGATCCGCTTTTCTTTTATGATTTTACGGGTAAAGAAATGGTTTTTGACGTTGTTTATATTCCTTCGGCTACCCCGATTATGCAGCGTGCCAGTGAAGCCGGCTGTAAGGTTTGCAACGGCTATGACATGCTGCGCTTTCAGGGCTATGAACAGTTTGAATTGTATACAGGCGAAAAATACTAATTTATATACGAGGTAATTACAATGGGTATTTCTAAAGATGAGCAGAAAGTGCTTGCTGCGACAACGGCAGTAGACACGCTTATAAAAGAAGGTAAGATTTTCAGCGGAATGAAAATCGGCTTGGGAACAGGGTCCACTGCTATGCCTGCGGTAAAGCGTGTTGCTGAAAGAATTGCAGACGGTACGCTCAAAGACATAAAGGCTGTTGTTACAAGTTTTCAGACACAACTGGCGTGCGAAGAATACGGAATTCCTGTTTATACCCTTAACGACAAGGTAATCGGCGGAAAACTCGACTTGGCGATAGACGGAGCTGATGAGATAGGTCCTGAAAATTCACTCATCAAGGGTGGCGGAGCCGCTCTCTTGCGTGAAAAAATCACAGAGTACAATGCGTCTTTCTTTGCCGTTGTTGCAGACGAGTCAAAAGTGGTAAAGAGCCACGGTACAGGCTTTGCCCTGCCGGTAGAAGTCATCGGCGACGCCCGGATTCCTGTTACGCAGGCGCTTGAAAAACTTGGCGCAAAGGCAAAGCTACGCGAAGGCGTGCGCAAGGCAGGGCCTGTCATTACGGACAACGGCAATATGATTTTGGATTGTCTCTGGGAAGCTCCTGTTAATCCTGCAGAAATGGAAGACAAGATTGACGCAATCACCGGTGTGGTGGAGTGCGGCTTCTTTACAAAAATCCACCCTGTCGCCTTTGTTGCTCACGCAGACGGCAGTGTGGAAGTTCGAAAATAGCTTTTCGGAATGCTTTTATATTCTGAAAATCTTTGAATGGGTCAGGACTTCATTTCCGCTTTCGGTTATGAGAACATCGTTTTCAAGCCTTGTTCCGCCGAGAGTCGGACTGTATAGTCCCGGCTCCAAGGTCACTATGTTGCCGGGCATGAATAATTTGTCCATAGGGGTACGCATGCTAACATAGGGCGCTTCGTGGATTTCTAGCCCTGTTCCGTGTCCCAGACTGTGCGGCATGGTAAGCCCTGCTTGGGCGAATATCGTATCAGCCATGGCGGACGCATCGTGCAGAGGCTTGCCTGGCAGGTAAAGCTTAAGACATTCATCTGCAGCCTTTTGCACTAAATCCAACAGATTTCCCTGCTCCTTGGAAAGCGGCCCTTTTGCAATCGTAATAGTACAGTCGCTTGCGTATCCTTCGTAGCAGACTCCGTAGTCAAGAATCGAAAGTCCCTGTGTTCCCCATGAACCGTTCGTGTAGCCGGGGAATGCGTGTATTGCAAATGAGCGGGAAGGACCTGCGGCAAGGGTGTCAAAGCTTGTTTTTTCGCAGCCCTGCGCCCTGAGCTCGCGTTCTATATACAGAGCAACGTCTGTTTCGTTCTGCAGTTTGCCGTTCTTTACGTTCTCCGCAATGTAGACCGTCATTGAATCGGTTATTGCCGCCGCTTTTTTTGTGCATGCGATTTCGTATTCGTCCTTTACCGCACGCAAAGAAGATACATACTCATGTGCGGAACCTTCTTTGCATTCCACCTCATAGTCTTTTAATGAGGCGCTGTATTTCTCAAAAAGAATGTGGCTTGTTGCCGGCGAAAGCGCGACTTTGCCGAGACTTGTCCCGTCTGATTGTAAAATACCGCAGACAGCTTTTGTATTAGTCCGCTCAAAGTTTGTGTACGGAACAATATTTTCGATGTGCGCTTTTTCTTTTGCAAGATTCTCGTCCCAGGGGCAAAGTGTTGCCGTTCCTTTTGCCGTCAGAACTAGGACTGCATCGCCGGGATGTCCTGTTAAGTATCGTATGGAAACGTCGCGGCAGGACTCGCTGTCCTCAAATACAACTGCAGCAAGATTGTGTTCTTTAAGATAGCTGCAGACCTTTCTTCTTCGTTCTTTGTAAATTGCATTTAAATCAAATGACATGTTTTTCCTCAAGTGCAGTAAGTATAGAATAAATTGACAAAAAGTACTAGGCTTAGTACTTTACGAGCCGGTTAAAGTCTCTGCTTGCAGAAGATTTTTTTTTGAACAGTCAGCGCAGAGTCCATGAAGGACGGTTTTTGAAAAATCTATTTTGAGTCCATGTTTTTTTTCAATATGATTGATAAACTCCCGTTCAGCATCGCAGTCAAGGTGAAAAATCTTTCGGCAAGCGGTACACTGAAAGTGAATATGTTCCAGACACGCTGGATTCGCTTCAGTATATTGATAAAGTATGGTTTTGCCGTTCTCAGAGGAATGGGAGAGAAGTTTTTTTTCTGAAACTAACTTTTCCAACCGTCTGTAAACAGTCGTAATATTCGCCGGCTCTCCTTTTTGGGCAAGATGCTGAGCTATTTCTTTTGCAGACACGGATTTATTCTGACTGTTCTTTAAGAAATCTAAAATCAACATTCCGCATCTAGTTTTGTATTCGTCAGGTCTCATAGCGCATAGTATAGCGGAATACATATAAATTTGCAAATAATTTGCAAATTGTATTGAGCTGTATTCAAGCCGAATAATCCGTTGCAACAAGGCGACTTGATAGATAGTTCG
>CAZKPZ010000004.1:46807-49013 GCA_964554745.1 uncultured Treponema sp. | reverse complement strand
ACTGCAATCATCGCTTCTTTTAATCATGACGGCGGAAAAGTCACTGTTCCGTATCAAGACTCCAAAGTAACGACTCTTACGCTATACGCCATGGGAAAAGAACTGTATTCAGAAACGGAGTAAAAGATGGGGCTGAAAGTAACAAAAGACGATATAATACGCGCGCTTCTGGACGAGTCTTTTATGCGCTCAACAGGCTCTACCAGTCTGAAGGATATTGCCGACAAAGTGGGTATAAAGAAAGCGTCCTTGTACAACCACTTTGAAAGCCGTGAAGATTTGGTAAAGCAGACTTTTGCCTCCTGCTCTGAATATCTGGCTGCAGTTACTTTCACGCCAAAAGACATTGACGCTGTCTCAAAGAAATATCCGCCGGAAGTAGTCCTGAAGGGAATCGTGAACCGCTACTTCAAGATGCACGAAAAGACGCCGCTCTTTCAAATCTACACTTTTGTGGAAAGCCAGAAGTATTTCTGCAAAGAGGCGTATGATATTACCAGCCGTGAAGACAAAAAGATTTTTGCACAGTCAAAGCTTGTGTTCAAGTCCCTTGAGACATTCGCTAAGATAAAAATCCGCCCGTACGGACTGGACAGTACCACGCAATGGTTCTGTTCAGGAATAAAAAACATGCTGGAAGGCTACCTGCTGAGCAAAAAGCAGATTGTACTGAACAATCCAGCTTCCGGCGAGGGAGAGCTGTTCTCTTTGCCGGAGGAAAACAACGGACTTGAACAGGTTGACCAGTTTATAGACAGCTTTGTTGCCAATCTGAAATAATTTTGTTTTTTTTTAATTTTTCACCAATCCGGGGCTTGACGAAAAGCCCCGATTTATAATAGAATAAATCATCTTACTTGGGGGTGTAGCTCATCTGGCTAGAGCGCTTGCATGGCATGCAAGAGGTAACCGGTTCAAGTCCGGTCATCTCCACTTCTTTATACAGTTTCTTTTTTCATCCTTTCTTTACTTTAGGTATAACATGTTAAAATCAATCAGACCAGAAGCAATTAAAGACAATGCCTTTACAATGATTGGCAAAGACTGGCTTCTTGTTACCGCTTGTGAAAAAAGCATTGATGCGGAAGGAAAAATCACCACCGGAAGAGTAAACACCATGACGGCAAGCTGGGGAGGCGTTGGCGTTTTGTGGAACAAGCCGGTTGCAACCATCTATTTGCGCCCGACCCGCTATACAAAAGAAATCATCGACAAGACTGACACGTTCTCGCTGAGTGTCTTGCCGCAGAAATATAAGTCTGCCTTGGATTTTTGCGGCAGCCATTCAGGACGCGACGGAGACAAATTCAGCAAGGCGAAACTTGACGTTGACTATCTTAACGGAACGCCGTGGATAAAGCAGGCTCGTCTGGTGCTCTTTTGCAGCAAGCTTTACGCCCAGCCTTTTGACCCTTTCTGCTTTACCGAAGAAAAAGTCTTGAACCAGAATTACAAGAAAGATGACTTCCACACCATGTATATTGGTGAAATCTACAAGGTGTTGGAAGACAAGCGGTAATTCTGATTGTTTATCTCTGCAGCGAACCGCTCTTTACGCTCGCATAAGTGCTTTCGCCGCAGAGGGTCTTTACTATTTCCATAGAGAATTCTTCTGCCGCACCAGGACCGCGGCCGGTTATCAGGTTGCCGTCATGCACAAAAGCCGTTCCTGACTTGTACCCGGAGCGATAGTCGGCGGCATTTTCTTCCATGCCGGGGTAGCAGGTCCAGCTCTTTGCCTTCAATGCGCTCGTTTTGGAAAGAACTACAGCTGGAGATGCGCAAATTGAACACACCAGCTTTCCGTTTTTTGCCATCTCGTCTATCAAGGAAAGCGCACTCTTTGAAGCGGCGATATTCGTTGCGCCAGGCATTCCCCCTGGAATTACGACTGCATCCGGCAAAGAGTCTCCTATCCCCGAAAGATACGCTTCAAGCGTAATATCAGCATTGACGCTGACCTTATGAGACATGGTTACTGTCCGGCTGGCAGTGCCGACAGAGACTACGGTCACATCAACCCCTCCGCGGCGCAAATAATCCACAGGAGACAAAGCTTCCACTTCTTCTGAACCGTCCGCAATAAAAACAACAGAGGAAGCCATTATGTCACCTTTGTAGTACAGGTGCCGGAGCGGCTGACCCAGGAGCAGAAGGAGGCCTTAAGGAATTTCCAGGCTGCCATGGGAGAAAGCTCTGAAGGGGC
>CAZKPZ010000004.1:7837-46797 GCA_964554745.1 uncultured Treponema sp. | reverse complement strand
GAGTTCCTCCTTTGTATAACTTTAAGTATATTAGCAGAAATTCCATTGAAATTCTATATAAATGGGTTATAATAAAGATATGAAACAAGTGCTTTTGGTTGATTCATCTCATTCATTCTTTACCTATCTCAAAGATGCTTTGAACCAGCAGCAAGTCCAGTTGGAACAGTGTGTCAGCAGCAGAACCGCGTATACGACGCTCATCAACCTGCTTCCAGACCTGATTCTGATTGATATAGGCGATTTGGATGACACGACACTTGCTTTTCTTGAGAAAAAATCGAATGACCCAAATGCAAAAACCATTCCTGTCATAGCCATAGGAGACTGCACAGACCGCAAGAAGATTGCCCAACTGGTGGCATTCGGAGTACAGTATTACTACAGAAAACCGATTAAGTATGACCAGTTCTTTAAGGCAATTGGAAAAATTCTAGGAACGAACTTTGAGGCCGACCACACGGAAAGCATCTTGGAACTGCACGTAAATGACAGTATTCTCTTTGTTGAAATCTCCGATGGCCTTAACCGCGACAAGATTGCCATGCTCAGGGACAAGATAAAGGCGGTTACAAGCCACTACAAAATCGGCAAGCCAAAAATGGTCGTCATGCTTTCAAATTTAGACCTTTGCTTTCTTGACATGACGAATATCACACTCCTGCTGGACACAATACTTGAAGACAGGATTATAAAAAAAGCAAATATCAAAATCATTACAAACGAAACATTCGTCGCAGACTTGATAAAAGGACACGATGAATACACGGGCATTGAAGTCGTCGACACTATAGACAAAGTCATCAATCCCCTTCTTGAGATTTTTGCCATTTCAGACAGCAAAGATCCGCTCATTCAGCGAGTACTAAAGGCAAACCGCACAGTTCCGCAGAACGAGATAGAACTGTATTTCTCTACCGACTATAACGGAACGATGCAAAAGCCTTATGATTCTGGAGAGATTCTGCGTGTTGCCATCATAGATGATGACCCGGTGACGCAGAAGATACTTGCCGCTACGTTCGACCGTATTAATGCCTCTCCATTCGTATACGGCGACGGCGTGTCGTTCTTGAATGACTTGGCTGGAAACCAGTTCGATTTGATTATTCTGGATATCATGATACCGAACATGAACGGTATGGACATTCTAAGAAATTTACAGAGAAGGAACTACCCGGCTTCGGTAATTGTCTACTCACAGATGACTGATAAGAACAGCGTAATGGAGTCTCTTACGCTGGGTGCACGGAGATTTCTTGTCAAACCGCAGAAACCGGAAGCGATCATTCAAAGTACTCTTGAAGTGCTTAAAGATGAAAACGAGATATAACAATGCCTAACAGCGATATAGAGGCAGGCAGTCGTTTTCTTGCAAGTACTCTGCATGAAGTCAGGACGCCGATACAGACGATAATCAGTACGACAGAGCTTCTTGACGACACTGCACTGGATAAAGAGCAGACTGAGTATGTGCGCCAGATTGAATTCAGCGCAAACGTCCTGCTCCAGCTGGCAAATGATGTACTTGACTTCACAAAGATACGCTCCAAGGAATTCAAGCTCGAAAGCATTCCGTTTGATGTGACTGAGCTTACGGAGCACGTCGTGGACCTTGTAAGTATAGATGCATTCAGCAAGGGGCTTGAAGTAATTACCGACATAGACTATTCCATGCAGCGCAACGTGACTGGCGACCCGACGCGCGTACAGCAGATAATGCTAAATCTGGTTAAGAATGCCGTAAAGTTCACGTCAAAGGGCTACATCTACGTAAAGCTTTCCGAGGCGAATAACAACCTCTTTTTTCAGGTCATAGACAGCGGCATTGGCGTAGCGCCAGGAAAACAGCAACTCATATTCAAGGACTTCTACCAGGTGGACGCAAGCACCACTCGTAAATACGGAGGAACGGGACTTGGACTCACCATATCCAAGAACCTGGTGGAAGTCATGGGCGGTAAAATAGGAGTACGGAGCAACAAGGGCAAGTCCGGCGGCTCAAATTTCTGGTTCTGTCTGCCGTTGGTAAAGACAAACTTTGACTTGGAAAAAACAGACCTGCCTTTTATTCCCAAGAACACCCGGGTTCTGATAGCTGACCCGAACACACTCGCCCTTTCGACATTCGTAAAAAAACTCCGTGCCATGGGCATACAAGATATTGACGTAGCCACAAATGGGCAGAAAACCATGGAAAAGCTCACAAGAACTTCAGAAGAACATAAGCCCTTTACCATAGCCTTTATCAACATGCTCATGCCGCGCATAGACGGCTGGACAATTGCCGGCGCCATCCGCAAGTCAAAGGCCATTACCCCTCTTAAGCTGTACCTCACCGTTGCTGAAGGCCAGATGGGCAAGGATGCAAAGATGAAGATGCTTGACCTCTTTGACGGATACATTTACAAACCGATAAAGCGGGAACAGCTTATCTCGATATTCAATCAGACTGAATACACTCAGAACGAGAAAGAACGCAGTATAAAAAAGAATGCAACAAAAGAAGCGGACTCAGTTCTTGCAAACGGAATACGAATACTTGTTGCGGAAGACCACCCTGTAAACAGAAAACTGCTCAATACCTTCCTTGAAAAATACGGAGCGTCTGTATTTCTTGCGGAAAACGGGCAGCAGGCCGTTGACCAGATTACCGCTCATTCTGAAATCGACATTATCTTTATGGACATCTTTATGCCGGTAAAGAGCGGCATTGACGCAACAAAAGAGGTGCGCAACAACGGATACAAGGGGATTATCATAGCGTGCACGGCGAACAATGACCCTGATGACATAAAGGAATACACCAAGATGGGCATAAACGACATCCTCATTAAACCCTACAAACGTGATGCCGTAAAGAAAATGCTTGAAAAGTGGAATACGGTTCTTTCAATTCCAGAGGCAAAGCGCATTGTGAACCTTGCGGAAATGAACAATACGGCATCTGAAATCTGGGATATTGCAGACTTTATGGATACGGCAGGCGGAGACAAGGAGCTTGCAAAGTCTTTGATGGAAGAATACGAGGAACGCACGCAAAAGATTCTTGAAAAGATAAAACATGAGCTAAACGAACCGAATAAAAACTTCGCTCAGCTGCGCTTTGACGCACACACTCTCAAGGGAAGCAGCGCAGCCGTAAGCGCGCACAAGCTGCGAGATGACGCCAAGGAGATGGAACAGGCTGCCGTAGAAAAAAATATTCAAACTTATGAAAGCGAACGCGGTCATATGGTGATGGATTTCATAAAGCTTAAAAATATAATACGAAATTGGGAAAATTCTCTATGAAAAAAACGAACTACCACACTCACTGCACATTTTGTGACGGCAAAGAAAACGCAGAAGCAATGCTTCAGGCGGCTATCGACATGGAATTTGACGTTCTGGGGTTCAGTTCCCACGCAATGTACCCGTTCAGTGACGGTTGGCATATAAAAACGCAGGACTATGCCGCTTATTGCAGTGAAATCAACCGTCTTAAGGCAAATTACAAAGATAAAATCGAAGTCTTGCTAGGTTTTGAAGCAGACTACATTCACGGGCTGTGCAAGCCAGACTTTGAGATATACAAGGATTTCAAGCCGGATTTTATTCTTGGTTCGGTTCACTTTGTACCTGGTGCGGACGGCTTTTTTGAGGCGGACGGAAAGCCGGAAAAAACTAAAGAAAGCATACAAAAAAACTTTGCAGGAAACGCAAAGGAAGCCGTATGCCGTTACTTTGAACTCGAGCGTGAAATGCTTGAAAAAAGCTCGTTCACCATACTGGGACATGCTGATCTTATACGGATGCAGAACCGCAACAAGGGGCAGGAGCTTTTTTGCGAGAACGAAGCTTGGTACAAGGAGCAGTTACAAGAAACGGCAAAAAAAATAGCACAAGCAGGTGTCATCGTTGAGATAAATACAGGAGGTATGGCGCGCGGCTTTTTATCAGAACCGTATCCTTCGCCATACTTTCTTTCTTTGCTCCACGACTATGGGATACCCATAACTATAGACTCCGACGCCCATATAAGCAAAAACCTTGATTTTGCATTTGCAGAAAGCATAAAATATGCTAAAAATGCAGGATACTCAGAACTGGCATATATATCTGGCGGAGAAATACACTTTCAGCCGATACCCCTTTAGAAAACCCTTTATTATAGAAAAAGGTTGAATATGGAAGAAATTTGTAATAGAATATCCTTATGAATCTAAAACTAAAAAAAGCCTGTATATTGTTCTTTACAATCGCCTTGGCAGGAGTCCAACTGTCTGCAAGGTCAAAGGCTAATATTGCAAGAAATACTGAAAATTCCGTTGATTTTTTTCTGGAAAAACAAAAACATGACGGAGCACTCTCTAAAAATATAGATTTCTACCCTATGGATCAGTGGTTTTTCTCAGCCCTCATGAGCTCACATAGGGAACTGATTCTTCAGAATACATACGAACCGGGTACAAGAGATTTGTACGGAACCCCAGAAAGTTCTTATTTATGGTATCTGGACATTGCGGACGGCGCATATCCCGAATACAAGGACTTTGTTCCTTATGCACAATATGTTGTCGCAAAATGTCTGCGGACACAATGCGGAGTTATAAAGAATCATGCGCTTTCCCGCGATTACGCGTCAAAATCGTACGCTGGAGGATTTGCAGGCGCGAAGATTCTGCTTGCAGAAGAAATATTAGGCAGCTGGGCAGATAAAGAGACAGCGAGACTTTCTGTGCAAAAACTCTACGAAGACGCAGCAAAGGAAGAGTTCCCTGAAAGCTATATCAAACTTGCAGGACTTGAGACTGGAGAGCAACGAAAAAAATATCTTGACAAAGCAATGGAATATAAATATCCAGACGCCTTTTATATGGCTGCTCAGGATATTCTTACCACTGGAAACGGCATCGTAACAGATGAGACTGCAGCAGCTCTTATAGAAACAGCATCAATTTTGCTTGAAGAGGCAGAAAAGCTTTATAATGCGAAAAGCGCAATGCTTTTGGGAGATTTCTGGGCAAATAAAATTTGCGCAAAAACAGAATATTCTTCCGTCTTATGCGAAAAAGACTCAAACCCCTTCCATGACTTGAATAAAGCTGTCGAATATTACACAAATGCAGCAATGTATGGTGAGCCAAGAGGCTTTGAAGCCCTTGCCGCAATATACCGCGAAGGGTATTTTGAAACGACCGACAAAAACATGGCGTCTTTTTACTACTACAAATACAGGGACGCTCTCTACGAAGAAACAGAAGCAAAAAAAGCCGACATGGAAAAAATGCGGTCGCATTATGAAGATTCAAGCAATGATCCAGACGGAATGACCTGCTACGAACTTGGTGCCTATTATCTGACCGAAGAACGCTCTAAAGGCTCTTCAGACAGTGTTGCTTGGTTTAATAAAGGAGCTGCAAAAGGCAGTGCGCTTTGCAACTTGTCTTTGGGGAATTATCACAAGGGAAAAAAAGCCAGTTTGGCTTTTTATAAAAAAGCCCTTGACTCAGCTAACACATATCCGCTTTATGAAACACAGGAGCAAGAGGCATTGTCTTCTATTGATGATATATATGCTCAAGTTCTTCAGTGCGCCCGCTTTAAAAACGACGTGGAATATTGGCTTGCTACAAAAGACAGTGACACACCCGCTGATAACAAAGTCGAAAAGAAAGAAGTCGAAAAGAATAAAGAGTTATTAAAAGCCGCATCAACAACAGAAGCGCTCGCCTGGTTCAAAAACCGGGCTTCTAACGGCGGAAACTTTGAAAAAACTTGGTATGCATGGATTTTGCTGGAAGACAACATTGCGGAAACAAAATATGAAATGAAAACCGCAAATCCCAGACCCTATAAAGAAGTAAAGAACGCTTGGCCATATATTGAGGAAGTTCTGTCAAAAGATCCGCAATATGCGCCGGCAATTGTCTGCGAGGCGCGTTGTCTCTACGACGGATACGGAACAAAAAAAAGACAAAAAGACGCAAAGACTCTTTTTGAAACCGCCGCAGGATTAGGATACGGCGAAGGCTTGGGATTTCTTGCTGAAACAGCAGGCAACAACAGCGAAAGCAAAGAATATGTAACAAGAGGCTGTGCATTGCAAGACGAGTATTCCTATTATCTTTCGTTCTCAAACCTCATTTGGCTTGAAGGTCAGACAGAAATACAAGACTCTCTTAATAACGCGGTAAAATATGGTTACATAAAATCATACAAGGCACTTATTGCCCAGAGAATTGCAGACGTCTCAGTTACTTTTGATGACAATTTTGAAAATCTTGATCCTGCGTATAATCTCGCCGTATTTTCTGAGACTGCAGGAATAAAAACTGCGAAAAACCAAAGGCTTTATCTCGAAAAGAACTATGGTGACAAAATGACGCTCTCGTCCTATGCCGTAAACGAAGCGATAAATTCAGCAAAACGTAAAGTTTCCGCAGATGCAGAAAATGCAGAAGCTCTATATAATCTGGCAAAAGCTTACGAGACGGCTGGAACAATTGTAAATAGTTCGGAAGAAATGGCTGCAAAGTATTATCTTATGTCTGCAAAATTAGGTAATACAGAGGCAATGGAAAAAACTGCCGATTGCTATTACAACGGCTTCGGTTTCAGCAAAAATTATAGTCAAGCGTATGCATGGTATAACTCCGCGGCCAGTAACGGGAGCGAAAACGTATATGATAAACTCGGCACCATGTTGGTTAACGGAGAAGGTTGCGAACGAAACGTAGATAAAGGAATTGGCTTTTATAGGAAAGACATTTCAATTAATTCGAATTCCCCTGTAATTAAAATAGTTAATTGCTTTGAAGGACTCCCGGAGTCCTACGAGCGATAAGGAACAACGTATGGAACACAATATGATACTATCAGCATCCGGCTGGAGAAAAGTTTTTGCAGAAAGCGGAGACGCTGAAGACAAGACCGAACTGATTGGCAACACCAATACAAGACTCGCCGCCTTAATTGGAGAGACGTTCGCACAGTACATGTTGCAAAAACGTAATTCAAAGAATACAACGCTCCTTGTTGGAACAGACACCAGGCCGACAGGCAAGGCCATTGCCGCCGCAGTAGTAAAAGGACTGGTTCATTCTGGAATCACAGTACATTATATCGGAATAACTGCCGCACCGGAAATTATGGCTTATGCAAAAAGCGCAGACGGATTTGTTTACATATCTGCAAGTCATAATCCTATCGGGCACAACGGAATTAAATTCGGTTTCTCAGACGGCGGAGTCATTCCTGCCAGTGAAAGCAATAAACTCATAGTTGCTTTCAAGCAGAAATGCGCAGAGACAGACGCAGAAAGCCATGCTGATGAAATTTTAGCATCTGTAGATGACGCAGCTCTAAATATTATCTATGAGCAAGAACGTATCTACAAACGTGAAGCCCTAAAAGCATACTCGGAGTTTATCAAAACGGTGATTTCTGGAACAGAAGATAAAGACGAGCAACAGATTATATTTGATGCAATCAAGTCATCACTAGAGAAGCATCCGCTTGCAGTAGTTGCAGACATGAATGGTTCCGCACGCACGGTTTCAATCGATAATGAGCTTATAAGTTCTTTCGGTATAACATTTGACCCGTTCAACAATCAGCCGGGGGACATCGTACATGAAATAATTCCCGAACCGGAAAACTTGCAGTACTGTGCGGATGTCATAAATGAGATGCAGCATGACGGCAACAAGAATGCATTACTCGGTTATATGCCTGACTGTGACGGAGACCGCGGCAACATCGTCTATTGGAATGAACGGGTCGGAGATGACGAAGATGAACCGGAAGCAAAAACTATTCCAGCACAGGAAGTCTTTGCACTATGCGTGATGGCAGAAAGTGCCGCTGAAATCTGGAAGCAGGAAAATGCTACAAAAAAGAGCCTGTATAAAAAAGTGATATCCAAATACGGAAAAAAAGCCGTAGTGGTCAACGGACCGACTTCTATGCGCATTGATGAAATCTGCAGCAAATTCGGAATTGAACTTTTCCGTGCAGAAGTAGGAGAAGCAAACGTCGTTCAGCTTGCTGAAAAGAAACGTAACGAAGGCTATTCAGTACGTATCTTGGGAGAAGGCAGCAACGGAGGAAACATCACCTATCCTTCCAAAGTACGCGATCCTCTGGCAACTCTTTTTGCCATAATAAAACTCTTGACCATCCGCGATGTTCAAGATGAATTCGGTACATTAAAGAAGGGACTTTTCCATATCTGGTGTGAAAAATCATTGCAAGAGTATAGATATCGTGACGATTTTACACTGTCCGACATTCTTGCAACACTGCCGGTTTACGAAACTACCGGAGTAAGCGAAAGCCGCGCCGTATTGACAGTCCGAACCCAAGACAAAGGTCTGCTCAAAGAAAATTTCCAGAAAATCTTTACTGAAGAATGGAAGAACCATAAAGATGAACTTGAATCCATTTACCACTTTGATGCATACGAAGCCGATATAACAAACGGAACAGAAGAAAAGCGCAATGTAACAAACTGGAATAATGGAAACGGAGGTTTGAAGATTCGCTTCATGAACAGCTTGGACTCAACGCAAACAAATGCCTTCATCTGGATGCGCCCAAGCGGAACAGAATCAGTATTCCGAGTTCTCTGTGATGTCAGGGGAAATGAGTACTCTGCCGAACGCTCACTTTTGAGATGGGAAGTCAGCATGATACGCAAAGCCGATGACTTGGCAGACAGCAGTCCAGACAGCAACAACTGATGCAAGACGGAGATTTACTGCTTATAACGGACATGCAGAATGTCTACAAAAAAAATCAGCCGTGGGCCTGTCTTGATACAGAAGGCGTGGCTAAGACAATTGTACGGCTATGTTCCGCAATAAAAGACAGCAGTAAGGACATTCAAATAGCCTCAACAATATTTCTGCCACCAGAAAGCCCTGTCGGAACATGGAAAGATTACAACGTACGATACGCAGACATAAATTCCAATCAATGGATGAATGCCGTGATTGATGAACTTAAAGAAACCGTACCGCGGTTTCCACTTTACAAAAAAAGCGTGTATTCTTCTATCAAAGTTCCAGAGATTAGACGTGCGGCACAAAAGGCAAAGAGGGTTATTCTCACCGGAGTCGTCGCGGAATGCTGCGTCTTGTTCACGGCATTTGACGCAATAGACTTAGGCTGCAAAGTCGTATACCTTCGCGATGCATGCTCAGGCTTCACAAAAGAAAAAGAAGCCGCTACAGAACTGACACTGCAGGGACTGTCTCCCTTGCATGTACTTTTGATGAACACTGACGAATACATAAAAGAATGAAAATTAAGCGCTACAGTATAAGTTTTTTAGTCATTATAGGCTTCATTCTCTGCTCTTCAATTTTTCTTTTCTGGGCTTCAGTTTACTCAGAAATAAAAAAAGAAGAATACGAACAGCTCGGACTGCCCATATTGAACATCAACACCTCTGGTAAACGAATAAATTCAAAAGAAAATTACAAATCTGCAACCTTTACCTTGAACTTCAACGGCAGTCACTATTCCGGAGATTGCAAAATAAAAGGACGCGGCAACTCAACGTGGTATACAGTAGACACTAGCAAACTCCCATATCTTTTAAAACTTGACAAAGCACAAGCCTTGCTGGGCTTACCGGCCGCAAAAAAATGGGTTCTAAAAGCAAGTGCAATGGATAAAACCTTCTTAAGAGACAATTACGCTTTCTATCTGGCCAACACTATCTGGAACAGAATGCGCTGGAATCCTCGGCAAAGATTCATAATACTTCTGCTAAATGGAAAATATACAGGTCTTTATAACTTGGAAGAAAAGGTAGAAGTTACTCCCGAACGTCTTAACTTGAATATAAAAAACGGCGATTTCCTCATCAAAGTTGATTATCACAAAATAAAAGACTGGTATTTCACCTCTATTTTGAACTGTGACATGAATATCATTGACGCAGATGAAATGCAGTACACAAAAAAAGATTTTGACTATATTCAAAATATTGTTGTAAACAAAGAACGCTATCTGGCAGAAAGAATTGCCGCTAAAGAGGAATACAGCATCCACTTAGACATGGAAACTTTGGTCTACTTGTTTTTGGTGAATGAATTTACCAAAAACCACGACTCACGCTTCCAAGGTTCCTGCTATTTCTATTATGATGCAGGAGAAGATAAAATTTACATGGGACCTGTCTGGGACTTTGACCTTGCCTGCGGCAACACAAACAGAGCTAAATGCAACCTGCCTGAAAATTATATAACAGCTACAGGAAATTGGTACGAAAGATTAATTAACGATGAATACTTTTACACAGCCCTAAAAGAGCGCTGGCTGGCAACCCGCACAGAAGCAAAACAATCTATTGAGCAACTGCAAAAATGGGCAGATGAACTCAAAACTGCGGCAGAACTCAATGACAGAGTATGGAAGTCGTTCGGACACCGGCAATGGCCAAATACAAAAGGCTGGCAAAACAGAAAAACATACCAGTCTGAAGTCGATTACATGATTCAGTATATGAATGAACGCTACGCCTGGCTTGATGAACAATGGGGCAAGTAAAAAATCGGGGCGAACAGTCTCCATTTGTTCACCCCGAAAGACAATAAATCCTTTTTTTGGCGGTCAATATATGAATCAAGACTCAACCATTCAAAAGCTTACAGTACACACTATATCAAAAGAGAGCCACACATTCATTAAGCTTGACTAAGAAAAAGATAAGAAAGCTCTTAACTTAGGGTTGTTTTTGCTTGAAATAAAGAGTAAAATAAGAGCATGAAGAAATCACGCATATTTTCAGCAGCTTTAATAGCTTTGTTTATCGTTTTTTCATTTTCTTGCCAAACAATAAAAGAGGTGTTCGGCACACCATCCCTATCGCTGGAATCAGTCGCTATAAAATCATTGGACTTGGAAGGCATTACGTTCAAATGCAATTATGCGATAACAAATCCCTATCCGGTCGGTATAACAATAAAAGAAGTTGCAGCCAACATATTGTGCTCAAATCAGACGTTCACCAAATTGGTCACTGACAACGGGGTATCAATAGCCGCGAACGGAAAGAAATCAAATGCACTTAATTTCAAAATACCCTATACGGCAATTCTGAACTTTGCAAAGGCCATGTCGGGTAAAACAGCCCTGCCATTCACAATTGACGGCTCAGCATCTTTAGACTTGGCTGCAATGACCGGTCTTGAGTTGAATTCGCTGACAATCCCATTTACCAAAAGCTTTGACGTTCCTGTCTTTAAGCCCAGTTTTTCTGTCTCAAACATAAAAATTGAACGTCCGAGTTTTAACGACCTAAAGAATGCCCTCGTAAACGGGGGCATGAATATAACCAAGGCGACACAACTTGCAACTTCCATTCTGGCAGGACAGCAACTGAGTGCAAACGCATTTGACGGAATAGATTTGAATCTGAACCTCACAATGGATTTAGCCGTAAGCAACAGCGGCAGCAGTGCATGGCAGTTTTTGGTAAAAAATTGTTCATTGCTCTCAGACAACGGTTCCAGCTTGGCAAGTCTTTCTCCTGCCGGCAACGCAACAATTTCTTCTGCAAGCGGAACAGTTCCGCTCAAGGCGAGCGTAAACACGTTGCAGGCAGGTGCTTTTATAGCATCGATTTTAAACAAAAAAGGAACGAATCCGACATTTGCTTTGGAAAGCGGACTTTCGTTCCCCGGAATGAACTATGCCCCCGACTTGCCGCTTTCCTATACAAAGGAAATTCCGCTTTCAACAATCACAATGTCTAAATAAGGCAAGCAGCGAGAGCAATAATGAAAAATATCTATCAGAAAACAATTTCAAGTCTCGTTCTGGCAATTTCACCAGTTGTCACTTTTGCATTTGACCGTCAGGCAAATGTAAGAGATATGTATTCCGAGATAAAAAAGAACCCCGTTCAGATTGAGGAATCATTCTTTACACTGTCAGACAAAAACGGAAAAATCACAGAAACACCGACAGAACGCAAAACTATTCGCTGGTATGACTGGAACTCGAACACCTTTACGGCAATAGGATACAATGATGCAGGAAATCCATACCTGTACGAAAAGGCAACGTATACAAACGACGGTCTCGCTTCAACGTATGTAAAACAGACAAAAGCCGGAACATTAAGCCGGCGTTGGGAATACAACGAGAACTTTTCGGGGTACAATGTCTACACATCCATAAATGACGCGGCAGAAATAAAAACATCTTCTTTTTCAGTAGAGACAAACACTGACGGAAGTCATGATTCTTTTGAATATAGTTACAACAAGGACGGAAGCATAAAGAAGACAAAAAAAACAGTCGGCTATCCCTACAGCGGTGATTTACGGCAAGACGCAAAGGCAGACGCAGCTAAAGAGGGAACGGTTTACTATTATTACTACGAAGATGACAAACTTGCTTCCATAACAGTTGAAAAGGACACAGAAAGCAAAAAAGTCAGAGCCTATTATGTGAACAATAAGCGCATACGGGGCGAGATTTTTACGCTGAACAAAAACTCCGATACAGAAAGAGAAAGCACCACTGATGCAGAATACACATACAGCTATTTTTATGACGGCAATGGAAATTACCTGCAGAAAGATTCGTTTTATGAAGACGGCGGCAATGAAATCAAATATTCAAGACCGTTACTGCGCATAAAGAGAAGCATTCAGTATAACGGGTCTGTCGCACAGCCGGAGATACCAGCAGCTTTCTTTGCCTTCGATGCAAGTGAAGACAAAATTGCAGACACTAGCAAGCAGACTCAAGAAGACCCCGCCAACAGCTATGAGAGCATTAACAAGGAAGACGCGTCAAAAGTTCCGTCAATAAAATACAAGAAAGAACCGTTCACATCCACAAAGACCGACCCTATGGATGACAGGCAGACACTTTATATTGTGTTCAATGCTCCGCAAAAAGTCAACGAATATGCAGACAGTGTATCACTGGTAATCCGCAAAAAAGAAGGGCATAAACCGGAAGTCTACATAAACTGGAAAGAATTCCTCAACCAAAGCCCCTGCCTGATAACATACAGAATCGACAATGAAAAGGCCAAGACAGGGGTATGGACACTTTCAACGGATGAGAAAGCCAGCTTTTTTGACGGAGACGTTCAGGAACTTTTACTAAAGCTCAAGAATGCAGACCAGTTCATTGCGCGGGTAACTCCGTTCAACGAACCGCCCTGCACGGCAATTTTTGATATCAGTTCTTTTAAGAACTTAGACCCACAGTATAACTGGATCTTCAACAAAGACTGGTAACTGGCTTTAGGCGAGCGTCAGACGGTAACACTTTTTACGGGTTCTTTCTATAAGGAACTTGTGTCCGTTCAGCTCGCTGTGCTCATTACCAAAAGACTTACGTAATTCACTGATATACGTATAGAGGGCATCTATCTTTTTTTTAGAGCACTCATTCCACAGCCTAGAACAAATCTCGTCTTCATTAATTTCCTCGCCTATATGTTCATACATAAACTCAAGGACACGGAAACGGGAACGCGGGATATTCCCCTTTTTTCTATAATTTTCAAGCAAGAGTGCCTTTTCTTTATCTTCTTCAGAAAGCTCTTCGTCCGTCTCAACTAGTTCCGGCGGCTCATTCAACAGCCTGATATACGGCATTATGTCCGGGGCTGTGATAACCTCATCAATATGACTGAACAATGTAATCAGACTCGGAATCTTTGACTCCGGTATAAAAGACTTTATGTGCCGCATAATCTTATTATACCAGTACTCAACACGATGACCTTCCAAAGCGAAAGGCGTATTATAATAGATGAACGGAAAGACTTTTTCCATCATAACCATTTGCTCAAAGGGATTAAGCTCATCATTAAGGAAAGCAAGATAGTCAACCATAAGCAAATCAACACGAGCCGGGCCTTCTACAAAAGCCGCGTCACGGAACTTACTCACCTTAGTAAACACCGCAACAATATAGTTATATTTCTCCCTCAATCTCTGGGCAATCTTATTTCCTACATTTTTCTGCGTAGTAAGCATAAAGATAATCATTCTGCGTTCTTCCCATCATCTGTTATTTTTTTTAGACTTGCATTTACAAACAAAGAATCCTGATACCAGTCAATGGAAAGTCCGAATGTTTCCACCTCATACCCGTCTGCCACAGCACGCAAATGGATAACCTGCCCTGTTGAGAGACTAGAATTCTTTACTTTAGACAATGCCGTCCAGGTACCGTTCACCAGCATCTGGAATGACGTCTGATTTGTTATATCCTGCTTTGTGTCATAGTCTTCCGCATACATGTGTATTGAAAGTGTACGTTTCTCACCTTTCAAGAAGTCAAGCTGCACGCGCTCTTTCTTACCTTTCACAACAGAAAAGCTTTTCCACCAGACATAAGGTCCTTCAACAACCTTTACGCGATAATCCCCCGGCCGCAAAAAAACGTCCTTCGTTGCCAAATTAATAACGCCATCTTCAATTGAAGCTTTTTTATCTTCAAAGAAAACACGGCTTCCATTCATACCCTTCACTTCTGGAACATCATCCCTGTTCTCAAAGAAAAAGGCCTTTGCAGGAAGGGCAGCAGAATACGCACCGCTGTTTGCCGGCAGTTCCATTTCAAGCGAGAGAGGAGAAAACCAAGGACTGAGCACCGTGCGGTACACAAGCCCTGAGTAAAAGAAATATGCAAGTACAGCAAGCACACTTGCAACGGCAGCAACAATCTTGATTCTCTTAAAGCGTTCGCCCCAGACAGGATATGCTATAACCTTGTCATTCGCAACTGAGCGTGCCAAGAAGACACGGATATTATGTCTTGTGTCCTTGTCATATTTTGCCATATAGCGTTTTACTTTTTTTATGACAATATCTATATTCTGATAGCGCCTTTCCTTGTTGGCAGCCATCATCTTTTTTATCAGATGCTCAATAGAGAGAGGAATAGACTTATCCAGCTTGCGCGGAGAAATATATTTGCCTCTTTTAATCGCGGCCTTTGTCTCCTCGTTCAACTCTCCGCTGAAAGGGCGGTCTCCGGTCAGCATCTGGTACAGCATAACGCCCATGGAATAAATATCAGTCCGCTTGTCCACTGTACTGGAATCTTCTATCTGCTCTGGAGACATATACGCCGGAGTACCAAGTATCTGGCCGGCAAGCGTTACCGCCGCCTTTTTTTCATCAATAACCGTCGCAGCGGCAGAAGAATCGGCTTTACTCTCAGAGTCATTCTCGCCGTCCTTTTCACTGCCGGAAATTCCAAAGTCAGCAAGCTTTACTTCCGCCCGCTTAGAAATAAGGATATTACCAGGCTTTATATCACGGTGAATAATATTGCGTCCGTGCGCACTTTTAAGACCGTAGCAAACATCAAGAAAAATAAGCATGGCAAGCGGAGCCGGCAAGGCATACTGTTTTTTTAGCAACTGGTCCAATGACATACCGTCCACATATTCAAGAACAATATAGTCAGACCGCTTCTTTCTGCCGCTCACAATATTTTCTACATCAAAATAATCATACATGCGCACGATATATGGGCTGGTAAGCTCCATAAGTATTTCTGCCTCACGCTTAAAGCGGTCGCGGGCATGGCTTGCAAGATTCTTGAGCTTAAGTTCCTTTATAACGACTTTTCTCTTTAGCGTCGGATGCTCGGCCAAATAGACCAGCCCCATTCCTCCGCCACCGATAGAACGTATTGTAGGGTATTTTCCGATTATCTTTCCAGGTTCTTTATCAATGTTTTTTTTCTGCGCAGCATAAGTGACCGTTTTGCCGGCTGTCTTTGGCAGAACTTGCTGTGCCGAGACAGGTTTCTTGTCTTTTTCCATAGTATTTCCCACCCAAGATTTTTATTTTTTTATCAGTGAAATAATATCCTTTTCGCAGTCAAACTTCTTTCCTGGCGCCAAAAGGACAATATTCATCTCGTTCGGATTGTGTATCTGAACATAATGTCCGTTCTGTCTAAAAAGGCACTTGCCTTCCACCGGGCGATGCCCGCCGAACCACAGGGCGCTTTCGGCGTTCTTTGCAGTAAGCTCAGTAAAAAGCTGCTCCACGCTGCCTTCTTCCGCGTCTCCGTTTCCAGTCCATGTGAAATTTAAGATAACGTCTTCCGCAACAGATTCATCATGATAGTTGATAATATCAGCACGCCTAAAAAAAGTCCTCGGCTCGGCATGGCTCACGCAAAAATCACCAAACACGGCGACAATGGGCAAACGAGTCTCAAAACAGCGAATCAGGTGCAGCGTAACGTCTCCGTAAACCTCGCCCATAAAATCGCAGACCATCTGACCTTCCATGGCGAATTTTCTAAAGGCATGATCCCCCATACCCTCAATATTCATCACATTCTCATGGTTGCCTTTTAAAAAATGAAAATTTTCGGGAAAGGCTGTCTTTAACTCCATCACGGTCATCATGGTCACAAGGCCTAAGAAAACCTCTTCCCTCATTGCAGGGCAGTCAACAATCCCCCTCTGCCAGGAATCAAAGGCTTCAAGCCAGCGGACATAATCCCTGCCTTGGGTTTCCGTATGCACGCCGTCACCCACGCAGATGACTGTCAATTTCTTCTGGTTAAGCAACCGCAGTATAGACTCGCCGCGAACTTTGCATTCCAAGAGACGTAACAAAAAATCAGGGCGCGCATGCAAATCAGGAACAATGATTACACTGGTATTGCGCCCCCTCAAATCCAAAAGACCGCCGGGATTCCCGTCGTCCGCAGATGGACGATATGAAGAATCCTCGGTTTCTAATGAGGTCAGCACATTGTCGAGCAGCGCATTAAGGGAAGATTCAGAAGCAAGCTCGGAACTTTCCCGGTATGAAAAAAGCCTTGCATGCAAAGCAGCAAGTTCTTTGTCAGTCAGCATAAAAAAGTCTGAGAAACGTTATGACATTACAAGGTTTGAAGAACCTACAGTAATCTTGTCGCCAAGATTCAGTCTAACATACTTATCCGGAGGAACCCGGTTCCCGTTCAGGAACGTTCCGTTCGTGCTGCCCTCATCCTTTAGGAAATACGCTTCCTTTATTTTCTGGATAACACAGTGATGGCGGCTCGCAAGCTTTGAATCAACGACAACATCATTGTCACTGTCGCGGCCAATAGTAATCTTTGCGACAAGCTCTATTTTCTTCTTATTAAAAACAAGGTATGAAAGTTCGCCTTTCTTGATTTCGTTAAGCTGTTTTCCAACCGGACTGCTTGTAACTATAGTTGTTTCTGCCATTCAATAAGTATAACACCAAGATTCAAATCCGACAATAGGAATTACAGCTTACGCGTCAAAACGCAGCTTTAGATGTCATATTAAGAAACCGCCCCATGCAAGGGGGGGGGGGGAAAAAAAAAGATGTCGCAAAACCTGTCCTACCTACCGCACGTTGCAAAGCTGCGTTAACGCTCCTTACAAAGTCGCATTAACGTAGCTTACGATGCCGTGTTAACGTACGTTACAAAGGAGCATTAACGTACGTTAAAGCTTATTTGTTCCCCAGCTGCGGTTCCCGCACCCAATTCTCGCTCTTAAAGATATTATCTTTTACCCGCCACCAAGAATCATCTTCTACAACGAACACTTTGTCGCTTTTGTTTTGGTAAGGCATAAAAAGATGCTGAGTGCAGACCAAGGCACCCTTCTGTTTCTCGGCAGTATTGATTATTTTTCCTGTAAAAGGATTCTTGGGTGAATCCACCAGTCCCTGCAGCAGCAGGAACGGCGCATCAGCTGTAGTCATAAAGCCAGTGTCTACCTGCAAACTGCCGCCTGCGCCAAAGTCCTTGAACATAAGCAGGGGATGAAAATGTTCTGCATTCATCTCATTCAAACTGCTGTCATATTCCGCGTTATGGCCGCCTCTGGCATGGTCGGAGACGATTACTATCCGGGTATTGTCATATACACCGTTTTCTTTTAGGTAGTCAAACCATTCGCCAAGACGTTTCATTGCACCAGCCATAGCATCATAGTCAGACTTTCCTGAATGCACTCCGCTGCCTTTCTTTGTTACCGCTGCCACAGGAACATAATCCGGGGGCTGCAAGTTCAAGCTTTCATGCGTTGCAAGGTTGGCAAAACTTATAAAGGCATTCTTACCCTCAGAGTCAAAATCCGTAAGCTCCGGCAAATAGTCCAAGAAAGCATAGCCGGACAAATATGAATCGTAATCGAGGTTTGTGTCATTTGTAGACCAGTATCTGCCGTCGTTATAGAAAGCCGGTCTCAAGGCCAGCGGCGCCATTTGGAGCATTCCGTACCACAGGATATTACGCTTCAAGGCATCACTCGTTATATTCTGCTTTATGGAATTCTTGTGTTCCTTGTACCAGCGGTCAGTATACACCCGGTCAGTCCTGCAGGCTGTGATTGCAGGATACTTTTCAAACGGAGTTAAATCTGGAACCCAGGAGTAATTTGCCCACGGAGAATCTGTTACGGTTGCAAAATATGAGTCCGCCTGTTCGGTAAAAACACGGGGCAAAAGAAGCAGTGACTCATTCTGCTTGTCAACCAGCTTTTCTTCGCTGCGCGCATTCATTGCTTCTGGAGTATACTCATAGCCTCCAAAACAGGCGGCAGCCCCCAACAAAGTCCAGCCGCTGTATGAAACAGAGTTTTTATACAGAGTAAAACCCGAATATTGCTCATTCAATTCGGGCAATTCCTCAAACATAGGTTCTATATACTGATTCTGGGCACGGTCAAGGAAGATATGCAAAACGTTCTTACCTGTCTTTGACAAATGAAAAATCGGTTCAAAAGCATCACTTCCCCCGTCCACATTTACCCGCTGATAGTCAGAATAACCTTTGCTTATGGTATGAACGTTAGCGGCAGAAATCAAAGCAAGTGACGCACAGATAAGACCGACTGCCAGGGAAACTGTTCCAGAAACATTGCGCTTGAATAAAAAGAACAAGGCAAGGCAAATCAGCAGAATATCAAACGCATTCAAAAACACCTTTTTTGCAGGAGAATCAACTGTACTTACGTCAATAAAGCGGAGCAATTTAGAAAGCGTACCGTAGTTACCAGGAAAAACAAAGACATCCAGCAGCGCACAGCCGAGTAAAATAACGAATCCCGCAGCCATAAGGCTCTGCAAGCGCTCATGATAGAGAAAATACACCAGGCACGGCCACACAAAGCACAAGCCCAAGGCCTGCAGCATTGTGTTACGCACAAAAAAGAGCGGAGAGCCGTAGCTGTCTATTCCAGAAAACTCCATTGGCGAAGAGGCAATAAGGTTCGTGGGGATAAAGAGTCCAAGCAGCAGGAACAGCCCCGCCGCAGACAGCAGGAACGCCGCCGTACGTCTTTTTGAGTGTTCCCGGAATTCAGTCAGGATATTGTCAACTGCATAATTGCAGGCACGTACAAATAAAGGAGCAAAATAAACAAGCGCAAAAACGCAGCTCACCAATACGGCTCGCTTCATTTTGATGGCAAAGACAAAAATTATCAGTGCCGTAACGCCGGCACAGGCCAAATAGTACAAAACCTTGACGGGATGCTTAATCTTGTAGAAAATATTCTTTACCAGACTGAAAACGTTGTTCAGCGTCCAATACAGGACAAGCCCGGACGGGCTGTTATAAAGGATACAGACAAAAAGCAGCGCCAATCCATAAATCTGGGCTTTGTCACGAAATCCAAGACCTTTTGTGTATATGGCTCCGGCGATAATGTTTATCACCGTCATCGCAATGGGCAGCACATTCACCGCTACTGTACCCAACATAAAAGAAGCGTCCGGCGCACCCATATTTTTTATGAACCAAAAGGAATGCCCCTTGAGTGCTTCCATATTAGAAAGACATGTATATGCCGCAGTAAAGAAAGGAATCTGAATCAACAGGCCGAAGGCTGCGCGCAGTGACATAATCGGGTGATAATGGCTCTCTCTGTAATATGCGGAAAGAATCATGTACTGCTCATTCCCCTTAAAGACAGCCTTTATCCTGTCAACCTGTTTCTGCATTCCTTTTTCTATATCACGTTCTTTCTGCTGCCAGTATTCTGCAACGGCATACAAAGGCAGGGTAAGCATACTTACAGCCAGGCTTACGCCTATAATACCCAGACCGGGATTGTCAAAAATCTTATCGCAGAATGAATAAACCAATTCTATGATTTGTGTGATAGGATAAATCACAACTGTATAAAAAATGCTTCCCATATAATTTCCAGTCTAAAAGTCTTTGTAATCTTTAAGCATACTAGTTTTACCATAAAATCAACACAATTGCTACAGGCTGTTTTGCGCTGCGAGCAGCCTCTGGCTTTGAGAAAAGCGCAGTTTTAGTTTTATTTAAATAAAAAAAAGCCGGCCATATAAGACCGGCCGTAAAGTAAAACAGCAGACTGTTATGCTATCTTACAAACCCATCCCTTAGGAGCTTCAACACTGCCCATCTGAATTCCGGTGAGCGTCTCGCGGAGCTTGCCCAAGACAGGGCCGATGCTTTCCATTCCAGAAGGAAGGTCTATGTTGCTTCCATGGTCTACTATTCTGCCGATTGGAGAAATGACTGCCGCCGTTCCGCAAAGTCCGCATTCCACAAAATCCTTCAGCTCATCCTTGTGCACCTTGCGCTCTTCCACTTCAATGTGAAGGTAGTCCTTTGCAACCTGCACGAGTGAGCGGCGGGTGATGGAAGGCAGGATTGAATTTGACTTTGGAGTAACAAGCTTACCGTCTTTTGTAACAAAGAGTATGTTCGCTCCGCCAGTCTCTTCTATATATGTATGGCTTGCCGGGTCAAGGTACATATTCTCGGCATAGCCCTGGCGGTGTGCGTCCATAATATTGTGCAGGCTCATAGCGTAGTTGAGTCCGGCCTTGATGTCACCCGTTCCGTGAGGAGCAGCGCGGTCCAAGTCAGAGATGCGCACGGTAATAGGCTTTACGCCGCCCTTAAAATAAGGGCCTACCGGTGTGACAAGAATGCGGAACTGATACTCTTCAGCCGGCTTTACTCCGATAACGGAGCTTGAGCCGAACATATACGGACGGATATAGAGCGTTGCGCCTGAACCATACGGAGGAACCCAGTCAATATTTGCCTTTACGGTGTCAATAACGGCCTGAACCCAGCGGTCTTCCGGGAAGACTGGCATTTCGAGACGCTGGCATGAGTCTTTCATGCGGGCGGCGTTCAAATCAGGACGGAATGTTACGACGCTACCGTCTTTTGTTGTGTAGGCCTTAAGTCCCTCAAAGCAAGACTGAGAGTACTGGAGTACGCCGGCACACTCAGAGATAGTTACGCTGTGGTCACTTGTAAGAGTGCCCGCATCCCAAGCTCCGTCCTTAAAATTTGAGACGAAACTCTTATCTGTCTTCATGTAACCAAAAGGCAGATTGCCCCAATCTAAATCTTTCTTTGCCATGACATTTACCTCTAATTAATAAACTTTACCACTATTAAATTATTTTATCAATATGCCATAGCAAAATAGAACAAATCTTAGGTCAAATTTGAACTAGAGATTCTCTTTCAAGAAAGACTCCAGCTTAGCGGCGGCAGCGTCTTCATCCGCACCTTCAACGGTGACAGAAACAACATGCCCCTGCTTTGCGCCCAAACTCATTACGGCTATGAGTCTTTTTGCATCAGCGGACTTTCCGTTGCAGTCAAACTTGACGGCAGAAGAAAACTCTTTTGCAACTTTCACAAGCTCTCCTGCAGGGCGGGCGTGAATTCCGAGTTCATCAGTGATTGTGTAGTCAAATTGCTTCATAGTAATTACTCCTAAGATAAAAAGTTCAGGCTCATTACATTATATAACATAACGAGCCTGTTGAAAAGAATTAAAAAATCAGATTACAGCCTATTCAGTGACAGTCTTCTTGAGTGTGCCGAGCATAACACATGTTACGGCAGAACCGATGAGCAAGGCTACGATGTAGAGCGGCCAGTTGCCGACGACAGGGAATACGAAGATTCCGCCGTGCGGAGCCATAAGCGTACAGTTGAACGCCATGCTCAATGCGCCTGAAATTGCAGAGCCGACGATACAAGAAGGAAGAACGTGTGCAGGGTCTGCCGCCGCATAAGGAATTGCTCCCTCCGTGATGAATGCAGCGCCCATAACAAAGTTCACAGGGCCTGCCTTGCGCTCCTCTGCAGTGAACTTGTTCTTGAAGATAAGTGTAGCAGCGGCGATTGCAATCGGAGGAACCATACCGCCGACCATTACGGCTGCCATAATGTTGTAGTGGCCTTCAGCAAGCATACCAGTGCCAAAGACATAAGCAGCCTTGTTTACCGGACCGCCCATATCAACGGCCATCATGCCGCCAAGAAGCAGACCGAGCACGATTGCGGAAACGCCGTTCAAGTTGTTCAAGCCGACGTTGAGCCAGTGGTTGATTGTTCCTACGATAGGCTCAATCACAAAGTTCATGCCTATACCAACAATCAGCATGCCGAGCAGCGGATAAATAAGAACAGGCTTAAGTCCGTCAAGGCTCTTAGGCAATGTTGAGAAAGCCTTTTTAAGGAAGAGACATGTGTAGCCTGCAAAGAAACCGGCGGCAAGTGCGCCAAGGAAGCCTGAAGTTCCGTTTGCGGCCATTGCTCCGCCAAGGAAACCGACGGCAAGACCAGGGCGGTCGGCAATACTGAACGCAATGAATCCAGCCAGAACAGGGAGCATAAAGCCGAAGGCAACGCCGCCGACTTTTGCCTTCAAGAATGCAGAAAGCGCGGTCATCGTTCCGAATGTTCCGTCAGGCGTTATCCCGTTGCTCTTGCAGTAAATACCGTCAATAAGGAAGGCAAGGGCTATCAAGATACCGCCGCCTACAACGAACGGAAGCATGTGAGAAACACCGCTCATAAGGTGCTTGTAGACAGAGTGTCCCGCACCGTCTTTTGAAGAAACAGAAGCTTTGTCAGCAGCAGAAGCCTTGTACACAGGCGCATCTCCTTTTAATATTTTTGAAACCAGCTCGTCAGCCTTGCTGATTCCTTCTCCTACACGAACCTGAACAACCTTGCAGCCGTCAAAGCGTGCCATAGGAACAGAAACGTCTGCGGCTACGATGATTCCGTCAGCGGCAGCGATTTCGCTTTCTGTAAGTTCATTGCGGAGACCTTCAGAACCGTGGGTCTCAACCTTGATAGAAACACCGACCTTTGCCGCTGCCTTTGAGAGGCTTTCGGCAGCCATCTTTGTGTGTGCGATTCCAGTTGGGCAGCCAGTCACGGCAAGAATTTTTGGAAGACCAGAAGAAACATTAGACTTTGCTGCATCGGCGGCATCTTTTGCAGACTCCGCGGCATCAACGACATCAAGGAATTCATCTGCGCTGGATGCGGCGAGAAGCTTTTTGGTGAATGTCTCGTCCAACAGAAGAACAGAAAGCTTGCTCAATACGTCTACATGAACATTGTCTTTTGTGTTCGGTGCGGCAATAAGGAACATAAGCTTGACTTTCTCGCCGTCGGGAGCGTCATAATCCACACCCGCAGGCACTGTCATAGCGGCCAGTCCTGGAGTCTTTACGCTGTCGCTCTTGCAGTGCGGAATTGCGACACCTTCGCCCACTGCAGTTGTGCTTTCCTGCTCACGGGCAAGCACTCCTTTGTGATAGACTTCAATATCAGAAATCTTTCCGCTTGCATCCATAAGCTTTACAATCTGCTCAATGGCATCATTTTTGCTTGATGCGCTCGCACCGAGCTTGATGCTTTTTTTGTCCAGCAAATCTCTTATTCTCATATATCCTCCAAAATTAAAACCAGTTTCCTAAAACTCACTCTGTAACGCCTTTGTATGCGTCAAGGAATTCTTTCACACGCTCTTTTGTGGCAAGCTGCGGTGAGCAGGCGCTCGCGCTGCCGGTGCACAAGCCCATAGTCAAAGCATCTTTGTAGTTTCCCGACTGCATGAAGCCCGCGACAAACCCCGCGACCATGGAATCTCCTGCGCCGACGGAATTCACGAGCTTGCCTTCCGGCGCATCGCCGCGGTAGACCTTGCCGTCCGCAGCTACCAGCAGTGCTCCATGGCTGGCCATGCTTACCAAGACATTCTGCGCGCCCATCTCCTGAAACTTTTTTGCATAGGGAACAACGTCGTCCTTTGTCTTTAGCTCCACGCCGAAAATCTCGCCAAGCTCGTGGTTATTGGGCTTTACCATGAACGGCTTGTACTCAAGAGACTTCTTTAAAAGGTCGCGTGTGGCATCAACTACAAAGCGGACGCCTTTAGACTGCAGACGCGCCATGATGTCGCTGTAAAGGCTTTCCGGCAAGGTGTCAGGAATACTGCCGGCGAGCACAAGAGTGTCATCTTTTTTGAGTTTGTCCAGTTTTTCGTACAGGGCGGCAATATCCGCCTGTGCAATGATGGGGCCGCGTCCGTTAATCTCGCTTTCTTTGTCAGAGCGGAGCTTGACGTTGATGCGAGAAAGCCCTTTCTGCAGATGAATGAAGTCCGTTTTGACTCCTTTTGCACTAAGCCAAGATTCTATCTCTTTGCCAGTGAAGCCTGCAGTAAAGCCAAGTGCATGATTTTCCACTCCTAAATTAGTGAGCACAATAGAAACATTAATCCCCTTTCCGCCGGGATTCATCTGCTCGCCAGAAGTACGGTTTACAGAACCTTCTGTAAAGTGCACGACATCTACAATATAATCCAGAGATGGATTAACCGTAACAGTATAAATCATTGCTCCTCCATACAATTTCTATTCAATATCACTGGTTTACTTCCAGAACATTCTTAAACTGGCGGTATGCCGAATCACCAAGGTCAGCTGTAATCACCGTGGCATCCGCAAAATCCGCAAAGGTAACGCAAGAAATCTGAGAAAACTTACTTGCGTCACTGACTATATATTTTTCCCTTGTATGAGCCATTGAAAACTTCTTTACCAATGCCTCGTTAACATCCGGTGTGCTGTAGCCGGACTTGGGATTTATTCCGTTCGTACCCCAGAAGCCTTTTGTAAAATGGTACTTCATGAGTCCTTCAAGCGCTTCCTCCCCGATGACGGCCTCCGTCGGAAACTTTATCTCGCCGCCCAAAATATATGTTTTGAATCCAAGACCTGCCAATTTTTTTGCATGTGAAAAACCGTTGGTCACAAAAACTGCGTTTCTGCACGTGATAAAATCAATCATTGTCTCTGTAGTAGTGCCGGCATCCAAATACACAAAATCTTCCTGCTCAATCAGAGAAGCGGCATATTTTGCAATCCTGACCTTTGCCTCCCGGTTAAATTCCTTGCGGTTCACAACAGTGTCATCCTTGCTGTTGAACACCACATCTTTTGCAACGGCACCGCCATACACCTTTGTCAAAAGGCCCTGGGAATCAAGCTCCGTCAAATCCCTGCGGATTGTTGATTCTGATGTCTCAAGCCCCTCCATGAGCTGCTGCACAGTCATACTGCGGTTTTCAGCCACAAGGCTCAAAATCCGTTTCTGTCTTTCCTCTGAAAGCATGGTTCAAACCTCTTGATACTCCCATCATAGCTCCACGAGTACTCAAAGTCAATCAAAATCTTTCAAAAATAACAGATATTTTGTCAAAGTCAGTCAAAAGGATTCACAAAAAGCCGCTTTGCTTGACATTAGCAAAGCAACCTGTTAGGATTTTTGCATAAAAATGTCAAGGAATTCTTATGAACGAAGCTATTGAAACATTGAAAGAGCGGGGATTTTTTAACCAGTGCACAGACTTGGACGCACTCTCCGCAAGAATGGACGAAGGCCCAATTTCATTCTACGTAGGTTGTGACCCGACAGGAGCAAGTCTCCATATAGGACACATGGTTCCATTTTTTGCTTTCCGCCACCTCATAAAATACGGTCACCATGGAATAGCCCTAATCGGAGGAGGCACAGGACGTATCGGAGACCCGAGCGGCAAGACTGAGATGCGCAAGATGCTCAGCTATGACGCAATTGACGACAACGTTGAGCATATAAAGGCTCAGCTGGACAAATTCCTACACTTTGACGGAACGCTCGCGCAGCCGGCGAACAACAAGGACTGGCTTGCAGACTTGAAGTACATTGACTTTCTCCGTGACATAGGCTCATGCTTTTCAGTAAACAAAATGCTTACGTTCGAAGAGTACAGGCTGAGACTTGAGAGAGGTCTTTCTTTCTTGGAATTCAACTATCAGCTTCTGCAGGCATACG
The DNA here is from genome assembly GCA_964554745.1 of uncultured Treponema sp. GTDB lineage: Bacteria > Spirochaetota > Spirochaetia > Treponematales > Treponemataceae > Treponema_D. The sequence continues at coordinate 20,649 of CAZKPZ010000004.1, read as the reverse complement.
ACTTCTTTATGCTGCACCAGAAGTACGGCACGATTCTGCAGATTGGAGGAGCTGACCAGTGGGGCAACATAACGGCAGGCGTAGACTTAATCCGCCGCAAGATGGGCGGAACGACGGAACTCAACGAGCAGCATCAGGCATTTGGTCTTACGTTCCCGCTGATTATGCGTGCAGACGGAAAGAAAATGGGCAAGAGCGAAAAGGGAGCAATCTTCCTTGACCCGTCGCTCACTTCTGTATTTGACTTCTTCCAGTACTGGCGCAACGTACCGGATGCAGATGTCAAGAAGTTCTTCCTGCTCTTTACATTCCTTCCGGTAGAAGAAATCGAAAAAATCTGCGCAGGCAACATCAACGAAGCAAAGGAACGTCTCGCATACGAAGCCACGGTTGCCATCCACGGCAAAGAAGAAGCAGACAAGGCTCTTTCCGGCGCACGCGCGGCATTCTCCGGCACAGGAGACAAAGAACACATGCCTACCATTGAGATGAGCAAAGCTGACTTTGATGCAGGCGTAAATGTATGCGACTTGTATTTTAACACAAAGCTCTGTGCGACAAAGTCCGATGCACGCCGCCTGATTCAACAGGGTGGAGCCGCCATCAACGGAAAATCAGTGCAGGACGTAAAAGCCGTAATCAAGACATCTGACGCTGACGATGATGGAGAATTTGTTATCCGTGCAGGAAAAAAGAAATTCATGCGTGTACCGCTTAAATAGTGGTCTCCCCTGCATAGGCTGCAGGGGAAAAGACAAAAAAAGACGCGGCGTTTCCGACTCTATGTCAGTATACGCCGCGCCTTTTTATAGGATGAGTTAATTTATGATTCAGAAGATTCTGAATTATAGCTCAACAAGGTGGTCGCCTTAATAGGGCTTAGGACTTTTTCATATCCAAGGAACGGCAGTCCTATAACGCCGAATACTTCCGTAACATGGGCACCGCCCTGCTCTATCAGAGCTTTTGCGGCTCTCAAAGTTCCCCCCGTTGCAATGAGGTCATCAACAAGCAGGATATTCTGCCCTTTCTGAATATCCGCAACATGAACTTCTATTTCAGCCTGCGCATACTCAAGGCTGTACTTGCATGTATAGGTCTTGCCAGGCAGCTTACCTTTCTTGCGAATCAAAATAAGCGGAATACCAAGGCGCTCCGCAAAAGGTGCCGCAAAGATAAAACCGCGAGACTCAATACCGGCAACGGCATCAATCTTTGCATCTTTATAAATTTCAACCATGCGGTCAATACTATATTTAAAAGCATCAGGATGTCTCAAAATGCCTGTTATATCATAAAAAAGAACGCCGTGTTTTGGAAAATCAGGCACACGTCCAACAACTTTATCAAGTACTTCAAAATCCTTGTCCATAGTTCCACCTAAAAAAAACTAATTGATTCTAACCTTATTAAAGAGCAGTGTCAATGTACTTAAGAAAGAAGTCTATCTCTGCCCTCACCCGCTTTAAGAAATTCGTCTCCATAGAAAGCCTGTACCCGTCGGGAAAATGCAAATATAAGTATTCCCGGTTCCGTAAAAGATTCTCTATCTGCAACGATAAGCTTAAAGCTCCGTCACGATATATGCTCTGCTCACCATACGTAAGTAAATCACGCAATATCTTCAGGGAAGAACTTTCACGTGCATAAAACTCTTCTATCATTAAAGCGTGTTTTCCGTTGTTTGAATTACAGGGCATGCCTAAATCAGCAGGTCCAGCAGCAAGAGAAGCAGCTCTGAACAAATCGTCTTGTGATGCAAGGGGAAGATTCAAAGAGACACCTTGCAATCCTATATCAAAAAGATTTTTCTCTTTGGAAAATACAGCCTTGAATGACTCCGCATAGTTCTGCATAGATTTTATGGTAATCACCTGCATTTTATTTTTACCTTCCACATAAAATGCAGGCGGTGAAAAGGCAGAATCATAATTCTCCGCAGGATGCAGGACATCACACTGAGACCAGCGCTGAATCATAGCAGGAGCATGTTTTGCATGAGTTCTTCCGGCACTGTAGCTAAAATCCAAGCCTGTAACAAACACCGGCACGTCAGCAGACTTTCTGATGCGCAGCGCGATGGCTACAGCCGCAAGGCCGACAGACCCAAGCGGCTGCATAAAATCATGGACAACACCATCTGACTGCAAAGAATCCAAAAACGAGCATTCCGCATAACGAGATGCAAACCAAATAGTTTTGTTAGTAACAGAGCGTGGAACAGACGGTCGCGAAGCGATATCAGCAAAAAGGAACGGTATTTTTTTCGCAAAAGAAGATTCCGCACCAATATATGCTTTTTGTATAACTGACTGACTTTCCAAACTGACGACTGCATCGGGGCATACTCCACGTGCAAGCAAAGACGAAACAGCCGCATCAACGGCAATAATAAAGATGCCTTTTTCTGGAATTATCGTTTTATCCAAGCTTTCTCCCGCCCCACAGACAAGAACAGGAAGAGACATTGATTTCTCATACTGATACAGCTGACTCCCAGTCCCAAGAAAGCGAAGATTGCTGAACAGATTTTTAGAAAACAGCCGCCCCATACGAACCAACGTAATACGGTTCATCCAAAAAGCAGCGATTATTTCCTGCGCGGCATTTGCCACCATACTATAAAACGGAGAGTCCAAAAGCGTCCCAGCACTAAAATCCAATTGAAGTATACGCTTATATTTTCCACTTGCCGCAAGATTACGCAAGGTTCTATCAAGCTCAGAAAGAGAATCTTTGCTGAACAGTTTTAAACTACAGTCAAGTTGCTCAGCAGGCATATTTTTTAAAGCAAGCTCATAAAGTCTATCATCAGCTTCCACTGCAATTACAGAAGAAGACTCAGGAAGTATTTTTATAAGAGAATCAAAACCGTACCAGAGACAGGGGGAAAAAATAAGAACTATAGTTCCAGAAAGAACAGGCGCTTTCTGACGAATGACTCCCTCAATAGACTTCACAGGATTATACTTGGAATAGAGGAACCGTTTTTTATAGTATACCGTCTTTAAATCAGAAAAGTCCCCGACACAATTCTGTATCAGGGGCTTCTCGTTTTCAAGAGCATTCACCATAGCCTCAGCTATTAATCACTCTCTTTATCGTCTCCAAACTTTGCAAAGTTAGTGAAGTATGCTTCCCAAACATTATTCACAACTTTATCCGAAGTCATCAAAGTCTGTGTAGCAGTACTACTGTTCAAGCTTGCCATGTTAGCAGCAAACCTCTTCTCATCGACATTCTCTGAATCCTGCAAAACACCGGTACAGCGGAACACCATGACGTTAGAACTCAAAACGACAGGAGCAGATACCTCACCCTCTTTAAGAGCAAAAATCTTCTGCAAGACCTCAGCGTTCGTAGAAAGATTTGCAAGTTCGCCATAAGAAGCAGGAATTGTCGAATACAAAGACGAAGAACCATAATTCACCGGGAAAGCCGTTGTCTGAACGGCATTAAGACCAAAGTTCTTGGCGGCCTCCTCAAATGAAGACAACGCAACCTGAGCGGTAAAATCACCGGCGATATTTGAGTAATAGTCCTCAATATAACCGTGCTCATTTGTCTTGATATAGGTAAGAATCACATCAACAGTCTCGCTATCATTCAAATCAGCGTCTTTTGCAGCTCCGTCAGCACGGAAGATACTGAATCCGCGGGAAGTCGCAATTACCTCAGAAAGGCTTCCCTGAGCAAGAGAAACGACCTTTTCTACATCAGCCTTTTCAGGAACGGAAATCTCAAGCTGATAGCGATACGGACGGGAAATCTTTCCCTCTGAATCAGTATAATATTTCGTGGACTTTTCACTGACAGCATCCTCGAAAGTCACCTCATTAGAATTCAACTGCTTGAGAAGCGCCTCTGCATCATCTTTCGAATCAAGCGTAACCACAGACAAATCGTACTTCACGAACTTGTCCTTATGATTGTCCTTCTTTGCCCAAACAACCGCCTCAGTCTTCGGAAAGTCTTCTGTGTTAAAGGCAACATACTTAAAGGAATGCTTTTCCTTGCCCATATTGTTGATAAAATCAGCTTCTTTTGAATTGCTCTTAATTCCGTATAGAGACTGCCCATCAACAAACAGAGAAGACGAACCAAGCAAATCGTCTCTAAGGCGGTTATACTGCAGATTCTTTGTAACACTTTCGCGCAAAGACTTTTTGGTAGACTTATCAGTCTGATTGTAGAGTTTTGGCGAATAGTTGCCATTCTCATCAGAATAATAGTTCAACAGCATGCGGTTTACAGCACCGGCCGGAACTTCATAACCAGTACTTTTGACAGAATCAAGATAAGCCATGTCCTTTACAGTTTCTGCAAAAGCCTGCGTAAAAAGATAATAATACGCATTTGAATCAATCTGATATCCCATTGATTTATAGCGCTCGGCGAGATTCTCAGTCATATTCGTGAACAAAGAACCTCTTTCATAGGTAATCTTTTTACCGTCATAGCTTCCAAAGACAGGAACATCCTTATTGCTGAAAAAAGCACTTATAACTTCATATCCACCGAAGGGAATAAATACAATTGCTGAAATAACCAATATGATTACAGCACCTATCTTTGTATGATCTTTTGCTGTTCTTTTTGTTTCCTGAGCCATATTATTAGCAGTCCTTTTAAAATTGATAGTAAAACGATTTTATCATTGTAGTTTACGACTGTCAACGGTTTGAAAAAGCTTATAGAAAAAAATATGAGAAAAAATGAAAAAAAATAAAATAAGCTATTGACACTTTTTGCCGTCGGTGATATAGTCTTAAACATCACGGGGGCTTAGCGAAGTTGGTTATCGCGCTGGCCTGTCACGCCGGAGATCACGGGTTCGAGCCCCGTAGCTCCCGTCTTAAAGCCCATTCAAATTGAATGGGCTTTTTTTTCTACTTAAACCTTGCGTGTTAGGGTTTAAGATCAGATAGCATAAAATCAATATGCATTAAACGGCTTGCATCGCAAGTTCTCGGGTAATAGCGCAGCTGGTAGCGCGCTACGTTCGGGACGTAGAGGTCCCCGGTTCGAATCCGGGTTACCCGACTTTATTTTCCTTGCCAAGGGCAATTAACAGATTTCCGCAAAAAAATCCCTGCAAACTTCATCAATTCTTGAAAGTCGGCAGGGGATTTTTTTTACTCAAAAGTAGAGTTTCAAGACCGTTTGCGACAGTCATACGTATAAAATGCTTTTTCAAAACATTAAAGAATTAAGCTTTATTTTATCTTCACACAGTCTCGCTATGCATCTATATCCGCATTGGAAAGCAAATGCTTTTCAATGAAGCTACGGCGTTCAGGCGTATTCTTACCCATGTAAAATGTGAGCAATTTCGGAACAGCCTTCAGTTGGCTGATTTCTACCGGAGTAAGGTGCATTGTTTCTGGTTCAATGAATTGACGAAACTCATCAGGATTGATTTCTCCCAACCCCTTAAAGCGGGAAGTTTCCGCACCTTTGCCAAGTCTAGCCTGTGCCTTGTCCCTCTCACTCTCGGAATAGCAGTATATATTCTCTTTCTTGTTCCGTACACGGAAAAGCGGTGTTTCCAAAATAAACACACGGCCACTCGTCACAAGCTCTTCAAAGAAGTCAAGAAAGAACGTCATAACAAGATTGCGGATATGGTAGCCGTCATTATCGGCATCTGTGGCAATCACAATCTTTGAATACTTGAGGTTTGATATATCAGTTTCAATTCCTAGCGCCATCATGAGCTGATAAAGCTCATCATTCTTATATATGTCGCTCTGCTTCTTACCCCACATATTCTCCGGTTTTCCACGGAGCGAGAAAATTGCCTGGTAACTTGCGTCTCGAGAATGCGTCATTGTACCAGATGCAGAGTCTCCCTCCGTGATAAAAATCATGGAGTTCTCGCCCTTTGGTCCGTCATCCACATGATATTTGCAGTCCTTGAGTTTAGGGATGCGGATACTGATTTTTCGGGCTGCTTCCTTCGCCTCTTTTTTTACCGCTGAAAGTTCCGTACGGAGCTTTTCGTTGGCCTGAATCTTTTCCTGAATCTTTTTTGCGGCATCCGGATTACGGTGCAACCAGTCGTTCAAAGAAGACTGTACCTCGCCTACAATCCACGAACGTATATCGGTGTTGCCCAGTTTATTCTTTGTCTGACTCTCAAAAACAGGATCTTTTATCTTTACCAGAATTGCAGCCGTCAAGCCTTCGCGTACATCCTCAGACTTATATGAAGTACCGTAAAAATCATTTATACCTTTAACGAAACCTTCCTTGAACGCATTCAGGTGACTTCCTCCGTCAGCCGTATACTGTCCGTTTACAAACGAAAAATAGTTCTCACCGTAGGAATTTGTGTGCGTAAATGCAAACTTGAGCCGCTCCCCAACATAGCTTGAAACTGGATAAAGAGACGTATCTTCTATCTCTTTGGTAAGCAGGTCCAGCAAGCCGTTGTCACTCTTAAAGTCCTGACCGTTCAAGCGAATTGTAAGACCTGTGTTCAAATACGCATAGTTCCACATGCGCTTTTCTACAAACTCCATGTTAAATGAATATTTGCCGAATACTTCGTCATCGGGCACAAATTCAAAATACGTTCCGTTATGCTGCTTTTCTTTGAGCTTACCATGCTTTTCTGATACCAAATGGCCTTTTTCAAATACCGCATCTGTACACTCACCGTCGCGTATAGAAACAACACGGAAATATGAAGAAAGCGCATTAACAGCCTTTGTACCGACGCCGTTCATACCAACAGAAAACTGAAACACGTCATCGTTGTACTTTGCGCCTGTATTAATCTCACTTACGCACTCAACAACCTTGCCGAGCGGAATACCGCGCCCATAGTCCCGGACTTTTACACGTCCGTCCTTTACCTCTACGTCAATCCGAGTGCCGTAGCCCATTATGAATTCGTCAACTGCATTGTCAACAACTTCTTTCAGAAGAACGTAAATGCCGTCATTCTGGTTTGAACCGTCTCCAAGACGGCCTATATACATTCCAGAGCGCAAGCGGATATGTTCCAGAGCATCAAGGTGCTTAACCTGCGACTCGTCATAAACGGCACGAGCCTTTGGCTTTGATGACGTAACAGGCTTTTTAGCCACTGCTTTCTTTTCTGCCGCAACAGGTACAGCCTTCGCGACCTTTGCAGATACAGTTTTTACTGAAGAACTTTTCTTTGGTTCTGCCGTTTTCTTTGTGGTTTTTGTGTTTTTTGCAGCTTTTACATTCTTTGTAGTTTTTGAAGTCTTTGTAGATTTTTTGCTGCTCTTCTCTGATTTTGCACCCATGAGGTCTATTATAATGGGAGTGAATAGTTTAGGCAAGCCGAACGGATTTTTTAAATCAGATAAAAAAAACCGGGCAGAACGCCCGGATCTCAGAAAATTAAATTACTCTTCCTGTTCTGTCACTGCAATATGCAAATCTTTAAGTTGCTTTTCATCTACTGCGGAAGGACAATCGTCCATCGGAGATGCTGCAACATTGTTCTTCGGGAATGCAATGACTTCGTGTATAGAATCCTCATGGCACATAAGCATGACCAGACGGTCAAGGCCTGGCGCGATGCCTCCGTGTGGCGGCGCGCCGAACTTAAAGGCCTGTACCAAGAAGCCAAATGCCTTTTCCGCACGCTCCTGACTGTAGCCTACAATCTTAAAGATGCGCTGCTGCAGTTCAGGGTCATTGATTCTCATAGAACCTGAAGCAAGCTCATAGCCGTTCAATACTAGGTCATACAGGTCGCCTTTTACGCTGCCCGGATCACTTTCGAGTGTAGGCCAGTACTTTTTCTGCGGGAGTGTGAACATGTGATGCTCTGTCTCCCAGTGCTGCTCGTCTTCATTCCATGCAAAGTATGGGAAGTCGATAATCCATGCAAAGTGGAACTCATCTTTTGGATCATACAAGTTCAAGTCTTTGCCCAACTGCTTGCGTACAGCACCCATTGCGGTACAGGCTGTCTGCCACTGCTCGTCGCTCACAAACAAAAGCAAGTCGTTCTTTTCCGCACCAAGTTTTGAGCAGATTTCGCTTTCTTTGCCTGCAAAGAACTTGCTTATGCCGCCTTCAAACTTGCCTTCCGCATCAACTTTCATCCAGGCAAGCCCCTTTGCCTTGTACTTCTTGGCAACAGCCTCAAGTTCCTCGACTTTCTTGCGGCTGTACTTGTCTGCAACGTTCTTTACGACAAGTGCCTTGAGTCCGGTTCTCTTGTGACGCTCTACGTCCATTCCGGCATTTGCGGCACCGGCTTTGAATGCGTTGAAATCTGAAAGTGAAGCCATGAATGCCGCATCCTGAATCTTCATGCCAAAACGCAGATCAGGCTTGTCGCTGCCGTAGAAGTTAAAGGCATCATCCCAAGAAATGCGGTCAAAATGAGCCGGCAGCGTGTAGTTCATAGTCTTCTTGAAGATGTACTGCATAAGCCCTTCGGTAGTATCAAGCACTTCCTCACGGTTTGTGAAAGAAAGCTCCATATCAATCTGAGTGAACTCAGGCTGGCGGTCTCCGCGCGCGTCTTCATCGCGGTAACAGCGGGCAATCTGGAAGTATTTGTCAAAGCCGGAAACCATCAAAAGCTGCTTGTAGAGCTGCGGGCTCTGCGGCAATGAATAGAACTTGCCGGGATGTACGCGGCTTGGAACAAGATAGTCTCTTGCGCCTTCCGGCGTTGACTTGATGAAAGTCGGAGTCTCAATTTCCAGGAATCCCTGACCGGTGAGATATTCGCGAGTCGCAAATGCGACCTGTGAGCGCAGGATGATGTTGTGCTGCATAGGGGCGCGGCGCAAGTCCAAGTAGCGGTACTTAAGGCGCAGGTCTTCATTCGGAAGAACAATCGTTCCGTCCTTCTGCCGTACTTCGTCAATGGCAAAAGGCAACGGCTCGCTCTTGGTAAAGAGCTCTATCTCTTCCGCCTCAACTTCAACTTCACCAGTGGACATATCTTTGTTCACGTCTTTTGCCTGACGGGCTGCAACAGTTCCCTTTATGGCAATGCAGTACTCTGTCTTGAGAGATGCGGCTATATTCTTTACGTCGTCACTTGCTTTGTCGCCTACAACGACCTGTGTTATTCCGTAGCGGTCACGGAGCAATATAAATGTAAGTCCGCCAAGTTCCCTGGTGCGGTGAACCCAGCCGTTCAAAATCACGCTTTTACCGACGTCAGAGGCACGCAGGTCTCCGCACGTCACAGTTCTCTTAGAGTTTTCCATGGTGGGAACATAATAGAACAAATCGACAGTTTAGACAATATGTATGAAAGCGTACGCACGGTGAGAAACTGCACAAAACAGCCATGGTGACTCGGTCGCAACGCTCCCTTCGCAAATGGCTGTTTGTGCAGAACCTCACCTGCGTACACTTGCCAACATTTTATCTACCAAGAAATACGTCTGATACTTTGCGGATTTCATCCAGCAGTTCTGCCATATCTTGCCAAGTTGTCTCACTGCCAAAGCTGAAGCGTACGGCACTCTCTTTTTCTGGTCCGCTGATGCCCATGCTGTCCAGTATCGGGCGGGCGTGTCTGCCTGCAGAACACGCGCTTCCTGTGGAAATGTAGAAGCCGTCCGCACTCAAGGCGCGTTCCATAACCTGCCCCGGAATGCCAGGAAAAGCAGCCTGAACAACCCACGGACTGTACAGGTGGGCATTGGCATCTTCAGCGCGGCCATGCGGAATGAGCACAGCCCCTTTTATTTTAAGAAGTTCTTTTACAAAGCTGTTTGTCCAATCTGTCTGCTCCTGCAGACGAGCAAGGCTCTGTGCATTGTTCTTGCTTATGTAGTATTTTTTTAAGGCGAGTGAAAACGCCTTTGCGCCAAATAAATTTTCCGTTCCGCTGCGGATGTTTTTTTCCTGTCCGCCGCCTCTCAGAAACGGCGTAAAGACCTTTGCCGAATACAAAATGCCGATTCCCCTCGGCCCCCGAATCTTATGGGCAGAAAAAGCGGCGGAATCAATTCCCGGATAAGCAAGATTCAGAGCTATCTTTCCTGCCGCCTGAACACAATCTACATGGAAAAACGGCTTCCTGCGGGATGCCCCCCATTCCCTGAGGGCATCCGCAATCTCATATATCGGTTGGATTGCACCGGTCTCATTATTCACCGCCATTATTCCCACGTACACAGTATCGTCCTGCAGGGTCTGAATCACCGCGTCAGCAGACACGATGCCGTTTTTATCAGGCTTGACGGTCAGCACCTTCCAACCGCAGTTTGTAAGCATTTTTGCCATCTCCCGCATAGCAGGATGCTCTATCTCGGAAATAAGAACGCTGCCTTTCTGCGGACGCGTAAGGACAGACAGCAAGGAGATGTGGTCGCTTTCCGTGCCGCCGGAAGTAAAATAAATGCAGTCTGCCGGCACTGCCAGCACATCGGCACAATCAGCTCTGCAGGATTCAAGCGCATCGCGGGCATCGCTCCCGGCTCCGTGTATACTGGAAGGATTGCCCCAGTGTTCAAGAGAATAATCCAAGGCCTCGCGGAGAATATCAGAATCGGCAGGAGATGTCGCCGCCCAGTCAAAGTAATGATTTGTTAGAATCTGCATGGCAAACAGTGTAGCGACTTTTTACCTAAAGAGCAAGCAGAAGGACTTACAGCTTTTCGCCGTTCAGCACAGCCTGAGTGAGTGAGTTGCCTTGATAAACCAGTTTAAGAGAAAAAAACGGAGTACGCTTTTGCAACAGGTCAAGGAATATTTCGTCGCCCTGCCAGTGCTCCAGCTCGTTCAGTTTTGCAACCGGCACCCATTCAAGAGTACCTTCATCGCAGTCTTTTATTTCACCGGAAAATGACGGAGCATGAAAGAGGTGCATGTATTCGCCTTCGCATTGGTCAGACACAAAGGTTACGATTCCACAGTAACGCGGCTTTTTAAGCAACAGCCCTGTCTCTTCCCTCGCCTCGCGCAGAACGCAGTCTTCGGGGCTTTCGCCTTCCTCGCAGTGGCCGCCTATACCAATCCACTTGTCTTTATTAATGTCGTGTAACTTTTTTACCCGGTGCAGCATGAGATAGCAACCGTCTTTTTCTATATAGCAAAGTGTGGTGTTCTGCATTTTTAGACAGGATTATTCAAGCACAAGGTCCGTGACTGTTGCTTCTGAAACTTTCACCAAGTCAGCAGGAGCAATTACAATCTGCTCACCGCGCACACCCGCACTTACATAAACATTCTCGTGATTCATCACCGATGAGTCTATAAAAGTCCGGTACTTGCGCTTCATGCCGATAGGGGAACAGCCGCCTCGAACATAGCCCGTAAGAGCAAGCAGTTCGGCAGGCTTAACAGGGCTTACTTCTTTTGCGCCAGCCGCAGTGCGGGCTTTTTTTAGGTTTATTTCATGTACGGCAGACTGGCAGAATACAACAACCTCTTTTGTCTCTGTCCGCATGACAATGGTCTTAAAGCATGACTCAGGCGGAATGCCGAGCTTCGCGGCAAGCTCTTCCGCAGCCCCCCGCTCCAACTCGTGCTCACCGTCATCATCATATTCTTTTGTCTCATACGGAATATGCGCAGCGTCCAATATGCGCATGGCGTTTGTCTTTTTCATCTTGAAGCCCGCGCGCTGGAATCAACAACGTAGCTCTGTCCCGACTTGAACATCTCAATGGCATCAACGTTTTTCTTCCAGTATTCAGCCTCGCTCTTTGTCTTGTAAGGGCCGACTCTTACACGATAGAAGAGGCGGGAATCTTTTGTAAAGGTAAAGACTTCACACGGAATATTCTTTTCGTCGAGAGCAGAGCGGGCTTCGTCAGCATTGTTCTTTGCAGAATAAGAAGCAACCTGCACCCAGTAGTGTGCAGTATTGCCGACTACACTGCTCGCCTTACCGCCACCGTACGCAGTTTTTGAGCTTGCAGGCTTAGAAGCAACAGGAGCTTTCTTAGCAGGTGCCTTATCAGCTGAAGTTGCCGTTGAAGCGACCTTTGGCTTTGCAGAAGCCGGCTCCTCATACTTCTTCTTGTTCTGAGTCTCCTTTATAACTTCCTGAGCCTTTTCATTCTGAGCAGTTACAGCAGGAGTTCCGTTCTTAAGAGAATCCATGTCAGCGACGCCGTTTGTATACACATTTGCATTTGTCGCAATCACCGTCAGACTCTCGGTCTTTACAACATTGTCAGTTTCTGTGTTCGTCGCGGCAGACATATCATAAGAGCCTTGAGTCTTTTCTGACGGAACGAATGTTCCGGAAACAGCAGATGACAAAGCAGAATTATCATTTGCACCGCCCGGCAAGTCATTTATCCCGGACGTAACCGCCGGCGCAGTATTGTCAGCAGGTGCCATAAGACCGGAAATAACGGAATCAGATGAACTCGTAGGAGCAACCCAAATCTGTCCGCTGTCTTTTAAAGCCAAAGCCGGCACATTCTTTTTAGTACCGGAAGAATAGATGAATATAGCCGCGCCAAAAACAAACAACAGGAATACTCCTGCAGAAAGCGCAATCCATAAAGTCTTTTTCTGTTCCATACGTTATCCCCTCGTCCGGCATTCAGCTAAAATTCTCGAAAGTTTTACTTCCAGCTGTTCCCTGCTGCCGGTATTCCATACTCTCATAATATCGGCATTTGAGTTTTTGTATTTAGAGAAAAGATGTGCCTGACTTTTAAAGCGGGAAAGAATCTGTTTGTACGTAAGGCCGTCACGCCGTCTGGCTCTCAAGAATCGCAGCGGCAGAGGAGCATCAACATAAATGATATGCTCCACCTTATTTATAGAGGGAACTTTATACAAGACCGTTGCGTTTATCACTTTATCCCGTCCGGGATTCTCCGCAAGGAACTTAT
>CAZKPZ010000004.1:0-7769 GCA_964554745.1 uncultured Treponema sp. | reverse complement strand
ACAATCTCGCTCTTGGACTCCTCAATAACCTTGTGCACCAGAATATCGGCATCCACACAAAGAAAGCCTTTTTCTTCCAAAATCGCACTGGCAAGATTCTTGCCGGCAGCCATCGGTCCTGTAACAGCCAGAATCATCAGTGGAACTGCCCCCAGTCCTTGCCGTACTCCACGCTTACCCGCAGCGGCACGCGCAGACTTACGGCATGCTCCATTTTATCTTTTATCAAAGCAATAGTCGCTGTTATGCTCTGCTCGTCATCGGGGCACTCAAAGATAAGCTCGTCATGCACCTGCAGCAGCATACGGGCTTTTGAACCGCTTTCATCCAACGCCTGCTGCACGTCTATCATGGCTTTCTTTACAATGTCCGCCGCACTGCCCTGAATCGGAGTGTTTATGGCAACTCGCTCCGCCCCCTGCTGCTCGTTCTTATTCTTGCTGTTAATCGCCCGGATGCTGCGCTTGCGCCCCATAATCGTGGTGGAATAGCCGTTCATCCGCGCGTCTGCAATAGTCCTGTCTATGAACTTGCGCACGTCTGAGTATGTTTCAAAATATTTTTTTATAAAGTCATTGGCTTCAGTCCTGGAGATTTCAAGCTCATTCGCAAGACGGAAGGCGCTCATGCCGTACATAATGCCAAAGTTCACCGTCTTGGCAAAGCGCCTCATGTCAGGTGTAACCGCATCCGGCTTAACACCGTAAATCAAAGACGCAGTGGCCTTGTGCACGTCCACGCCGTCTATAAAGGCAGAACAAAGGTTCTTGTCGCCGCTCAAGTGGGCAAGAACGACCAGCTCTATCTGAGAATAGTCAGCGGAAATCAAGACCGTACCTGGAACAGCCGTAAAGGCGCTGCGTATTCTGCGCCCGGAGTCATCCCGCACCGGAATATTCTGCAGATTCGGGTCTTTAGAAGAAAGCCGCCCTGTCGCCGTTCCAGTCTGCAGGAACGACGTATGAATGCGCCCGTCCTTGTCCGCAAGCAAAGGCAGTGTCTCCACATACGTAGAAAGCAGCTTTGTCGCACCGCGGTAGTCCAAAATCATCTGCGGAACAGGATCACTTGTACGCAAAGAAAGCTCTTCCAGCACGGATGTATCTGTACTGTAGCCGGTGCGAGTCTTTTTGCCAGGAACAAGACCGCGCTCCTCAAAGAGAACCTGCTGCAGCTGCTTGGTTGACGCAATGTTGAACTCGTGCCCCACTTCCTTATAAATCTGCGACTGCTTTAGAGCAATGGCCGCCTCAAGCTCCACCTTGTATTCTGCAAGAGCCTTTTTGTCAATATGGATTCCGGCGTTCTCCATGCGTACGAGCACCGGCAGCACACGCATCTCCAGAGAATAAAAAATAGTATCAAGCTTTTCAGCGACAAGCTCTTTCTTAAAAAGCTGCCAGAGCTGAAAGGTAAAGTCAGAGTCTTCCGCCCCGTAATCCGCGGCCTTTTCAAGCGGCACATCCGCAAAGGTCTGCCCCTTGGCAACAATGTCTTCATATTCAGTTCCGGCAAGAGCAAGCTTGGTCTCAGCCAGATATTCCAGGCTGAACGGAGTCTTCCCCATTGCGTCAGGCTCCAAAAGCCACGCGGCAACCATAGTATCTGCGATGCGGCAGCGCGGCTGTTTTGTATAGCCGTTAGAGGCAAGCACCTCCAGGTCAAACTTGCCGTTGTGCATAATCACCAGCATGTCGGGAGAGTCAAAGATACGCTCCAGTTCTGCAAGGCAGTCAGACTTTGCAATAGTCGCAGGTGCAAACATTCCGCCGCTTATCAGCACAGGAACATAGATTCCCTCGCCGCTTCTTATGCACAGACTGAATCCCACCAGATGCGCGGCATGCGTATCAAGGCTATCTGTCTCGGTGTCAAAGGCAACTTCTTTTGCCTCAGAAGCAAGAGCGCCGTCAACAAACGCGCGCAACTGAGCCAAGTCCGTAACCGCCTTGTAGTTGCCCGAATTCTTACGCAAGGGCTGCGCATTGTCAGCCGCATTATCCGGCAGAGAGTCCTCTAAATCCACCGCCCCGGCAAAAGACAGTTCCGCCATCGCCTTGGCAGCGGCAGCCGCTCCGTATTCGGCAAGTTTTTTGGCAGCAGCGGCAAAATCCAGATTTGCGGTAGAAAAGCTTTCCGCGTCTATAGAGACAGGAACGTCATAACGCAGTCGAATCAGTTTCTGCGAAAAATATGCGTCATCTTTGCCGTCGCGAACTTTATTACCCAAAGCACCCTTTATCTCGTCAGCATGCGCATAAATTCCGTCCAGGCTGCCGTATTGAGAAAGCAACTTAAGCGCAGTCTTGTCACCCACGCCCTTCACACCGGGAACATTGTCCGAACTGTCGCCCACAAGAGAAAGATAGTCCAATATACCTTCCGGCCCCAGTCCCCACTTAGCCTTAACTTCGTCTATACCGTCAGTCTCCCAGCCGCCGTTTGCCTTGTCAGGCTGCATCTCAAAGCACGTATCCGTCACCAGCTGCAGCAAGTCTTTGTCTCCGCTCAAAATGCGGCAGCCGCGCCCAGCCTCACCGCATTTTTTAGCAACCGTCGCAATGATGTCGTCAGCCTCAAAGCCGTCTACGCGCAGGACAGGAACACCCAGAGCAGTCAGAACTTCCTCAATCCACGGAACCTGCGCGTGCAGGTCATCAGGAGTCTTCTGGCGCGTCGCCTTGTACTCCTTGTACATCTCATGCCTGAATGTAGGCGTACGCGAGTCAAAGGCCGCCGCAAGAAACGCAGGCTTATATTTCTTTAGCAGAGAGATAATATTTCTAAAAAAAATAACAAGGGCGCTGATATTCTCGCCCTTCGCATTCGTCAGCGGATGTGTCACCAGCGCAAAATAAGCACGGTAAATCAAACCATACGCGTCCAGTATATAAACAGCAGAGCTGTCGTCTTTTTTTGCAGTATCTTCCATAAATTAAAATATTCTCAGCAAATTCAAAGAGTTCAAAACAGAAATAATATAGTCAAAGTCATCTTTTTCTATCACAGGCTTGCCGATTTTTACGCTCTTAAACGCCTCGTCTATCTGCGGCGAGCGTTCAGCAGTCTCGCCGATATTGCTCTTTATAAACGCCTCGTCCAGACACGGAGAGTTACGCGCAACCAGAACAACAGCACCCTCGTCATCTTCCACAAGGCTCGCGCGCATCTTGGCGGCCGCATAGGCGGAACTCGTGTCTTTGTCAGCAAACACATTGTACTTTACAAACAGTTCCTTACATGCCGCATCAATATCCGCTCTACCCACATCTGCCGGATACACAAAGTTCTTGAGCATCAGCGAATTTGCATTGAAGATGTCTTCAAGGCGCTCCAGATTTGACGGATCAGACGGATCAATTGGGTCACGCCTGTCAAGGGGAACCATGCTGTCCATAACAAAGGCATTGCCGCTCACGTCAGTGCGCAGATTGTTCGTAGAAGGAAGTATAAAACCGTTTACCGGCAGCGCAAGCCGCCAGCTTAAGAGACCGGAAACAAGATTGCCGTAATTTCCTGCGGCAAGCGCATAAAATATGTTTCCAGGAACAATCTTCTTTATACGGGAAAAAGCAAAGGTATAGAAGAACGCCTGCGGCAAAAGGCGGCCGATATTCGCCGTATTCGCCACCGTAAGATGATACTTTTCTATCAAGTCACGTTTGGCAAATACCGCACGCACAATATCATGACAGTCTTCTTCAGTGCCGTTAACCTCAATCGGATAAATATTGCCGCCGTTCCACGCAAAATCTTCCGGCTTAAGGCCGCGGAACTTGCCTTTCGGGGCAATCAGAACGGACTTTACCAGCCGCTTGCCGCGCATCACCTGCGCCATGCACGCGCCCAGTTCCCCTGTAGTCGCGTCCAGCAGAATCGACTTTTCCTCCTGCATGCACAGAACCGTTTCCATGGCATTGACCAAATAAGAAACGCCAAAGTCCTTGAATGTACCGGTCGCACCGCTGTACAGCTCCATTATGAACAAGTGCTCGTCAAGCTGGCGAACCACAGGCTCAAAAGGAAAGGCGTGCGTAGAAATCGCCTCGCAGATAATAGGACTGAATTCAGTATTGATAAGAGCAGAAGTCAAAGTTCCTGCAAGATTTGCAAAAGAAGTCGTCTCGTCGGCATAGAGAATCCATTTTCTTAAATCCTCTGTATTATACGGAACATACAGCCCGCCGTCAGCAGGCATACAGTTCAAGAGAGCATCGCTAAAACCTACGATATTATGGCTGTCTCTGGTACTAACAAACTGCATTCAATTCTCCTACTGCAAGACTATAGCATAAAGCGCCCATTTATTCCAGTATCAGAGAAACAGCCTGCGCTTCTGACGGCTCAAAAGGTCTATTCATAAAGCGCAGGCCGCTATTTTACTTGAATACAACGCTTCCGTCACTAACAGTAGCGGTAATCACGGCATTCTCGCCGAACGAACCGGCAAGCAGCTTTTTGGCAAGCGGGTTTTCGATGTAGTTCTGGATGGCGCGCTTGACAGGCCGCGCGCCAAAGGCGGGGTCATAGCCCACGTCAGCGATGAAGTCCAAGAGGCTGTCGTCGGCCTTGAGCGTTATGCGCCTCTCCTCCAGCCGCTTTGCCACACGGTCAATCTGTATACGCACAATGTCCTTGATGTGCTCCTTACCCAAGCGGTTGAACATCACAATTTCGTCAATGCGGTTCAGGAACTCAGGCTTGAAGTGCTTTTTGAGCAGAGCGTCTATCTGTTCCTTTACCGCGTCGCTTTCGTCATTCGATGCCGCCTCCAGAATCAGCTCGGAGCCGAGGTTACTCGTCATTATGATGATAGTGTTCTTAAAGTCCACCACGCGCCCCTGCCCGTCCGTGAGCCGTCCGTCATCGAGCACCTGCAAAAGCACGTTGAACACGTCGGGGTGCGCCTTTTCCACCTCGTCAAAGAGCACCACCGAATAGGGGCGGCGGCGCACGGCTTCGGTAAGCTGGCCGCCCTCGTCATAGCCCACGTATCCCGGCGGCGCTCCAATCAGGCGCGTAACGCTGAACTTGTCCATGTACTCCGACATATCAATGCGGGTCAAGGCCTTCTCATCGTTAAAGAGGAAGTCCGCCAAGGTCTTTGCAAGTTCCGTCTTACCCACGCCGGTGGGGCCGATAAAGAGGAAGGAGCCGAGCGGGCGGTTGGGGTCGCTCAGCCCCGCCCTGTTGCGGCGGATTGCGTCGGCCACAGAAGCCACGGCCACGTCCTGCCCAATCACGCGCTTGTGCAATACGTCCTCAAGTTGCAGGTACTTCTGCTTTTCGCCGGTAAGCATTTTTGCAACAGGAATACCAGTCCATGCGGAAACCACGCGGGCAATGTCTTCTTCCGTCACTTCCTTTCGCAAAAGGCTCTTACGCTCCTCGCTCAGCTCGTCCCCGGTGGCGGGAACGCCGTCAAGACCGTTGGCGGCAACTTTTTCTGCGGCGGTCTCCTCACCGGCAATCTTCTTTTCCAGCTGGGGAATGACCGAATACTTTAACTCTGCCGCTTTGTTCAAATTTCCCTCGCGGGTGTACTTTTCCATGTCAAAGCGGGCTTTCTCCAGCTCCTCCTTAGTGTGGCGGCTGCCCTCAATGACCTGCTTCTCGTTCTGCCACTGGAGCTTCATCGCGTCGCGGCTGCTCGTGATTTCAGCAAGCTCCTTATCAAGCTTGGCAAGCCGTTCCTTGCTTGCCGCGTCATCCTCTTTGGAAAGCGACTGCTTTTCTATCTGCAGCTGCAAAATCTTGCGCTCCAGGCGGTCAAGCTCCACCGGCTGGCTCTCTATTTCCATCTTCAGGCGGCTGGCGGCCTCGTCAACCAAGTCAATCGCCTTGTCCGGCATAAAGCGGTTGGTAATATAGCGGTTGCTCAGCGTGGCGGCGGCAACCAGAGCCTCGTCGTTTATCTTTACGCCGTGGTGAATCTCGTACTTGTCGCGCAAGCCGCGCAAGATGGCAATTGTGTCCTCAACGCTCGGCTCCTTGCAGTAGACCTGCTGAAAGCGGCGCTCCAAGGCGGCGTCCTTTTCTATATACTTGCGGTACTCGTCAAGCGTAGTAGCGCCGATAACGTGCAGCTCGCCGCGCGCAAGAGCCGGCTTTAGCAGGTTGGACGCGTCCATGCTGCCTTCCGCAGCACCCGCGCCCACAATCGTATGTAACTCGTCTATAAAGAGAATAATCTGCCCTTCGCTCTTGGCAATCTCGGTAATAACAGCCTTAAGCCGCTCCTCGAATTCGCCGCGGAACTTTGCCCCGGCAACAAGCTGCCCCAGGTCAAGCGCAAGCAAGCGCTTGTTCTTAAGGCTTTCAGGCACATCGCCAGAGGCAATGCGGCGCGCAAGACCTTCCACAATGGCAGTCTTGCCAACGCCAGGCTCGCCGATGAGCACCGGGTTGTTCTTGGTGCGGCGGCAGAGCACCTGCATCACGCGGCGGATTTCCTCGTCGCGCCCGATTACAGGGTCTATCTTGTCTAGTCTGGCACGTGCCGTAAGGTCGGTACAGTATTTTTCAAGCGAGCGCATCTTGCTTTCAGGGTCCTGGCTGTCTACACTCTGGTTACCGCGCACAGCCTTTAAGGCTTCGAGAGTGTCCTTGCGGTTGCAGCCGTGCGCGCGGAGCATGTCGCCAACCTTGTCCTTTGCCTCGGTCATGGCAAGGAAGAGGTGCTCGGTGGAAAGGTACTGGTCTTTGAGAGTTGCCATCTCTTTTTCCGCATTGGCAAGGGTACGCTGCGCCTCGCTAGAAAGGGTCATCTGGGTATTGCCGGTAACCGTCGGGTACTGGTCTAGTAAGTTATTGAGTTCAGAAAGAAGGGCAGCAAGCTGCACACCGATTCGTTCCACAAGCGGAGGAACAGTGCCATCTTTTTGCTTTAAGAGTGCGCTCAGCAAATGCTCATTGCCGATTTCGCTGGAATTCTT
Organism: uncultured Treponema sp.; assembly: GCA_964554745.1. GTDB lineage: Bacteria > Spirochaetota > Spirochaetia > Treponematales > Treponemataceae > Treponema_D. The sequence goes on along the minus strand of CAZKPZ010000004.1, from coordinate 834 downwards.
CTGCATGGCAAGACTGCTTGCTTCCTGCAGGGCGTCTTGCGTTTTTAGCGTCATCTGATCGTAGTTCATGTTCTCCTCCTGCAATTGAATATACTGACAGGAAGAAAAAAAATCAAATTTTACGTATTAAAACGCAACTTTCACAGGCTGCAGGCACCTTGCTCAATACCTTCGCATAGATTCCCATATCATCTCGGCGGCCTTTGATTGCCGCAAAGCGCAGCCTCTTTAAGCACAGCTTGGAGAGACCTTTAAACATCGCTATGATACACCTTTAAACATAGCGATATTGCACCTTTAAGAATAGCTGTGATATACCTTTAAACATAGCTTGAATTGCCGGCCATGCAAGCAAAAGGGGCTTGCCCTGCAGCTCTTCACCGACCACAAGGCAAGCGGTAAGACAAGGGCTTTTTTTACTGTCTAGATATAATGTGCAAAACTATTGAAAAATCATTGATATCGATATACAATAGAAGAAAGTTGATTTTAGCCAAGGCGTAATTCTAGTACGATTGCGCCTTTTTTGCAAAATTATACTAAAACTAAAATTTAGCATAATAAAAAAGGATTTCTATCATAATAGACAAAAACAAGAAAAAATGTCAGATACATTAATCAGGGATAACAAAGATTTTGGAAGCGTCGGCGACTTCTTGAAAGACACAATAAAAGATGGTTCGGATTTATCTGTAGTTTCAGCGTATTTTACCATTTTTGCCTATTATGAACTTCATAAGCAGTTGGATTCCATTAAGAGCATGCGGTTTCTTTTTGGAGAGCCGACTTTTGTAAATTCTTTTGAAACTGATATCCGCAATTATAAAATCGAAG
>CAZKPZ010000003.1:0-49387 GCA_964554745.1 uncultured Treponema sp. | reverse complement strand
CCGATTGGCAGCGTGAATTTGCTCGGGTCTCGGTAGACCAGCATAGGCCAGAGCATGTCGTTCCATACGCCCATTGCGGAAAGTATCGCCATAGCGCCGAATGCCGGCTTGCACAGCGGCAGCATAATCTCAAAGCAGATGCGGTATTCGTTCGCGCCGTCTATGCGTCCTGCGTCCAGCAGTTCGTGCGGCAGACCAATCATGTACTGGCGGAAGAAGAATATGGTGCTCGCGCCGCATATTCCCGGCAGAATGACGCCGGCCGTTGTGTTGATGAGCTTGAGGCTTATCATTTCCTGATAGAGCGGCAGCATGAGGATAACGCCGGGAACCATCATTGTTGCGATTACTACAAAGAAAATCGGTTTCTGCAGCTTAAAGTCGTACATGGAAAGTCCGTAGGCAACCAGGTAGCAGAAGCACAGTTGCAAGGTGACTGATATAATAGTAAGGAACAGGCTGTTCTTGTACCACATAAAGTAGTGGTGCGGAATCTTTGTCCATGAGCCTTCCTTAAGGGCTTTCTGCGTGAACAGATAGATGTAGTTGCTCAGCGTAAGTCCGTCAGGATCTGGGTTAAAGTTCAAGCCGTAGCGCACCAGTTCCTGCCCGGGGCGGAACGAAGCCAGCAGAGCCGCAACCAGCGGATACAGGATAAGCAGGCTCAGTACAGTGAACAGCAGGATAGAAAGAGATGTGAGAATTGAGTTCTCGGTTTTTATGCTGCCTAGTTTCTTAGATTTTTCTGCCATAGTTATTTTTCCTTCTTGAATGTTCCGCTTGCTGTAAGCTGCGCGAAGTTAACGATGAGTGCTATGATAAGCAGCACGATTCCAACGGCGCTGGCGTAACCCATCTGGTTGCGCTCAATTCCGCGGCGGTACAAGTAGCCTACAATGGTAAGACCAATGTTCTTTGGCGAGCCGTTGCCGCCCCACATCATGTAGCTTTCAAGGAACATGGCCAGTCCTGCGTAGATACTTATGGTCAAGACGTAAATCCATGTCGGCTTGAGCAGCGGCAGCGTAATCATTGTGAATTTCTGCATTCTCGAAGCTCCGTCAATATCGGCGGCTTCGTAAAGCGAGCTGTCGATTCCCTGCAGGCCGGAAAGGAAGTAGAGCATGTTTACTCCGGTCCATCTCCAGCAGCATAGCAGAATCATTGCGAACCAGCCTGTAGCATAGCCTTTGAGCCATTTTATAGAAGGCTTGCCGAACAGGTGGAGGAATTGGTTCGCAGTGGAACCGTCAAGCTCGCTGAACATGAAGCCGAATATCATACCTGCAACGACAACAGAGGTAAGCGCCGGAATGTAGAGCACCGCCTTGTATGCCGTTTTTGCGCGCATGAACGCGCTGTTCATTATGGTTGCAAAAAGCATCGGGAATGGAATCAGCAGCGCGCAAGTGACAACTGTATATAGAAAACTGTTCTTGATTGCAATGTAAAAAGTCTTGTCTTTTAAGAGCTTTGTGTAGTTTTTAAGGCCAATCCACTCAATCTGGCCGGGTTTTATGTTCTGAAAGCTCATCATGATTGAGCTGGCAAACGGATAAATCCAGAATACAAGGAAAGTAAACAGGAAAGGCAGCACAAAAACGTAGGGCGCAACCTTCCAGTTGTATAGGAAGCTTGTTACTCTGTTTTTTTTCATTTCGTTAAACTCCGTGGAAAAAAAGCCGGGCAAGTCGCCCTGCCCGGCAGGTTGGTTAATGAATCGTTCTATACTCCAGGATTACTGGTCGAGGTCGATTTCGTCCTGTGCGGCCTGCAGTGCAGAGTCTACGTCTTCTCCGTTCTCAAGACAGTTGTTAAGCACGTTGAGATTAAGCTGCTCGTTGATAGAAGAGCTGATTTTTACCGCCTTGATACCGCCGATTTCGTCCTTTATCTCGTTCAAGACATCGAACGGATTGTTGCGGAAGTACTGTACGTACTTGTTGTCCGGGTTGTGGGTAATGCTCTTGTCCTGCCCGAGGGCTGTGTTTACAGGGTCAAATCCAAGGATTTCCCAGATGCGCTGCTCTGCTTCCATAGAAAGCTTTGCGAATACGATGAATTCTGCGGCAAGTTCCTGGTGCTTTGACTGCAAGGAAACTACTGTTCCAGTTCCGCCGATACCGACTGAACGGGGCTGGCCCTTCTTGTATACAGGGCAGGCTGCGAGTGCCCAGTTGCCTTTCTGGTCCGGAATGTAGTTTGTAAAGCGGCTCATGTACCACAAAGCCTTGGGGAAGGCAACTACGTCCTCAGCTCCGACGGTCTGGTAGCCCGGTTCTGTGTCAATCTGTCCGCCCGGAGTAACATAAGCCCAGCCTTCCTTGACCCACTTCTGCTGCATCTTAATCATGTCTGCAACGCCGTTAATGCGGACGTCAGCATGTCCTGCGGCATCCGTCCAGTCCTGCTTGTTTTCTGCCATAGAGAGCCAGAGCCAGTCTGTTCCGCCTGTGTCTACGCCAGTGAACATCTTGCCGGTCTTTTCGTGGTACTTGCGTCCTGCGGCGGCAAAGTCGTCCCAAGTCTTGATTGTCTTGTAGTCGATTCCTGCCGCAGAAAGAGCCTTGTCGTCATAGTACATGACGGTGGCTCCTACGTGGAACGGAATACCATAGTGCTTGCCGTTTGTGCCGTAGATGTCAAGGCGTGATTGAACGGAGTTGCCCTTGTACGGCTCGATGTACTTATCCATCTCAACGAACTGAACCTTTCCTTCCATAAAGTTCGGGAACTGTCCGATTTCTATGTCGCAGATGTCAGGAGCGCCTGTTCCGGTCTGGTTGGCCATAATCATCTTGTTGTGCATGTCGCCGTAAGGATAGGTGACGAATGTAATCTGAATCTGCTTGTCCGGGTGAGCCTTGTTCCAGGACTCAAGCATTGCCGCGTAGTGCTGGCTGTGCAGGTCAACGAACGTCCACAGCTCAAGGTGAGTTCCGTTTGCAGGTCCTACGGTTGAGATTGCGTCCGCCTTTATTTCGTCAGTTGCCTCCGGTGCGCTGTCTGTCTTTGCGTCAGCGGCGGCCGGAGTGTCCTTCTTGCCGCATGAAACCAGTGCGGCAAGAAGCAGGGCGCTTATTCCAAAGGCTGCTGCGGCAGTCTTGTAAGATTTTTTCATAAATTGTCCTCCAGTTAGATTTCTAGTCTTGATGCTCTAATTATAAATCCAGATAGTGGACAAGTCAAATTATTTTTCTGATATAAAACGAATTTTATTGATATTGTTGTGGCAAAATCGGACTTTTATCCTCTTTTTATCGACAAAAATTGATACGCTGGGGCTTTGATTTAGTAGCGGTAGTACTGGGTGCTGAAGTTTCCGCTTGAGTCCAGCACGGTAACCACAAGGAATTCGTGCTTGTCGGCATAGCAGGGCAGTACCATTTCGGTGAATTTGCCCAAGTCGTTCGTGTGCTTGTCGTGCATATGCCCGGAAAGATAGAGCTTTACGTTGTTATCGGCGCAGAGCGTAATCAGACTGTCCGCCTCGTTGGTGTTCTGCAATGTGTAATAGTTCTTAAAGAACGTTGCCGTTCCGTAGGCCGGGTAGTGCGAGAGGATTATCTTGGGCACTCCGTCATCTTGGATTGCGCTCTTGAACCTCTTGAACTGCTTGGGACCCATTGAACCGGAGCCGGTGTCTATGGCGTAAAAGTGTATGCCGCCGGCGTTAAAGCTGTAGAACGATGTGTGCGGCCAGACTTTATCCTCAAAATACTGCCAGCCGTCGTTAAAGAGGTCGTGATTTCCTACTATAGTATACACATTGTTGCCGTTGCCCAGAACAGCCTTCACTCTGTTGCACCATTCCACGTAGTCGTTGTATTCGTCTGCGCTGCCGCTTTCCACAACATCGCCGAGGCTCACGCAGAACGATATGCTGCCGCTCATGGAGGCAAGCTTGTTATAGAAGGCTTCGTCATTGCGCTTGTAGCGGCTGTTGCCAAAGTGCACGTCGGAGACCACAGCGAACGAATAGGGCACGCCGCTCACGGTCGGGGGCGTTTCGTCTTGCAGTCCGCCTTCGCGGTCTTCTACGCTTGGGCCGTGGCCAAAGAGCTTGTACATGCCCAGCGTGGCTATGCTGCATGAAGAGAGGGCGAGAACGGCTGCTGCGGCGAGTGCGGTTATCAGTGCTTTCAAAATTCCCATCCTATGAGAAGACGGAATTCGCTGCCGTCGTAATATGTTGATGCGGTAAAGAAGTCAGTGTAGCGAGCGGTGTCTTCAAACGTTACGGAAAGTCCGTTAGCCCAGCGCTTGCTTAAGGCCAGCGTGAACGACGGCGCTACCGCAAGCATGTAGCGGTAGCGTTCGTATGAAGCCATTATAAGGGAAACTTTCATGTCGTAGGGCAGATAGAAGTCTGTCTGCGTGGAAAACACGAAGGTAAAGTTGTGTATGTAGCGCTGCGCGTCGTCTATGGCAAAAATGCGGCGGCTTTTGAGCATGTTGCCGTACAGGAACTTTACGCCGAACCACTTGAACGGCCGCGCTTCTATCTCGCCGCTGACTATCATGTTGTGGGTAAGGCTTATGTTGTCGTATCTGTTAAAGCTGTAGCGCGTGCCCACGCCTACGCGCATGCGGTTCCACACCCATGGCCACAGCGTCATGCCGCCCATCGCGTCAATCGTGCCCTCGCCGAACTGAAAGCCCGCGTACAGTGTGGACTTGTCGCTGTCCATCTGGAAGTAGGGCTGGAATGCAAAGCGGTATTTTTCCCAGCTTTCGCCGGTGTTTACGGCAAAGCCGCCCTCTGCCTTAAAGTCAAAGCCCTGGTGCGAAAAATGCGGCGTATTGCTCCACTCTGTGTCTTTTGCAAAAGTGTTTATGCAACAAAAAAGAGAAAGTACTAATAATGCAGTCAACAGTTTTGAGAGCACGCTCAAATTATAGTGTAAAGTCGGATGATTGTAAATAATTATGCTTCTATAAAAAAGCCTGTGCCTTTTTATGCCGCCTCTACTTGGCGCGCCCGCCCCGGCAGAGGGGCAGGCCGTCATGCCGGGCGGCTGTGTATGCGTACTTGTGCGTGCGGCTTATGACTGCTTTTCGCTGCCGTTCCATCTCAGGTAGATGTTGGCGAGGATTGCACCCGAGATGTTGTGCCACACGGAGAAAATCGCGCCCGGCACTGTTGCCATGGCAAGAGTCGGGAACGCTGTTCCTGCAAGTGATGTCGCAAGTCCTGAGTTCTGCATGCCGATTTCAACGGAGAGTGCCTTTGTCTTTGGCACGGACAGGCGCAAGGCCTTGCCGAGCAAAAAGCCCAGCGCATAGCCCAGCAGGTTGTGCAGTATGACGACTACAAAGACGATTGCTCCTGTAGTGAGGATTTTGTTCGCGTTGTGGGAGACGACTGCTGCTACAATCAGACAGATTGCGATAACGGAGATTGCAGGAAGGATTGCCACGATTTTCTGCGTGAACTTGCCGAAGAACTTGTTGATTACAAAGCCGAGCGCAATCGGAACGATTACAACCTTGACGATTGACAGGAACATGCTCACTACGTCGACTGTGACGCTGGTTCTGAGCAAGAGGTATGTGATTGCAGGCGTGAGTACCGGGGCAAGCAGGGTGTTCACGCTGGTCATGCCTACGGAAAGCGCTACGTCTCCCTTTGACAGGTAGGTGATTACGTTGCTGGAAGTTCCGCCCGGGCATGTTCCCACAAGAATTACTCCGGCGAGCAGTCCTACTTCCAGTCCGAATATTTTGCCCAGGGCAAAGGCGAGCAGCGGCATGATGGTGAACTGCGCCACGCAGCCTATGATGATGTCCTTGGGGCGTGTGAACACCAGCTTGAAGTCCTCAAGCTTGAGCGTAAGCCCCATTCCGAACATAACGACCATCAGAAGGTAGTTGACCCATTTTGTCTGCACCCAGAGCGTTGTGCTGGGCGCAAAGAGGGAGAGGGCGGCAACGGCAAGCACGATTACCGCCATGAATTTCCCGAAGAAATTCCCGATTTTTTCTAAAGCAGACATTCTTTAATTATCCTCCAAAATACTTTGTATAGTAATTTATATACTAAAAAACAATTCGATACAATTGCTTTTGTGAAAAGAAACGCATGAAAGCGGTTTAGATTGCAAGATTTTGCAAATCTGTGATATATTATAGAAATAAGGAGGCACGTATGAGAACAATTACCAAAGAATATATGGACAAATTGCGTAAAACTCCAGGGCCTATTGCTACAATTTTGAGCACTCCTAAACCTGACCACAGGGAATTAAACAGAATCTGCGCGGAATTTGAAAAGGAAATGGTTGTTGAACAGCAAAAAGACAGAGAGATCATCCGCAAGGCTTTGAGGGCTGCAAAGTGATTTCTGAAATAACTGTCCATGATTCAAAACTGTTCACAATTGAACATTTATATGATTCCACGGAAAACGAGGAATTGATTTCTAACTTTACTGTCCGTGGAAATGCTGCTGGTCTTGAAAATTATTTAAAATATTCTTCGTTTGATGATGAAGATGGCAATTTAAGCAGAACCTATCTTGTAAAAGACAAGATGACGAGAGAACTGGCCGGCTATTTTACTCTACGGACAGGATTGATTACACAGAAAATTCCTGCAGACAATGATAAAGAAGTTTTTGATTCACTTCCTGCCATTGAACTTTCAAATTTCGCAGTAAATTCACAATACAAATCCCACCACCCGGATATGGAACGTGTTGGATTGTACATGGTACAAAACTTTGTATTTCCATTGGCAAAATGCATTTCAAATTTTGTCGGTGTAAACGCTTTGTATTTGTATGCCCTGCCTTTTGAAAAACTTATTAAACATTATGAAACAATGGGCTTTTCACGATTACCACCTGAACTTGAACAATTTGTTCAGGCGCATGTAAAACCGAAATATGACGAAGGCTGTATATTTATGTATCAGACTTTGTAAGAGAAATTAGTTAATTGCAAGATTTTGCGTTTGGGGTTATAATTCTTTGCTTGAGACCACAAAATAAGGAGACGCACTATGGCTACACTACCGGATGATATTCCCGTGAACACGCTTATCGAGAAGGCTTTTGACATGCTGCGCTTTTCGTATACGCCGTATTCCCACTGGAAGGTGGGCGCTGGGCTGCTTTCTGCCGACGGCAAGGTTTGGGGCGGCTGCAATATAGAGAACGCCGCCTATACGCCTACTAACTGTGCGGAGCGCACCGCGTTCTTTAAGGCTGTTAGCGAGGGCGAGCGCAAGTTCAGGGCGATTGCCGTTGTTGGCGGACACGATGGCGACGTGCAGGATTATTGTGCGCCCTGCGGTGTCTGCCGCCAGGTTATGATGGAATTCTGCAATCCCGAAACTTTCTATATTATATTGCCAAAGAGCCGCACAGAGTATAAAGTGTACACTCTTGCTGAAATGCTGCCCGAGGGCTTTGGTCCTGGCAATCTCGGCACGGATACAGAACATGAGTAAGGAGCTGGTATGGCACGTTTTAACAGAATATTTTGCATTGTGATAGATTCACTGGGAATCGGCGAAGAGCCGGACGCGGCGCAGTACAACGATGTGGGCAGCGATACGCTGGGGCACATCTCCGCTTACCGCGACAAGTTCGTTATTCCGAACCTGCAGAAGCTGGGCATGGCCAACTTAAAGGCGCTCAAGCAGGTTGCGCCGGCAGAAAAGCCGCTTGGTTACTACGCCGTGCTGCGCGAAAAGAGCGTGGGCAAAGACACCATGACCGGTCACTGGGAGATGATGGGGCTGCGCACGACAAAGCCGTTCGTCACCTTTACGGAGCACGGTTTTCCGCCGGAGCTTGTTGCCGAGCTTGAGAAGCAGACCGGCCATACTGTGATAGGCAACAAAAGCTCTTCCGGCACGGTGATTCTTGACGAGCTTGCGGAAGAAGAGATTGCTTCCGGCGGCAAGAAGATGATTGTGTACACGTCTGCGGACTCTGTATTGCAGATTTGCGGCAACGAGGAGACCTTTGACTTAAAGGAGCTTTACCGCTGCTGCGAGATTGCGCGCAAAATCACAATGAAGGACGAGTGGAAAGTAGGCCGCGTCATTGCCCGCCCTTATCTTGGCAGAAAGAAGGGTGAGTTCAAGCGCACGGCGAACCGCCACGACTACGCCGTAAAGCCGTTCGCCCGCACTGCGCTGAACGTCTTGAAAGACGCCGGCAGGGATGTTGTGTCTATCGGCAAGATAAACGACATCTTTGTGGGCGAGGGCGTCACCCAGGCGATTCACTCCGAGTCTTCCGTTAACGGCATGGAGCAGACGATAGACACCGCCAGACGCACTGACTGGAATGGGCTGTGCTTTGTTAACCTGGTTGACTTTGACGCACTCTGGGGACACCGCCGCAATGTGGAAGGCTATGCCGCAGAGATAGAAAAGTTCGACGTAAAGCTCGGCGAGCTGCTCAAGGTTCTGAAGGACGACGACCTGCTGCTGATTACGGCAGACCACGGCAATGACCCTACGTTCCACGGCACAGACCATACGCGCGAGAAAGTTCCGCTGCTTGCCTATTCCCCCTCTCTTACGGGGCACGGCCAGCTTGAAGAGACTGACACTTTTGCCGTAATCGGCGCTACGATTCTTGACAACTTCGGCCTGCAGCTGCCGGAAGGCGCGATAGGCTATTCAATTCTGGACAAGCTTAAATAAGCGCGTAGTTTTAGCAGCCGCCGGGTTTTAGTCTTGTTCTTATCATGCAGAACTGCTATAGTCAAATTGTATGGTAAGAACAAAGGCAAAAATCGGTATTATGGGAACGGGTGCTATTGCGCACACCATGGCAACTACGGTTGCCGGAATGACGGAGGCGGAAGTGTACGCCGTGGCTTCCCGCACGGCGGAAAAAGCTCAGCGCTTTGCACAGGAGACAGGGGCGGCAAAAGCCTACGGTTCGTATCAGGAGCTTGCCGCCGATAAAGACGTAGACTTGGTTTACATTGCGACTCCTCATTCGGAGCATTACGAAAACATGCTGCTGTGTCTGAACGGCGGCCGCAATGTGCTTACAGAAAAATCATTCACCGTAAATTCGTCTCAGGCGGAAAAAGCCATACAGCTTGCGCAAGAAAAGCGCCTCTATTTGGCCGAAGCTATCTGGACGCGCTACATGCCGTCGCGCAAGATTATTGACGACACTATTGCTTCGGGCATAATCGGCAAGCCAAGCATGCTCACCGCGAACCTGTCTTACTCCATGCTGCATAAGCAGCGCCTTGTCCGCCCGGAACTCGCCGGCGGCGCGCTGCTGGACGTTGGCGTGTATCCCATCAATTTTGCGCTCATGCACTTTGGTGATAATATAGAAAAGATTGAGTCGTCTGTGTCGCTGTGGGAAAGCGGCGTGGACGCGCAGGAGACTATAACTGTGTTCTACAAGGATGGGCGGCTGGCGTCTCTGAGCGCGGGCATGCTGTCTCGCTCTGACCGCAAGGGAATCATCTGGGGCGAAAAGGGCTATATCGTGGTCGAGAACATAAACAATCCGCAGTCCGTGAGCGTGTTTGACAGCGACGACAGGCTGCTCAAGACCACGGCGGTGCCAAAGCAGATAACCGGCTACGAGTACGAGGTCCGCGAGGCTTTGGAATGTATTGCCGGTGGTAAAACCGAGTCTTTCTCCATGCCATTTGCCGAAACTGTAAAAGTTATGCGTATTATGGACTCTTTGCGCAGTGATTGGGGCGTTATATATCCCGGAGAAAGCTGAATAAATGCTGTAACAGTTTTTTAGGGTTTACATATTTTGCTAAATAAGTTATAATAATTTATCTAAAGACAAATTCAAACTATTTTTTGATATTAAGGAGTTTATGTATGGCTTTAAAAAAAAGTTGGTCAAAAGACAAAAAGACTTGCACAGTGACTTTCTCTGTTACAAAGGAAGCTGCGCATGGAGCACAGAAGGTAACAATCGCCGGTGATTTCAATAGCTGGAGCAGCACAGAGACACCGCTTACACACGAAAAAGACGGAAGTTTCTGCGTAAAGCTTAAGCTTCAGGCTGGCAAGGAATACCAGTTCCGCTATCTGCTTGACGGCAAGCACTGGGAAAATGACTGGAATGCCGACAAATACATTCCTGCTCCGTTCTCTCATACTGACAACTCTGTTGTTATCTGCTAAATTATAGCCTGTTCTATACAAGCTGAATATAACTCTATAAAAACGATAGAAAGACTGGACTTTACTAGCGTGAGTCCGGTCTTTTTTTTATGCTTCGTTTCTTTTGCGCTTGCAGTGTCTGCCGTTAGGGCAATCGCTTTACCGTTTACTCCTTTGCGTCTTGTTTTTATTGAAATATTCACATTCCTATAGGTATTTTTACTGATATGAGGTCTCAGACTCTTTACAAAGATTTGCGTTTTCTATAATATACTTTCTCACCATACATACTAAAAAGCCGAACGAAAACGTTTTCTTTGCGCTTTTGTTTGAATTTTCGAGTGAAGGATGCTTTTTTGTCTTTGCACCTTCACTTTTTTTTAACCTGACAAATAGAACATTATTCACAAAAAATTTGCAAATTCGTATCCCGGCGGTAAATAAATTAAAAAAAAAATTGCATATACTGCTTTTCACGGCTAAGATGGAATCATAGAAATCATGTGTAAACCAGAAATTTTGGAGGTTTGTATGAAAAAAATTATTTTAGCCGCAGCTGCAATTCTTGCCCTGTTGCCTATGACACTTACAGCATGGGGTAAAAAGAATAAGAAAGCAAACGGAGTAAAGCTTGAGCTTTATTACTATAAGCAGGAAAACCAGGAAGGACTCAAGAACATTGTAAAGGCTTTTGAAAAGGCCAATCCTGGAATCACCGTAGACATGCTCATCATTCCGAATGACGCAGACGCCGCTATGTCTGCCCGCGCGGCACAGGGCAAGCTGCCTGACATCCTGCAGATGCAGTCTTACTCTCGCGTGCAGGAGTATGCCTCAAAGGGCTACCTTGTAGACTTGACCAATGACCCGTCAATGAAGAACGTTGTTGCAAGCGCAAAGCCGTCTGTCACATACAATGGCAAGCAGTACGGTCTGCCGATGGACTATGCCGGAATCGGAATCATCTACAACAAGGACATCTTTGCAAAGTACAACCTCAAGGCACCTACAACATACCGTGAGCTGCAGAACGTCTGCCGCACACTCAAGTCAAACGGCATTGTTCCGTTCTCTGCTTTGCTTAAAGAAAACTGGAGTGCCGGACACTTCATCACAATGGTGCAGACCGCTCTTCTTGCAGAAAAGAACCTTACAGCCGATCAGTTCATTGCAAACATGAACGCAGGCAAGTCAAGCTACGGTGTTGTTGACACAGACAAGCTCTTTAGCATCTTGGACTTCTACAAGAGCAACATGAACGACAACGCTGCGGAAATGGGCGGCGGCGAGCAGCAGCAGTCATTTGCAAAGGGCGAGTCTGCCATGATGGTACAGGGCTTGTGGGCTTATGTAGACGCCCTTAAGCTCAACCCGAAGCTCAACGCAGGATTCATTCCGTTCCCGGTATACAACGATGCAAAGCTGAACAAGCTCTATGCAGACGTTGACTCAACATTCGGCATCTCTTCTCAGTCATCAAAAGAAAAGCAGGAAGCCGCAAAGAAGTTCCTTTCATTCCTCGCTTCAAAAGAAGGAAGCAAGCTCTGGGTCAAAGAGTACAAGCTCACCAACTCTTTCAAGGGCGGAGACTTCTCTTCACTCGGCGCTCCTTATGCAGACTTGATGCAGTCAGTCGCAGACAAGGGAGCTTATCCATGGGCATTCTCTCAGTACCCGACACAGGTATTCGAGGACGCATGTAAGAATGGTGCTCAGCAGTACATGATGAAGACCCGCTCTGCTGAGGACGTGATTTCTACCATTGACTTACAGTGGAAAGATTCTGTAAAGTAATTCTTAGTTCTTTTAATTAACTAAAATAGACTTATGTCTATTATATGGCATCTGGAGCAGGGAGATTCTGCTTGCACACGCATTTGCTCGCATTGACAGAGTGATTGCAGACCGACTTTTAGGACTTGTAATACGATTAGTTAGTGCGGGCTCGGCGTGTGCAAGTGGAGACCCTGCGGAAAGATGCCATTTTTTAGAACGCTATATAAAATTTTTGTTAAGGGGAAGTCATGGTTGAACCTAAGCCAAAGAAAATATTCTATTTTACGGTATTCATATTGCCGTGCCTTATCTTGTATCTTATGTTTTTTATCCGCCCGTTTTTTAACGGCATCGGCATTTCTTTAACAAACTGGGACGGGCTTACCCCGAAAACTCCTATCAGCATGGAGAAATCTGAGTTTGAAAGCAAGATTCTGAATAATATAAAGAACGACGCAGACAAGGACTATGTGCTAAAAATATACAGCGTTGACCCGAGCGACAGCTGCTACAAACGCATTGCCGTCGGCGGCCTTACAAGACGCAAGCTTGAGCACATCGTAAAAAAAGCAGGCTACGAGCCGGACTTGAACAAGTTCGTCGGTCTTGACAACTACAAGGCCGTATTCACCGGCAAAGTAAAGAAGGACTTCTATCCGCACTTTTATGACCAGATAAAGTACAACAAGAATTCCGAGCTGCCACTTGCCATCCACAAAAAGGACATGGACAAAGAAATCCTGCCTAACTGCAAGGATGCCGCCGCCGGCGACTTAATCCGCAAGGCCTATGCGGAGTATGACGCAGAAAATGATCAGTACCGCCTTAGCGCCGACTATGACGACTTTGAGCTTACCAATCCGCTTTACGACCTTGCGGAGCTTTCCGACAAGACCGTGAGCGAGAGCGAGCTTGACGACTTTATCCGCAAGGCGCAGTCTGCTGCCCTAAGTGCGGACACAGCGGCTTTGCAAGATATCGAGTCTGGTTTTATCAGCACTCACAAGCTCAGCGCCGGCTCTTCGCAGGTGGTAAGAACCGCCGCCGCCGGTCTGCTCCGTGCCGCTGAACTGAAGAACGTGCTTTCCACAACCTGGGTGCTCAAGAAGTTCAGCATGGGCGTAGTAGGCTTTACGCTTTTCTTTGCAATCTTCTCCGTAGTAGGCATAAACGTTGTCGCATTTGCCCTTGCCCTCGCGCTGGATTCCGGCGTGTACGGACAGAAAGTGATGCGTACCGTGTTCTTCCTGCCGAACGTACTTTCAATGGTCATCGTCGCCTTGATTTGGTCACTGCTTTTCAACCAGCTTTTGCCTTCTCTGACAGGAATAAAAGAATGGATTGGCGACCCCGCAAAGACACCTTGGCTTTTGGTTGCAGTCGCCGTCTGGCAGGGTTGCGGTTACTACATGATAGTTTATCTTGCCGGCTTGCAGAATATTCCGACCGATGTTATCGAGGCTTCTAAGATAGACGGTGCGGGCGCACTGCAGCGCTTCCGCTTTATCACGCTGCCGCTCATGGTTCCGTCGATTACCATTTCGCTCTTTTTGAGCATCGCAAACGCGCTCAAGAGCTTTGACCTCATGTATGCAATGATTGGCCCTACAGGCTATGCGACCGGCACAGTTCCGTTCGTATACGACATTTACTTTGACGCATTCTCCAACAAGCAGGCAGGCATGGCCACCGCAAAAGCCATGGTGCTGTTCATCGCCATCTTCATAATCACGGGAATGCAGCTCTACATAATGAAGAGAAAGGAGGTTGAGCAATAATGGCAGATATCACAGATTCAGACAAAACAACAAGCATAAAGCACACAAGCTCGAACAAAGTGCTTTCCGTAGTGCTCATATTGTTCGCAGTGCTGTTCTTCTATCCGTTTATATTCGTGATTGTGAACTCACTGCGAAAGAACGCGGACATCATCATAAACCCGGCAGGACTGCCGAACGGCATTTTCTTTGGCAACTTCGTGCAGGCCTGGCAGACCATGGAATTCCCCAAGGTGTTCGTCAACACATTGACCATCACAGTGTTCGGCACGCTGGGCATAATCCTTACCAGCTCCATGTGCGCCTATGCACTGGCACGCTCCGACACCAAGATTTCCTGGGCGCTCTACGGCTTCTTCAGCTTTTCGCTTGTTATTCCGTTCCAGATTATCATGGTTCCTATCGGAGTGCTTGCGGCGGATTTGCACCTTATGAACACACAGGGCATCATAGTCATGTACTGGGGCTTGGGCTGCCCTACGGCAATCTTTATGTTCCACGGCTTTATCAAGTCCGTGCCAAAGGAACTTGAAGAGTCCGCCGCAATCGACGGCGCGGGAAAATTCTATATCTTCTTCCGCATAATCATTCCGCTGATAAAGACGATTATCGCAACTGTGGCCGTCATTGACGCGCTCTGGCTGTGGAATGACTTTCTCCTGCCGTTGATTGTGGTCAAACAGGGCACGATTCAGCTTGCGCAGATGAAGTTCAACGGCCAGTTCATGAAGGAATACGGCCCCATGTGCGCGTCGCTCGCCCTCTCCTCAATACCGATTATCGCCTTCTACCTTTCACTGCAGAAGTATGTAGTAAAGGGCATCGCCGCCGGTGCCGTCAAGGGCTGAGAAAGTCCTTTCTGCCCGAACGCCCTGCGTTTGGGAGTCCGCAGAAACAAGTCCTCTCCGCGCTTTTTTTTGCGCCCCTGTTCCTGCGGACTGCTCCCTTCATGCCGGATACGCTTAAATCCCTCTAGTAATTGCCTTGCACTTTGCGGTAGAATTAGCATAAGGCTGTGCAGACAACCCTATTGCTTTGCCAAATATTCCCGCGTTGCGGGGGTTGGAATTTATATATGAAAATTACTTTCATCTGGAGGTCTGTATGAGTAACAGACACTATCTTTTCACATCTGAGTCAGTAGGCGAAGGCCACCCCGACAAGCTCTGCGACCAGATTAGCGACGGAATTTTGGACGAATGCCTCCGGCAGGATCCAGACAGCCACGTGGCGGCGGAGACATTCGCCTGCCAGGCTCTCGTTCTAGTAGGCGGCGAGATTACCACAAAAGCCTATGTAGATGTACAGCAAGTTGCGCGTAACGTCGCAAAGCGAATAGGATATTCAAATCCTGCATACGGACTTGACTATAACTCCATGGCCGTTCTGAACATGATTCACAACCAGTCATCAGACATCAACCAGGGCGTAGTCGGCAAGGGACTTGACGAGTTCAAGGGGCAGCAGGGAGCCGGAGACCAGGGCATGATGTTCGGTTTTGCCTGTAAGGAAACCCCGGAGCTTATGCCGGCGCCGATTATGTATTCCCACAAACTTATGAGAATGTCCGCCGAACTCCGTAAGAGCGGCAAGGTAACCTGGTTCCGCCCGGACAGCAAGGCACAGGTTACGATTGAATACGAAGACCACAAGCCTGTCCGCATTGACACCGTTGTTGTCTCTCAGCAGCACGACCCCGGAATCGAATACAGCGAAATCAAAGATACAATCATCAGCCAGCTTATAAAGCCGGTTCTTGAGCCGACTGGCTTGCTTGACAAGAACACCAAGTTCTTTATCAACCCCACAGGGCAGTTCTGCATCGGAGGCCCCGTCGGCGATTCAGGCCTTACCGGGCGCAAGATTATCGTAGACACCTACGGCGGCATGGGTCGCCACGGCGGCGGCGCATTCAGCGGCAAGGACCCGTCAAAGGTTGACCGCTCAGCCGCATACATGGCGCGCTACATCGCCAAGAACATAGTGGCCGCCGGCTTTGCCGAGCGCTGCGAGGTAGAGCTTGCCTATGCCATCGGCGTTCCGTTCCCTGTGAGCGTGCTCTGCCAGACATTCGGAACCGGCACCGTTCCAGAAGAAAAAATTGAGGCCGCCGTAAAGAAAGTGTTTGACTGTTCCCCTGCCGGAATCATCAGGACGCTTGACTTGAAGCGCCCGATTTACGAGGCGACTGCCACCTACGGCCACTTTGGCCGCAGCGAGTTCTCCTGGGAGCAGACCGACAAGGTTAAGGCTCTGCAGGCGGAAATAAAGTAAAAGCGCCGTAAGGCATTAAAAAAAAGGCACAGGATTTTGCATAAAAAGCCTGTGCCTTTTTGCATAAAGGCCAGTGAGTTTAAAAAAAAGCGCACTGAGTTTTTTGCGGAATGTTGACCAACGTTTTATAGTCTGCTATTATAGTTACTTTAGAGAGAATGGAAGTATATGCCGCAAGAACCGAACTATAAGGATGTCTTTGATGTTATTCCTCTTGCAGAAGTTATAGTCCAGCCGCGATTTGACGAGCTGCACAATGTAATAGGCTTTCATATCATCCGCGAGAATCCTGCATATACAAACCTGCTTCGCATGTTGACCGCCGAAGAGGCAAAGGCAAAGATTGTCATGGCGGAGCTTAAGACTTTTCCTTGTGTTTTCAACAAGGCGCTCCAGACATTTGCCAGCAAAAAATCCTTCGACTTTGAATTTGACTCCAAGTGCGTGAACACAACGTTCTATTTGAATGCCCATCTGCTTGAAGGCGGCCTGTATCTTTTTACGCTCAAGGGGGCGGACAAGAACAGCTTTCCGTTCGTGGAAAGCGACAGCGAGGGCTACCTTGACTCGCTCACCGGCATTCCTAACAGAGCGTATTTCAACAGTGTGTTCAAGACAGCACTTGACGTAGGCGTAAGACGGAATTCCGCAGTGGGCATAATCATAATCGACATAGACGACATGAAGTCCATCAACGACCGCCTGGGGCATGTTGCAGGCGACAGCGTTCTGCGCCGCAGCGCGCATATACTGCAGCGCTTTGCCGATGCGGATTTACAGGTGTTCCGCCTTGGCGACGATGAATTCCTTGTACTCCGCACCAACTTTGACTCAAAGGACCACCTTGCCACACTGAGCGACGTAATCTTTGACGCCTTCCAGGAAGTGGGAATAAGTATTTCGGCAGGAATTGCCTCCAGCCCCTTTGACACCGACAACTATACGGATTTGCTCAAGTACGCAGACCTTGCCGTAAAGGCCGCCAAGAGGAACGGCAAGAACAACGTGGTGTTCTTTGAGCCTAGAATGTACGAGGCCTTCCTGCGGCGTTCGCTGTTGCAGCAGAAACTCATCATCGCGGCAACGAATTTTTCGTTTGAGCAGGTGTACCAGCCCCAGTTTTATATCGACAGCAACCGGTTGCGCGGCTTTGAAGCCCTTATACGCTGGGATGACGTTACCTACGGCATGATAAGCCCCGAGGAATTCATTCCGATTGCGGAAGAGACCCATGTTATAACCCAGCTGGGGCATTGGGTGCTTGACAGCGTATGCAGCACCCTTGCGCGCTGGCAGAAGGAGTTCGGCTTTAACGGCGTGATGAGCGTAAACGTCTCTCCCACGCAGCTCAAGGACTTTTCGTTCTTAGGCGACCTGACCGAGGCGATGGGCAAGTACGGAATCCCGCCTGAGACGCTTGAGATTGAGATTACCGAAGGCATCTTCATACAAGACTTGAAGCGGACTGTGCGCATACTTGAGCAGATAAGGAAGCTTGGCGTGCTCATCTCGCTGGACGATTTTGGCACGGGCTATTCCTCGTTCCGCTACCTGCAGTGTCTGCCGATAAGCACGCTCAAGATAGACAAGGCCTTTGTGGAGAATCTTGCCGACAAGGACGGCAATGACAGCGTTGAAATGCGGATTGCAGAGTCTATCGTAACGCTGATAAACAGGATGGGGCTGGAGACCATTGCCGAGGGAGTTGAAAAGAACGAGCAGCTGAACGTCCTTCGCTCCATGAACTGCACCATATTGCAGGGCTTTTTGACCGGCCGCCCCATGCCGCAGGAACGCTGCGAGAGATTCCTTGCCGGTGACCTTTCTGCGCTGGACCGCATCGGCAGCCAGAAGCTTATAATCAAATAACAAAAATACTTTGCTTTTTTACCTATACGGTTGTATACTGTTAGATAGGGCAGGGAACAACGGAGTTCCGCCGGAAGTTTTCCGTTCTGCCTGATAACGTCTAACAGGAGTAAATAATTTATGACAAAATCAATATCGGCACAGGGCTTTACACTTGAGAAAGACCAGTCAGAACTTATCAATCAGAAACTTAAGAGAATCGACTATGCGGACAATCTTATTGTTGACCTTATACTGAGAGTAAAGGAAGACAAGAAGTACTACTTTGACGCAACGGTGAACTTCCGCTGGGGTTCAAACGCCCACGTCACAAGCGATGACTACGACTTTGCGGCAGGACTGAACAAACTGATGGATGTTCTGGACACAAAAGTAAAGAAAGAAAAAGATAAAATCCAGGAAAAGAAATAGTCCTTAGAGACCGGACTATAAATAGGACGATAACAAGAACAGGGCTGCGCGTAAGCGGAGTTCTGGCACATGAAAACATCTGCAACGAGCGTAGCGAGAGAAGCCGTTTTCATGCGCCGGGTTTCCGCTGGGAGCGTAGCCCTGTTGTTTTCACGGGACAGAGATTCGCTGGGAGCGCGGTTCTGTTGTTTTTGCGAGTGAAGCCGTTTTCATGTGCCAGGTTTCCGCCGGGAGCGCAGCCCTGTTGCTTTACTGCATTTGCGCTCGATACTTCGCCACCGTTCGTCTTGCCACCTGCATGCCCCTCTCGCGCAGAATATCACTTATTTTTTGATCAGAGAGCTTTTTGCCGCTGTTTGCCTTTGCGTGTTCTTGTATAATCTTTTCTATTTCTGACATAACCTTGTCGCGGCTGATTGCCGCCGGAGAGTCCGCAGAGCCGACTGCATTTACAAAGAAGTATTTTACCGGGAACAGCCCCCACTCGCACTGAATGTACTTGCTGCTTGCCATGCGCGATATTGTCGTCTCGTGCACGCCGACAACGTCCGCAATGTCCTGCTGCTTGAGCGGCGACAAGTGGCCGGGGCCTTTTGCAAAGAATTCGTGCTGCTTTTTTGCTATCATGCAGGCTGAGTGCAGGACTGTGGTCTGCCGGTTTTCGATGGAACTGATGAAAATCTGCGCTCGCTTAATGCCCTCGTTCACCACGTCTGAGTTTTCTTTCTGCGAGAACTTGCTGTATTCAGGGCTTACTGCCAGCTGCGGTATGTCGCTTGTAAGCCGCACAAGAAAAGCGTCCTTGCCCTGTATGACTATGCCCTTGGCGAAGTCTTCCGTAAGTTCCGTGCCGGAAAGCAGGTCTTGCGGAATGCGTTCCACGTAGATGTCCGGAGAGACGTAGTGGGTGCCGTCCGTGCTGTAGTCGCGCGCCGGGTAGGGGTCCAGCGTGCGTATAAAGTCCAGCGCTTTCTGGGCTTCTTTTTCGTTTATTTCCATATCCTTGTACAAGGGGTTTTCTTTTACGCCGAAGAGTTTTTTCTGCTCCTCAAAGAATTTTGTGACCTTGTTGGCAATCATGTTAGCCTTGGGCGGATTCAAGAAGTCAAAGTGCCCGTCAAGCAAAAAGAGCGCCAGCACCGGGCAGGCGGGAGAACGCTGCTTTGCCTGAACGTAGAGGCTTTCTTCTGTATTCTTGGTGCAGGTTCCCGGCGGATCGAACTGCTGGACGGCCTGCATGGCGGCTTCAAGCGCTTCTTGAGTCTGCGTGCTGTCGTTTTTGTCTAGCAAAGAGACTGGAGCCAGTATGTGGAAGCCGCGCGAGTCCAGGTTTCTGATAAGATTCTCGCCGATTTTTACTTCGGCTGCACCCAAGGGCGACGTGTGCAGCTGCATTAGCAGGTAATCCTGCAAGGAGCATCTTGTGTCTGCCTTTGACTCAAGCACGGCCTGGAACTTTTCGCTTGCCTCTTCCCCTGATGCGGAAGACGAGCCTGTCCGCGTGCCCTGGCGCTGCGGTGAGTTCTTTACGCGCACGTTCCCGCCGCTGTCTTTTGTGATGACTAGCGCCGGGTTTTCTTCCGCCTCGCGGTAGATGGCTTCGCGCAGGTCGTCGCCCCCCATTGAAAGCAGTGACAGCGAGTTGAGCTGCACTTGGTTCAGCACCTGTGTCTGAGTCTGCTGTTGTTTTGCCTGCTGCGTTATGTTCTGACCGGCCATCCTGTTTATTTTAACCGCAAAAAATGAAATCTGCAACATCTGTGTTATTGTGTATAGAATAAGTTCTTAAGCTATGCTATACTGGCTGCATTATTCTACGTTTTCCGGGATTTGGTATGCGAAAGTACATTTTAAAACGGATTCTGATTTCTTTCTTGACCCTGCTGGTGATTACGCTGGTGCTCTTTATCCTTCTGCAGCTCATGCCGGGGTCTCCTTTTAACGACGAAAAGCTGACTAACGAGCAGCGTGCCGCCCTGTATGCAAAGTACGGTCTGGACAAGCCGCTGATTGTGCAGTTCTTTAAATACGTTATTTCTGTCTTTCACGGTGATTTTGGCGTGAGCTACAATATCTCAAAGAACACGCCCATCAGCACTCTCATTGCGCAGCGTCTGCCAATCAGCCTTAGAATAGGCTTCCAGGCGGTATTTATCGGCGCGGTAATCGGGCTTGTGCTGGGTATTGTCGCGGCTGTCTGGAGCCACACCTTCTGGGATACGCTTTCTACTGTGATTTCCGTTCTGGGCGTTTCCATTCCGAGCTATGTCTTTGCCCTTGCGCTGAGCTATCAGCTGGGCTTTAAGCTAAAACTGTTCCCCATGCTCTTTTCCAACAAGACACCGTTCTTTTCTTCGGTGCTGCCGAGTATTTCGCTGTGTATGTTCACGCTCGCGTCCATTGCGCGCTTTACGCGCACGGAGATGATAGAGGCGCTGGGCAGCGAGTACATGCAGCTTGCCGAAAGCAAGGGCTTGTACGGCTGGCGGCTTATCAGAAAGCACGCCCTGCGCAATACGCTTATTCCGATTATTACGGTGCTTGCGCCGCTTGTGGTTGACCTTATGACGGGGTCTCTCGTTGTAGAAAAGATATTTTCCATTCCGGGAATAGGCTCCCTGCTTGTTACGGCAATTCAGTCCAATGACTACAACGTGGTTATTTCGCTTAGCTTTATTTACAGTGCGATGTATATTGTGATTATGCTTGTGGTTGACATTATGTACGGAATCATTGACCCGCGCATACGGCTTTCTGCTTCGGTGAGTGAGTGACGGTATGCAAAAATCAACATCTAATTCGGTAAGTCCTATGGAAGATTCTAATTCTAAAAAGCCCGCCGGCTTTTTTGCTGATGACTTTGAACTGCGCAAGGATACTTCGCGTACGGAGATAGACTCTAACTTTTCTGCGTTGAGCTACTGGAAGGAAGTGCGCAAGCGCTTTTTTGCGAACAAGGGCGCGGTGATTTCCTGCGTGGTCATTCTTTTGATTGTGTTTCTTGCGGCTTTTGGCCCCAAGATGAACGGCTACACCTATTCGTCGCAGAACCTTGCGCAGAAGAACTATGCGCCGCGCGTGAAGTTGCTGGAGAAGGTGGGGCTGCTTAACGGCGATGAGAAGATGAAGACCACCACCGGCACAAAGACTGTGAACCTGTACAAGCAGAAGGGCGGCAGCGACGTGTACTATTGGTTCGGCTCAGACACGCTGGGGCGCGACATCTGGACTCGCACCTGGATGGGCACGCGCGTGTCTTTGTATATTTCGATTGTGGCTGTTCTTATAGACATGCTGATTGGCTTGAGCTACGGACTGGTCTCCGGCTACTTTGGCGGCTTGGTGGATTCTGCCATGCAGCGCTTTGCCGAGATTGTGAACGGCATTCCGCGCCTTGTGATTGTAACTCTGCTTATGCTTGTGCTCAAGCCGGGCATTGCGACGATAATCTTTGCGCTCATGATAACCGAGTGGATAGGCATGAGCCGGATTGCCCGCGCAGAAATGCTGAACCTTAAGGAGCGTGAGTTTGTTCTGGCCAGCCGCACGCTGGGTGCAGGCAACTTTGTAATCATCTTCCGCGAAATACTGCCGAACATCATCGGGCAGGTAATCACGCAGACGATGTTCTCTATTCCGACGGCGATTTTTACGGAGGCGTTCCTTTCGTTCGTCGGTCTGGGAATCCCTGTGCCGCAGTGCAGTCTTGGTTCGTTAATCAGCGACGCATTCAACAGCTTTACGACGCACCCTTACCAGATTCTGCCTTCTATAATAGTGCTTGCCCTGCTGATGCTCAGCTTTAATATTCTTGCTGACGGACTGCGCGAGGCGCTTGACCCAAAACTGAAGGAGGCATGAGATGAGTGACGAACAGCTGAACGGCGGCGGTTTTACCGGAGTAAATGAAGACGGCGAAAAGGATATAATTCTTTCTGTAAAGAACCTTTCTATTTCTTTTAAGACGACTGCGGGCTTGGTGAACGCAATACGCGGCGTTGACCTGGAGCTGATTCGCGGGCAGGCTGTCGCTATTGTCGGCGAAAGCGGTTCCGGCAAGTCCGTTACCACAAAGGCCGTTATGGGAATCCTTGCAAAGAACTCAATCGTGAACTCTGGCAGCATTGTCTACCGCTCAAAGCCAGAGGGCGGGCACGAGAAGGACTATGACATTCTTTCGATGAGTCAAAAGGAAATCCGCACACAGATAAACGGACGCAGAATCGCCATGGTCTTTCAGGACCCGATGACCAGCCTTGACCCT
Source organism: uncultured Treponema sp. (assembly GCA_964554745.1). GTDB lineage: Bacteria > Spirochaetota > Spirochaetia > Treponematales > Treponemataceae > Treponema_D. Next base: position 26,902 of record CAZKPZ010000003.1, on the reverse strand, counting down.
ACTATGAACATCGGCAAGCAGATTATGGAAGGCATGCTGTACCATAATCACCTGTCAAAGCAGGAAGCCTATGTAAAGGCGATGCATCTTTTGAACGAAGTCGGCATTACGGATGCCAAGAACCGCATGAAGAACTTTCCGCACCAGCTTTCAGGCGGTATGCGCCAGCGCGTGGTCATTGCGATTGCCCTTGCCTGCAACCCGGAACTGCTGATTTGCGACGAGCCGACTACGGCGCTTGACGTTACGATTCAGGCAAAGATTATTGACCTTATACGTAAGATTCAGCGTGAAAGGAATTTGTCTGTAATATTCATAACGCACAACTTTGGCGTTGTCGCGCGCATTGCAGACTATATAAACGTGATGTATGCAGGAAAGATTGTGGAGCGCGGAAAAGCAGACGAGATTTTCTTTGACCCGCGCCATCCGTATACCTGGGGGCTGCTTTCTTCTATGCCGGACTTGGACACGGAAAACAACCTTACCGGCAACGAGAGCCGGCTTTACACCATTCCAGGCTCTCCGCCGAACCTCTTGCACCCGGTGCCTGGCGATTCGTTTGCGCCGCGCAACATCTACGCGCTTAACATTGACGACCGTCTTGAGCCGCCTATGTTCCGCGTGAGCGACACGCACGAAGCCGCAACGTGGCTGCTTGACCCGCGCGCGCCCAAGGTGCAGCTTCCCAAGGAGCTTGCCGCGCGAATTGAGTCCATGCGGCGCGAGGCCGCCAAGTACGGCGGCGTTTCGCTTTAGACTCGCGTCTGCTATTTCTGGCTGAACAGCCAGTCACGTATGCCGTCTATGTTGTAGGCTACTGACCATGTGTACATGTGGTTGCCGCCTTCAAAGACGGTGTAGTTTATGTTCGCGTTCTGCGCGAGCATGTCTTTTACCAAAGAGTCGAACTGTTCCGGAGTTGAGCGCGGATTCCACATCTGGCTTTTTGCGACTCTGGCTCCGTTCTCTTCCAACTTTTCTACTGCCTTGTTCATTCCTGGGTATGCCTTTTGGTCTCCCTCGCAGACTACAATCCACATATCCTTGTCTTTAAGAGCTGCCATTTCGTCTGCATCCCACTGCCCGGCGACAAGCCACAGTGCCCTGTACAGGTTGGGGTACTTGCAGCTGATTGCTATGTTCGCCATGCAGCCCTGTGACTGCCCGATGCCGTAAATGCGCTTTTTGTCTATACGGAAGCTTTCTTTTATGAACTGAATAAGGTTGTAGATTGTCTGAAGATTTTGATTCCACTGATAGTCATCAGTAACAAGTGGGCCGTGCTTGTCAACAGCGTATTTAGGATACTGTATTGCAAGAACGATAGCCTCGTGCTTTGCCTGCTCTTCCGGCCTTGCCCAGATGATACCGCCGTTGCCCTGTGTGAGCACAGTCTTGCTGACATTCGTATTTGCACTTGCGTCTGGAATGAACACTACGAGCGGATAGTTCTTGCCGCCGTAATTTTCAGGTATGTAGAGGCTGTAGCGTATCTCAACGTCTGTCTTGTTGTCATTCCAGATTTTTTCGTCAAAAATCTTGAATTCTTTTGGAACAGATACGTTTGCACTTGCAACTGCGGTGCCGGCTTCGTAGATGGTGGCTCCGTCTTCGCTGGTGACTTCGCCAGTCTGCGTCACTTTGACATCGAGCGGAATGCGGTTGTTCAAGTCGCGTTCTGCCTTTATTCCGCTGTCGAATTCCTTTTCCCATATGTTCGAGCAGTCAAAGAAGAGCGTTACTTTCTTGCCGTCAACGGCTACGCTTTGTATGGTCTTGCCCTCTACTGTGTAGTCGTCTGCGGAAACTGAATCAGGCGCAATCTTCTTTTTGTACGTGATGATTGCAGAGGTGACTTTTTCGCCGTCGCCAAAGAAGTCTGCGGTTGTTGTTATCTGGAAAATGCCTTTGTCCGCGTTTACCCTTTTTACGCCGGAGGCTGCATTTGCGCCGAGCACGCAGACAAGTCCTATTCCTGCTGCCAGTAACCGTTTTGTTGTTTTTTTCATAGTAACTCCCTTATAGTTCTCCCTCGGCTTTTTTTATGTCTGCCATGGAGAATTCGTTTCTATTTTCTTGCGCCGCAATTAAAGCGGCTCTGTTCAAAATGGATTCTATCTTTGCGCATGACCAGCCGGCAAAGCGCTTTGCCAGCGCTTCGTTCGTGCAGTCCGCGCTGCGTTGTTTGCCGGCGGTGTACATTTCCACAAGGCGCACGCGCGACGCTTCGTCAGGGTATGGAACTGAAATCTTTGCATCAAAGCGTCCCGGGCGGATAAGCGCTTCGTCAAGCGCCTTTACGGAGTTAGTCGCGGCAATCACGAGTATGCCGCGTGTCGGTTCAAAGCCGTCCAGTTCGTTTAACAGCGCCGTGACAATGCGCGTGTTTTCCGTCTCGATTGCGGAGCCGGAATAGTTACGCCGCGTTCCTATGCCGTCGAATTCGTCTATGAACACAATGCAGGGTGCTCTCCGCCTGGCCTTGCGGAAGAGCAGCTTTACTTTCATCGGGCCGATGGCCATGAACATGCTTTCAAAGTCTGTCGCCTTTGCAGGGATAAAGTTTACTTTTGCCTCTCCGGCGAGCGCCTTTGCAAACAGCGTCTTGCCGTTGCCCGGCGCGCCTTCCAGCAGAATGCCCTTGGGGGCGCGGATTCCTTTCTGTGCGTATGCGGCAGGATTCTTCATGATGTCCATAACCTGCGCCATATCCCGCTTGAGGCCTTCCATGCCGACTATATCTGAGAACTTCACGCCTGTGTTGCGCACTACCTTGAATGTGTTCGGCGAAATGAACTTGTGGAATGCCATAAAGATAATACCGAAGAATATTGCGTAGAAAAGAATGTCAAGCGCGAGCGATATGATTTGGGACGGATCTTTGTCTTCCTTTACGGTAACGCCGTGCAGCAGCAGGAATTCTTTGAGCGTAGGGCTGTCTGGGTTTTCGGTAATGAACGCCATATTGGTAACGGAATCCGTAAACTTTATGCTGCCGCTTTGGAGCGTAACTCTTGAGACGGAGCCTTTCTGCACGTTTTCATAAAAAACTGCGTAGGGAACACGTTCTGCCTTTGTATCCAGGAACAGGTCTTTGCAGATAAGGCAGAATCCTGCCGCAACTGCAATCAAAAGCAAGGGGAATAGAAGTCTTTTTCTGTTAAAGCTTATCTGCGTCTTCATTCTGCGTATAAAGGTTACTGTAACGGATTTGGGGCTTTTTTTCAACCTTTGGCAAGGTTTTGACAAAAGTTCAGAATTTGTCATTGACTTGAAATTGATTTCTTGCTAGTATCAGATTTATGGGTAACTACACATATAATCTTGAAAAACAGCACGCAAAGGGCAAGCTCCATGCTATTGAGCGCATTGCAGCCCTCTGCGATAAAGACAGTTTCCACGAGATATATTCCCGCGCGCGCCATCAGTGCACCAACTTTGGTATGCAGGACAAGGACATACCGTACGACGGTGTTATCACCGGATTCGGTAAGGTGAACGGCAAGAAAGTTGCCGTGTACGCCCAGGACTTTACGGTTCAAGGCGGTTCGCTAGGAAAGGTGCACGGTCAGAAGATTGCAGAACTTATAGACAAGGCGATAGAGGCTCGCTGCCCTGTCATCGGAATCAACGATTCGGGCGGAGCGAGAATCCAGGAAGGTATAGACGCTCTGTGCGGTTACGGAGATCTTTTTTATCAGAACGTGCGCGCCAGCGGTACTGTGCCGCAAATCAGCATAATTGCCGGTCCTTGTGCCGGCGGCGCCGTGTATTCACCTGGAATCACGGACTTTATCTTTGCGGTTGACAAAATCAGTCAGCTCTTTATTACCGGGCCTAAAGTCGTAAAGAGCGTTCTCTCTATGGATATCAGTGCGGAAGATTTGGGCGGCGCTTCAATTCATTCAGAAAAGTCCGGCGTGGCGCACTTCCGCTGCGAGACGGAAAACGAATGCTACGACAAGGTTCGTAAGCTCTTGGACTACATTCCGCACTATTACGGCGAGGAGCTTGTTGCAGACGCTAAGTTCAAGTTCAGTGACAAGAAAAAGGCAAAGGCCATCACGGAGATTATTCCGGAAGAAAGCAAGAAGGGCTACGATGTGCGCAGCGTGATTGACTGCGTTGTGGACGATGATTCTTTCTTTGAGGTGATGGAAGAATTCGCCGCGATGTCCGTTGTCGGCTTTGCAAAGATAGAGGGTAAGACTGTTGGCATTGTGGCAAACAATCCGTCTGTATGGGGCGGACTGATGAACTGCGATGCTTCAGACAAGATTGCCCGCTTTGTGCGCTATTGCGACAGCTTTAACATTCCTCTCGTTACCTTCATGGACGTTCCGGGCTTCTTGCCGGGACCGGATGAAGAGCAGAAGGGAATCATCCGCCATGGTGCAAAGGTCATTTACGCCTATTCAGAGGCTACTGTGCCGAAGGTGACAGTGATTTTGCGCAAGGCGTACGGCGGTGCATACATTGCGATGTGCTCAAAGCATTTGGGCGCGGACTTTGTGTATGCATGGCCTAAGTCTGAGATTGCTGTTATGGGTGCGGACGGAGCGCTTGAAATACTGTATGCAAAGCAGATGAAAGACCCGGCGCAGGCAGCTTTTGTTGCGGAAAAGTCAGAAGAATACCGCCAGACGGTCATGAACCCCAAGGTGGCCGCTGAGCACGATTACATAAGCGAAATTATCGAGCCTGAGCAGACTCGTGAGTGCGTGGCACGCAGTCTTGAGTTCCTCGAGAACAAGAAAGAGACCGGCGCGCCGTGCAAGAAACACGGAAATATTCCGCTGTAAACAAAAAAATCCCCGGGTAAAAGCTCCGGGGATTTTTTATTGCGGTTTTGTGGCAAATTTGCCGGAACTGTGTTTGGTTAGTTGTTTGCTGCGGCCAATATCCGCAGCTCTGAAGTTTTTCTATTGTATTCAGATGACTCAAGTACATTGAAGCTTTCGGTGAGGGCATCGATTTTTGCGGAAACACAGGCGGCGTTCTCATAATCGCCTATAGATATATAGGTGCAGAAGTCTTTTGTGAGCGAAACGGCCTTGTCAACCTTACTTTTGCAACTTGTAAACTCAAAGATTGTCACTGCGGCACAGAAAACAAAAAGAAGTTTTAGTACGGTGATTCTCATAAGTTTCTTCATATTTTCCTCTCTTTTTCTCTTCGAATACAATATTATCATGTTTGAAAAAGAATGTCGTGAGAGAAAAACTCATAAGTTTTGTGTTTTTTTATGATTTGACCTTAATTCGGGGGGAAATCCCCCGAAATTAACATTATTCGGCAGCTTCGCCGTCTTGTTCTCCGTTGTTTTCTTCTGGTTTAGGAGCCGGGGCTGGAGCCGGCGTCTTCTTTTTCTGTTTAGGTACATGCACCTTCTTGCGGTAAGTGACAACGTAATTACCGATGGAAACAAAGAGAATCATCAGAATCGTAATGAAAATCACCCTGGGGTCTTTCAGTACAGACCAAACGAGCGGGAAAAAGGCTATTTTACCCATATTACTTGGCCTTGTCTTTTATTATAAGACTTCTTACGGCTTCTACCGCCGTGCGGATTGCACTGTCGGTATCATGCACGATAGGATTGTCCAAGCCCTGTGCGGCGCGCTCCTGGTTACCCATAACGAGGAAGACGGAGCCGCAGCGGACGCGCAGGAACTGTGCGATGATGAACATGGCGGCGCTTTCCATCTCGGAAGCAAGGCAGCCCATTCTGAGCCAAGCCTGCCATTTGTTGAGCAGCTCATAGCTGACGGGTTTTACTTCCGGTGAGTGCTGGCCGTAGAATGAGTCCTTGCATTCTACGACTCCGGTGTGATAGTTAAAGCCAAGCTTGCCGGCGGCTGCGACAAGGGCGTTTACAACGTCAAGGTTTGCGACTGCCGGATATTCAATCGGAGCATATTCCTTGCTTGTTCCTTCCATGCGGATTGCGCCGGTTGCAATAACAATGTCGCCGCCCTTAACGTCAATCTGCATGCCTCCGCATGTTCCTATGCGGATGAAGGTGTCTGCGCCGCACTTTACCAGCTCTTCCATGGCGATTGCGGAGCTTGGGCCGCCTATGCCTGTGGAAGTTACAGAGACAGGAACGCCTTCAAGCGTACCGGTGTAGGTTATGTATTCGCGGTTGTCAGCAACGAACTTGGGATTGTCAAAGTATTTTGCAATCTTTTCGCAGCGCTTGGGGTCGCCCGGCATGATAACGTAGCGGCCGACATCGCCTTTGCCGCACTGTATATGGTATTGTTTGCTTTGGTCTTCTGAATAATTAATCATAATCGTGTATGCTCCTAAGGTTTTAAGTATACCACCGTACGCGAGTACCTGCAAGGGAAAATTCCCCCGGGGATTTTTTACCCGTGGATTCCTATTTGGAGAGACCTTTAAACATCGCTATGTGGGACCCTTTAACATAGCGATGTTTAAAGGTGTATCATAGCGGTGTCAGAGGGTCTCTCTTAGCTTGAATTACCGGCAAGGAAAAAAAAACGCCCCTCGTGAAGCTTGCTTCACGTATCGGGGCGGTTTACAAGCGGTTTTGAGCGGGCGTTAGTTCAGCTCTTCAACCTTTACGATGCTGGTCGGGAGCTTTCCTGCGCTTGAAGCGGCACTGTCATCAAGAACGGTGATTTCGCCTGAGACAAGCTTTGCAAAAAGCGCGTCGTAGTCAGCCTGTGTGAACTTGTTGAACTTAGAAGAAGCCATCGGCAGCTGTACTCCGTTTTCTTTGGCAGTAAGAGTCTCGCTCTTTCCGCCCGGGAAGGAACCGTTGTAGTATGCGGCGAGTGTGTCGTATACAGACTGAGAAAGGTTCTTCATTGCAGATGTAATGACTGTTGCTGATTCAGAGGCCTGGTCAACGTCAACACCGATAACTGTTCTGCCTGCTGTTTCGGCAGCCTTCATGACAGAGTTTCCTACTGCACCGCCGCATGCGAAAATCAGCTGTGTGCCTTCGTTGTACCAGGAAGCGGCCTTTGCCATGTTCTCTGGAGTGGCCTGGAAGTTGCCAACATAGGTAACTTTGCAACTTACGTCCTTTATGCCGAATTCCTTTGCGGCATAGTCAGCGCCCTGGATGAATCCGTATCCGTAGCGTACAACTGCCGGAACTGCAACTCCGCCCATAAAGCCGAGCTTTGTGTTGCCTTCCTTTACAGCTGCATAACCGGCAAGGAATCCTGCCTGCTGCTCTGCATAGAAGATAGAAACTGTGTTCTTTGCGATTGTTGTGTCGCTTGAGTCATCGTTGTGCGGCGCGCCGTCCAAGATGATAAAGTCTACATCCGGGTAAAGAGACTGGGCTTCCCAAACGGATGTCTCAAAGTTGAATCCCGGGCATACTATAACTTTTGCGCCGCCCTTTACAGCAAGCTGGATTGCGCTAAGATATGATTCGTCAGAAACTTCTGTCGGCTGGTAGTATTTTGCAGTCTTGTTGTTGTCCTTTGCATATTTTTCAAGACCCTGCCAAGAACCCTGGTTGAAAGACTTGTCATCAATTGTGCCGCTGTCTGTAACCAAGGCAAGCTCGATTCCTGCCTTTGCGTCTTTTGCTCCGACTGATGTTGAAGTCGCGTTTTTGCTCTTGCCGCATCCGGTAAGTGCAAGTCCGATTGCTGTAAGTGCTGCCACGGCACCAAACAGATTTCTCTTCATATATATCCTCCAAATAAATAATAGCAAGAGCGTATTATGGCAAAAAAACAACTTTTGTTAAAGAGGAAAAAGCACCGGGCGTTTTGTACGACCCGGTGCCGGCACGCTTTGCCTCTAGCAGTTATCGTGAGCGGCCGCTACCTGCTTGATTCGCTCAATCAATCTCTTGTCTTTCTGCAAGTCCGCCACGGAAACGGGAATGCGGTATGTCCAGTTAAAGCTGTTTACGCTGCCGGGAACATTAATCCGCTCTTCGTCCTGATTTTCCTTGTAGTATTTCTGCTCCAGGAACAGGTAATCCTGCAAGGGGTTCACGAACCATGCGCTGCCGGTCTTTGCGCTGCTGAGCAGACAGAACGAAGCGATGTTTTCGTTGAATTCTGTGTCTTTTGACGGCAATGCATCCTCTGTAATCTTGTTCTCCTGCACGCTTTGCAGATACGCTTCTACGGAAGCCTTCTCGTTATTCCACCACTGGCGGAGCGTAGGACTGTCGTGCACGGATGTGGTGCAGACGCTCATTTCCGGCATTTTGTCGAACGGAACGTACGGCTGGCCGTCTTTGCTCCATTCACGGGTCCAGCGCACGACCTTAAGACTCAAGATTCCTACAGTCTTGAGTACTTCCGCCATGCACGGCAGGTTTACGCCCAAGTCTTCTGCACACGGAATCATGTCTGTTTCCCTGCATATAGGAGTAAGCGTGCTTAGCGCCTGTTTTTTCCAAAGTTCGTTTTCTTTTTCGCTGTTTTTGTCAAAGAGCGTCTTAAGCTTTTCCTGCTCTTCGCTGTTCAGGCTCTTCCATGCAGTTGATGCTGTATATGAGTAAACAGGAATGAACGTGTCTTCTTGAATTTCGATTAACGCACGGTCGCGCCACTTTGCGGCAAGTGCGTCTTTTATGCGGCGGTCCTTGTCCGCGTCATCACTGCACTTTGCTGCATAGATCTGTGAGTCAGTGTGTATATCCTTCTTAAAGTTCCACAGTTCTTCTGTTCCTACGCGTTCGCAGAGCGTAGAAAGAATAGCCGTTGCCTCATCGTGATTCCAAGTGATGTCTTCGACGGTGCTTGTGGGAATATGCGGCTGGGAGAGCCAGTGGATGCGGCCTGTGTCAAAGTCAAGTGCTTCTAGTTCTGCGCGTGTGAAAGAGGAATACGGGTTTGTGTGTCCTAAGTACGCGGTGCTTTCTCCGCGGGCAATGCTCCAGATTCTAAAGAAGCCTAAGATGTGGTCAATTCTGAATGCGCCGTAGTACTGTGCCGCGCACTTTACGCGTTCTCTCCACCAGTCAAATGCGGATGCCGCTATGTTGTTCCAGCTGTATGTAGGAAAGCCCCAGTTCTGACCGAGCGGATTCTCGCCGTCCGGCGGCGCACCTGCAATCTGCTCCTGGTTGAAGTATTCCGGCCATGCCCAACAGTCGGCGCTGTCGTCATTCATCAGAATCGGCAGGTCGCCCTTGAGCGTAATGCCCTTTGCCTTTACATAGTCAGAAGCGTCCTTGAATTGCTGGGCTGCCCGCAATTGGCACCAGACAAAAAAGTTGTGGCTGCTGCGGTGAGCCTTGTTGTTCCAGCGGAGTTCTATTTTCTTTCTTTCTATTTCTCTGAATTCGTTCGGCCATGATTTCCAGGAAGCCTGCATTGCAGAATCCTTAAGGTCCTTGAACACGGAGTAATAGACAATCCAGCTGTTCTTGCGGATAAAGTCTTCAAGCTCGCCGTTGAACTTTGCCGCATACTGCTCGTATGTAAGCTGTGGTTCAGCCTTTACTTCTTCTGCCGGAGTTTTGTCTGTGGCTTTTTTTGCCAGGGCTTTTACTTTGCCTGCGCATTTCTTCTGTATGAAATTATAAAGCAAGTGCAGCAAGGCGATTTTTTCGTTGCAAACTTTGTCGTAGTCAAAGCGTGAGGCATACGTATATTCTTTTTTGAATGCTCTGTATGCTTTTGCAAATGCAGTGTCGCGCTTATAGGCCTCTGCAAACTCAGGTAGTGCGTCGATGCGGATGTACATTGGATGCAGTGCGTAAGCGGAAAGCCCCGAATAGGGAGAGGACTGTGTGCCCGTGTCATTTACAGGCAGAAGCTGGATTACACTGAGGGAGCATTTTTCGCAGAAGTCGGCGAAGTCCTTCAGAGCCAAAAAATCGCCGACCGCGGGGCACTCTTTTGTGTACAATGCGGAAAGCGGAACAACAACACCTGTTTTTCTTTTCATATTAAGCCTACTTTACTGCATTATAACACATTTTGCGCTTTAAGCAAGCTATAACGGTATTTTGTTCCAGAGTCCTGCCAGTACTTTTACGAATGAAGCTCCTGCAACAAAAGTTCCTATGCTACTGCCCAGAGAAGACAGAACAAATACCAGCAGGGAGCGCAGTATGCGGTTCTTGTAGAAACCCTTGACTGAGAGTGCGTCTGTTGAAATAGATTCCATGTCCGCGACTTTTGGTTTGCAGATTATTGCCTGTACGATTCCTGCCACAATACCGATTCCGATAAGCGGACACAGCGACGTGAGCGGCGCGCCTGCAAAAGACACGAGTATTGTCAGCGGATGCGCCGCCGCGATTGCAGAACCGATGGCTGCAAGAATTCCGTTCCAGAGAACCCATGAGCTGAGCATGTTAAAGCCCTTTGTCTTTCCTCCATATACGAATCCTGCTGCTATAAGCGCGATGATGAGCGCCGGTATAAGCCACTGCAGGGCTTTTGAGGCGGCTTTGGGTTCGGGAACGTGGTCGATTTGCGAGCAGTCGCTTTTTTCTGTGCCGGCTGCTATCTGCTCGATGTGTTGCTGCACGCCCGGCAAGTGCCCTGCGCCTAAGACCGCAAGCACCTTATTCCCCTTGCAGTTCCAGATGTGACTTGCAAGATAGAAGTCCCGCTCGTCTATAAGCACTTCCTTTACGACAGGCATTTCTTTTGAAAGCTCTGTCATCATGTCGTCCATTTCGCTTTTGTCTTTTAGGTCTTCAATCTGCTCAGAGGTGACTTCTTCTTTGCTGAATGCGCTGGAAATCAGCAGGGCAAGCAGATTGCACTTGCCCAGGAAAGAATTCTTTGCCCAGGCGCGGCGCAGTGTCACTGTGATGGGGCGGTCAACCATTTCTGTGGGAGTACCCAGTTCTTTTGCTTTGTTAATCGCCGCCAGCATCTCGTCACCGGGTTTTACCCCGGTATCAAGACCTATCTTTTTTTGATATGAGCCTAAGATGATGTTTGAAAGCATCAGAAAGCCGTTCTTTTCTTTTAAGACCTTAACGATGTCCATCTTGCGCCATGATTCCGGGTCTTCAAGACTTTCAAAGCGTTTTTGATCCAGCTCAATAGCCACCGTGTCAGGCTTTTCCGTCTCAATGGCAGTCTGTGCTTCCTGTACGCTGGCTTCACTTACGTGAGCCGTTCCAACAAGAACTATCTCCCGCTCTCCAAAAGCCAGATGCTTCTGCGTTGCTGTATCAGTTGCCATTTAATTTCCGACCTTGCTTAAGCTTTTGTCCTCGCTGTCCAAAGACAGTTTGCCGAGACGCCATTCCGCCAGACGGTATTCAAAAATCATGGGGCTGTTCATTGCAAGAAGCTTGGTGTAGTTTTCTGCCGCGAATTCGCTGCCGCCGAACATGTCGTAGAAGAGTCCAAGGTAGAACCACATCTTGCCTTTCTGCTTTGTGTTGTCAATCGTATTGATTTTCTGCGGCAGCGGCATTTCACCCGATTCATCGTGAAAGACGCGGAGCATGGCGTATTCTATGGAAGAGCGATCCATCTTGCGCAGTACTTTGTCACTGAATTTCTTGGCGTTAATCTTGTCTTTTTCCATGTAATAGCAGTAGGTGACCATGAGCGGATATGAAATGTTGGCAGACTTGTCCTTTTCGTAGCATTTCATAAAGGCTTCGCGGGCTGCAGACCAGTTCTTTTGGTGAATCTGAAGCACACCAATGCTTTCGTATGCGTAGTAGTAGTCTGGGTTGCAGCGGACCACCTGATTGTAGTCGGCAATGGCAAGCTCTTCCTGCCCCTGCTCGTCATAAAGGCTTCCGCGGTATGCGTAGGCAAGAAAATAATTCGGCTGCAGCTGAATCGCCTGAGTCCACGCCGAGACGGCTGTGTCGTAGTTGCTAAGATAGTTCTGGTACATGCCGTAGTCGATGTAGTAGTTGTAGTTGTCATTGTCAATGTCTATAGCTTTTTTTACATAGTCGGAGGCGGCCTTGTATTTGTTTGCGGCGGCGGCAAGCTTGCCCAAGTATGAATAGGCAAGGGAATTTTGTGGATTCAGCGCCAGAATCTTCTTAAAGACACCTTCCGCTTCAGTGTCCATGCTGGCATCTTTTGCGCCCAGATAGTAGTCTGCCTGTCCCAGTCCAAAAAGCGCGTCCTGGTTTGTTGCTTCTCTGACAAGGGCTTTCTGAAAGTACTGGCGGGCCTGCTTGTAGTTTTTGTTTTCAAAAGCATTTTCACCGAGCGCAAGGTTCGCCGCAACATTATACGTGTCTTTCGCAAGCAGAGCTTTTTCGTACTGACTCTCGCTTTTTGAATCATTCTGGAGACGGGCAATATACAAAAGCAGCTCCAAAGCGTCTAAATTGGCGCTGTCTTTTTCAAGCACGGCAGAACATACACTTTTTGCTTCTTTTAGATTTGCAGTGCTTATATAGAGAGATGCCTTTATGATGAGCAAATCTGTGTCCTGGGCTTCGCTTTCTGGCAGTTCATCGTAGAGTGCGATGGCGGCCTGAGTGTTTTTGCTCCGTAAGACTTCCTGAATCTTTTTTATAAACTCTGACTTTGAGAATCCTTCTTGAGCGCCAGTCTGCGGCACATCCTGCGTTGTGTTTACTGGGCGGCCTGTTTTTTTTGCGTCTGCAAAGGCAATTGCGGCCAAAACCGTCACAAAGACGGCAAAAACGGTCAGTTTTTTCATTTTGTTGGTATCACCCATAAATCTAAATGTCTCCTTCATTTTTAGTGTTCGCAATTATATCAAAAAAGGGAGCTTTTTTCAAATTCCCTTGAATTTTACAGTCTTAGTAGATAAAATGTTCAAAATGCGTAAATACAGAGTCTTAAAATTTTTGTCACTTACTGTCCTTTATGCCGCTCTGATTATCGGCGTTTTTGTGCTGCAATTCAAGACCGAGACTGTTATAGCACAAAACATAGGCGGAATGGAGCTGTCTCTTTCCTCTGCAAAGGACAAGGACGGCAATGATATTTTAAAAAACCGCTTCCGTATTGCGTATAAGGGTCTGACCTTTTCCTCCAATGAAAATAACTGTGCGACGGCTTATCTTGCTGGTTCTGACGGCGCAAAAGAAAAGCTTGTGCTCACTTCTTGGAATAAGTCTGCCGACGGCGAGGTTCTGCTTGACTTTGCCGGCGGAGTGTCCTTGAAGTTTTCTTCTATATATAAGGGACAGAGTTCAGCTGATTCTTCTGAACCAGTTTCTGCCCCTTTACTTGTTATAACAGCAAATCTGCCTGAAAATTACGAGCGGGTTGCCGTTCCTTATACAATAAGTGACTCTTATGAAGTGAACCGGCTGGGGACCAGCGCCATCTCTCTTAAAACTGGCGACAGTTATTTTATGCTTGCAGGACCTGTTTGGGAAGGCAGTGTCGCGGTGTTCTCCGCAAACAGTGCTGTAGCCACATATCGTCCGTATACACCTGTTACGGAATTCCACTATGCTTCCGTTACCGGACTGCCTTTTACGGACCAGACTTCGTATAATCAGACAAAGTCTGCGCTAAAGGCGCAGCTTCGCACAAAGTTTCAGGCTGCGGTCAGCGCCAACACAACATTCTCAGAAAAAGCTGTCACTGCGTATGTTGCAGACATGGCGAGCGACAACAAATTCAACATGGCGCTGAACTTGGTTCCTGCCGCTTACAAGAGCGGCGGCTCCCGCACCTATCTTTCTGCGCCGTTCTTTGCGGATCTTGTTTTCAAGAACGAAAGTCTTCGCTCAACAACCGCCAGACTGTCAAATGCAATGAATGCTGCCGTTGCCTCTAAAGACCTGGAGATATTTACCAAAGACGGACTTGCCGACTATCTTCTTCTGCAAAAACTCAATCCGCTTTCTGTACAAGTGCTGCATATTCCGTCTGAAATACCTGCTTTTGAGCCGACTCTTGCACAGGCAGTCGCTATACTGCACGTGTACTGTGCGCTTGATGCGGAAGACGCCTCTTTTGCAGATAATCTTGGCGGCTGCATAGACAAATGTATTTCAGTCATCGCGTCATACCTGACACTTGACGGCGAGCGCATTGTTGTCGGCAAGCGAGCCGATTCCGATGCGGCCGAAGTGGAACTTTCGCGCACGGAGCGCATCCTTTTGGGGCAGACGCTTGTGGACTACGGAGATGCCGTGGGCGACGAAGCCATTTTGGGGACAGGCCGCCTTTTGGTTTCTACGGAGATTGATAATGCAAGCTCTCTTTCTCTCAGCGAGATTGGCGAAGTGTACCATCGTGTTATAAAAGAGAACCGTTTTTATCCGCATGTCCAGGTGTTCGGCTATTACGGCAAGAATCCTGTCTGGGCTTGGACATGTGCTCCAAACATCGATTATAAGATTGCAGAGAACGGAACCACCGACATAACTATCGACTTTACGCTGAGCTACACGCATTACGTGATTTTCACAGGTATTCCGACATTCCACATGAATATCGAGATTCAGCAGCTTAAGTTCCGTTCGGACAAGAACTTTGAGATTTACAATTCTTCGGGATTCATCTATAACGAGTCTCTTTCTACGCTTTTCTTAAAGTCAAGGCACAAGTCACAGAAAGAGCTTATACGCCTCTTCTGCGATCCGCCGGCAAACTTTACCGCACCGTCTAAATCGTCAAGATAAAGACGGCCGGCTCAGCTGCTGCGGTCAGCCTTACGACTCAGCACCGTTTTCCATCAGCTCTTTCAGCTCCCTGCTGTTGTCTGCAACGAGGGATGCTGCAAAGTAGAGCGCAATAACCGATTCTGTCGTAAGGCTGCCCATCGGCACCGCGCCTTCCCGCCACACGTCCGCGCTCGTTGCGAACTCGCGGAAGTCTACCTTGCTTTCCTGCTGTGATGTGCAGTAGAACGTTGCTCCGTTCTTTCTGCCGCGGAACAAGAGACTTTTCAGCGAATAGTCGCTGTTGCGCACGTTGCCGGTTCCGTGTCCGTACAATTCCAGTATAACCGTGTCTATGCCGTTTTCCGTATTCATGCTCTGGGCAAGCCGTGCGCCAGGAAGCCCCGGATACAGCTTGACCACTTCCATGCGGTTTGCGGCTTCGTTAAGAATGTCTGCCATAACATTGCTGTCCGGCTGCTGCACGGAAAGAAAGTTCTGCGAGAGCAGACTTTTACTTGCAAACATGTTGTCCTTCATGTTCCAGACAGAAAAAGCGTCTTTCTCTCCGCCGGTATACTTTAAGTTGAGCGGAGAAAGCACCTTTGTGCCGTATACTACATAGACACCGCCTTTCTTGTCGCGGGCAGTTTCCAGAGCCGTCTTTAAGTTCTCTACGGCTTCACTGCCTTCTGCAGGAATCGTAGAAGACGCCGTGAGCACCACAGGAACCTGCGATGCAGAAAACAGCCAGTAGAGCAGGGCGGAAGTATACGGCAGTGTGTCCGTTCCGTGGGTAACGACAATTCCGTTTGCCATGCCGCTTTGTATGCGCCCGGAAACCTCACTGATTAATGCCGCCCAGTCGGAAGGCTCTGTTTCCTCGCTGAGCATTGAGCGCACATTCACAACCTGCACGGGCAGAGGAAAGTCAAGTTTTGAAATCAGAGCTTTTATGACGTTTGAATTCCCTGCGGCAACTGTTCCGTCACTCAGCTTTTCTGCCGTAATGGAGCCGCCCATTGTGAGCACGTAGATGACATTTACCTTGAGTTCCTGCTTTATAAGAGACTTTACTGCAACTGGGTCTGCGCGGCCGTTCGTGGCTTTCATCACAAGGCCGGTAAGATACTCAAGCGAAGCCATTTCGCCTTTTTTGAGGGCGGCGCTTCCGTTCGGGTTTTCGTCAAGCACCTTGCGCACATACGGCAGCAGTTCCGCCTGACTTGAAAGCACCGTCATGCCGGGCTGCTTTATAAGCTCTTCCACATCGGAGCCGTTCTTTGCAATGTCGGCAAGCAGGTTCTTTGCGATTGTAGAGTTGATTTTGCCCATGATGAGCAGCTGCATTATCTGGGCGAACTTGTGGCTCGTTATATGGCACTGCTTTATAGAAAGAGAAGTCTTGTTCAGAATCTTCATCAGCTCGCCGGCCATCCAGTGTGCGGTAAGCAGAGGCTCCGCGCCGTCTTGTACGGCCTGTTCAAAATAATCCGCACGGTCTTTTTCGCGGCAGATAAAGAAAGAGCGCAGCCGTGAAAGGCCGTATTCCTTTCTGATTCTCTCGCGACGCGCCTTTGGCAGTTCTATCGCCGCGTCACCGCTGGTCTTTTGCAGCCCGCCTGTGTGTATTTCCGGCATTACAGTCTCAAAGCGCTCCAGATGAGTGTCTCTGTCCTGGTAGGATTCAGTGATGTTCTGCTCTTCGTTCCACAGGCGGCTTTCACTGGCAATACTGCCGCCCGAAGACAGAATCTCGTCCTCGCGGGACAGTTCGGAGTTGATGGCCTTGCGCACAAAGTTGAACGAATTCAAATTTCTGAGCTTTACGTAGTATTCCGGTTCGGCAGGATACTTTGCTATTGCGGCATAAGCGTTGCAGCGCACCGAATTTTCACCGCTTTCAGGCGAGACAAGCTTTAGGTAGGTGAGCAGGGTGTACAGCTCCTCAAGGAACAGCTCCGCCTCGTCTCCAAGCTCGAATTCATTCTTGGTGCGGATTCTCATGGTCGGGCAGCCGGCATACGTCCAGTCGATGGAAGCCTTTTTGCCGCCGGACCTTGTGAGCCTGCCGCGGTCTTCTTCAATGCGGACTTCCTCTATATGTATTTCTTTTTCTTTCTGGTGAAAGACAAGCCCCAGGCTGCCGCCTTCCGCAAGCTTTACCGAAAACCCGGTGAACGTCCTGTCGTCAGGCGGTTCTATGATGTTCCCCGTCAAATGCTCAAGCAGAGGGTCTTCAATCGCCCTGCCGCCAGTCGCGCGCACGAACGTAGACACCTTGTGCAGCACAGACGGCTGAATACGTACGGTAGAGAACGTCTGCCCTTCGTTGTTCTTTTTTAGGAACTCTTTCTTTGCCGAAAGAATGTCTTTAGGTCCGTCTTTACCGCCTTCTTCTATGAATACACCCGGCATGGCGGAAAGAAGCACACGAATTTCAAGATAAATGTAAGATTTGAACATACTGGAAGCCTCGAATCTATCATAATTTTTTGCGGGAATCTAAGCAAGAGGAG
This sequence comes from uncultured Treponema sp., assembly GCA_964554745.1. Taxonomy (GTDB): domain Bacteria; phylum Spirochaetota; class Spirochaetia; order Treponematales; family Treponemataceae; genus Treponema_D. The sequence goes on along the minus strand of CAZKPZ010000003.1, from coordinate 9,841 downwards.
TCTTTTCGGCATTTGTAAATAAAAAAAAGAAAAATATTCTTCAAATTGTATCGTTTTTATTGTTTTTATGATATAATGAAGATTAGCGAATTTGAAAAGTTCTTCAAAAATCGGCATAATTTTTAGGAGCTGGTGTGAACAAGCACGACTTTCCCAAAATCCATTTTTATGATCAGGATTTTGTAGATATTTATAATAAAACATGGAACTGGCTGTCTGACTATTGGATTAACCCTTCAACAGGGGAGATTTCCCCGGACGGGTATTTTATCTATCCAGTGAACGGTCGCTATATATTGGATCAGTCCGAGTCCATATTCTCCTCCTTTTTTCTTGTGTATTCCAACCGCAACTATCCGGCGAACAAGAACATAGATTATTTTTACTCCAAACAGGAAGAAAACGGTGCAATCCGCTGGAAGTACGATGCCGCCACAAACAAGCCTATTATAACCGATGACAATCCCGAAGGAATAGGTCTGCCCCTTTTTGCATGGGCTGAATACAACCTCTATCACAAGAGCGCTAACAAGAGACGCATCAAAGAAGTCATGCCCGCCCTGTGCAAGTACATGGAATGGATAGACCGCACATTCAAGCAGCAGAACGGACTGTACGCCGTGCCCCATGTTGCTTCAACAATGTTCAATTCTCCGCGCGACGGCACCTTCTACCCGGTGGACTTCAACAGCTGCATGGCGATTAACGCCGCGCACATGTCCGCCTTGGGCGATATCTTGAATGACAAGGATTTGAGCTTTCAGTACAAGAAGCTGTACTTTAGCCTCAAGACCAGAATCAACCGCCTGATGTGGAACTCCGACACAGGCTTCTACCATGACTTGGACAACGAAGAAAAGCAGCTGCCGCATAAGACTGCCGCCGGCTTCTGGCCGCTTTTGGCCGAACTGCCGAACTCAGACAGGGCGGACGTGCTTATCTCGCACCTTTCCAATCCCAAGACGTTCGGCACAGAGCATCCCTTCCCTACGCTTAGCGCGGACGACCCGCACTTTAGCGAAGACGGAGAGGCCTATTACGGCTCCGTATTCCCTACGTTCAACTTCATGATAATAAAGGGGCTTGAAAAGTACCAGCGCTATGACTTTGCGCGTGAATGCGCAATCCGCCACCTGTACTACGTGCTGGAAGGCTTAAGCCCTGTTGACGCCTCCAAGAAAGGTGACTTGTACGAAGCCTATCTGCCAAACAAAGAGGGGCCGGCAAAGTATTCCGGCAATGCGGATTTTCCAAGACACCGCTTCCTGCACTTTCTGGGGCTTTCTACCGTCGCGCTGATGATAGAGAACGTCATTGGACTCAGCATCAGCCTGCCGCGCAAGACCGTAGACTGGGTTATTCCGAACCTGGAGATTATGGGCATTGAAAAGCTTTCGCTCAAGCGCAACCTCATTACGATTCTGAGCAACAAGTCTAACCGCGGTTGGGAAATCCAGATGGAAAGCGAAAAGCTGTACTACTTTACGATAGACATCTTGAACCAAAAGCGCAAGACGCTGCCGATTCCGTCAGGCAAGTGCTCCATGCTCATAGACAAGCTCTAACAGACTATATTAATGACTTTTTGCCATAAATTCGTTATATTGACCTTAGATTATATGAGAGGTCAAGACGAATCATGGCAAAAAAACTAACACCTATCACGCTCCTGTGTGGATACTTGGGAGCCGGAAAGACAACACTTTTAAATAAAGTTCTCAACAATCAGCAGGGCTACAAAGTCGCTGTAATCGTGAACGACATCGGCGAAGTGAACGTTGACGCAAAGCTTATCGCCGACGGCGCAAAAATCACCGACACCAGCAGCATCGTGCCACTCACAAACGGATGTATCTGCTGCACGCTCAAGACGCAGCTTGCCCAGAACATAGAGAACCTCATAAAGACCGGCAAATACGACTACATTATGATAGAGGCGAGCGGCGTTTGTGAGCCTATGCCGATAGCCCAGGAGCTTGAGACCATCGTGAACGGCAAGCTCGACAACGTAGTCGGCGTGGTTGACGCAAAGCGCCTGGTAGACGAATTTGCCTCTGGTGATGCCCTGCTTAAGGAAAAAGAAGAGGATGACATTGAGTCACTTCTTGTTCAGCAGATAGAGTTCTGCTCTACGCTCGTAATCAACAAGAAAGACCTTGTTACAGAAGAGCAGTTCAAGAAAGTCCGCGCCGTAATCAACGCGATTCACCCGGACGTAAAAATCATTGAGACCGACCACGGCAACGTAGACGTAAAAGACATACTTGCCACAGGCAGTTTTGACTTTGAGAACGTATACGCAAGCGCCGGCTGGTGCAAGAAGCTTGAAGAAGACGAGGCCGACGACGATGACGATCATGATGAGCATGAGCACCATGACGAACATGGCCATGAAGAGCACGAACACCACCATCATGAGCACAAGCACGACGGAGATTCCGGCAGCGACGAAGACGAATACGGAATCAGCACTATGATTTACTACCGCCGCCGCCCGTTTGAGCGCCAGTTGCTGGACCAGTACTGCAACAAGTGGCCTGCAAACATCATCCGCTGCAAGGGACTTATGTGGTTCGCCGATGAACCTGAGATGGCGTGGGTCTTTGAGACAAGCGGCCGCCAGATTCAGGCCGGATACTCAGGACAGTGGATTGCGGCAGCCCCCAAGGCGGAGCGCGAGCAGATACTGAACGAGAACCCCAAAATCAAGCAGGAGTGGGATGACAAGGTTGGTGACCGCATGATAAAGCTCTGCATTATCGGCCAGAACCTTGACCGTGCCAAGATAGAAGCCGAACTGGACAAGTGCTTGGGTAAGTAAAACACAGCTAGCCTGTTCGGTCATAACAGGCTAGCCTGACAAAAAGCAGGGCTTATGCTATAATTAAGGCATGAAAGAACGCAAAATGCCAATCGGCGTGCAGGATTTTGAAAAGCTCATTACTGACGGATATGTCTATATTGACAAGACAGCCTATGTATATAAACTTACACAGGGAAACTGTTATTTTCTTTCCCGTCCGCGCCGCTTCGGCAAAAGCCTGCTCCTTTCCACATTAAAACAGTATTTTCTTGGCAACAAGGAGCTGTTCAAAGGCCTTGCAATTGAAAATCTTGAAGAAGAAGAGCCAACCGCCTTTGACAGCGTAGCCTGGGCAAAACACCCGGTAATCTACATTGACTTGAATTCTGAAAAATATGAAAACAAAGATTCACTTTTCAAGGCTCTGAACCGTTCTTTGGTTCCGATGGAAAAAGAATTCGAATTGAATGCAGAAAATGAAACTTTGTCCGGCCGCTTTGCAAAGCTTGTCCGCGAAGCCTATGCTAAAACAGGACGAAAAACAGTGGTACTTGTTGACGAATACGACAAGCCGCTTCTGCAGGCAATAGGCAACAAAGAGCTCTTTGACGACTACCGCGCCACGCTCAAGGCCTTTTACGGAGTCCTCAAAAGCGAGGACGCAAGCCTGCGCTTTTCAATGCTCACAGGCGTTACAAAGTTCAGCTCGAGTTTTGATGGTAATCGCGCAGCGATTATGGACGCGGATGCGGACAAATCAAAACTCGTAGATAAAACGCTTGCGTTTTGTCCGGTCTCTGTCTGGAGCGACCTTAACAATCTGAATGACATCTCTATGGATCCTGCATATTCTTTGGTCTGCGGGATTTGCGAGAAAGAACTGCACGATAACCTCAACGCGGAAATAGAAAATCTTGCCAGGGCTAACAAAATGACAGTTGAGCAATGCTACGAAGTCTTGAAGGCAAAATACAACGGCTACCACTTCTGCGAGGAGACGGAAGGCGTATACAACCCGTTCAGCGTTCTGAACACCTTGCAGTCAACTAAAATCCGCGACTACTGGTTCCAGACCGGCACACCGACATTCCTTGTTGAGGAGATTAAGCGGAACCACTTTGACCTGCGCAAACTTATCAACGGCGTGGATGTGGATTCCCAGCGCCTTACAGAATACAGCGTAGGCGGCAGCAACCCCATGCCGATTCTTGTGCAGTCCGGTTACCTGACAATAAAAGGCTACAACAACAGATTCGGAAAATACCACCTTGAACTGCCTAACGAAGAAGTCAAGTACGGTTTTTTGAATTTCCTTTCACCGGACTTTTTAGGCAACAGGAATATCGATTCTGATTTTGACGTAGAAAAATTCACGGATGACGTTGAAGCCGGCAATGTGGATTCATTCATGACACGGCTGCAGTCGGTGATTGCAAGCCTGCCTTACCCTGTTGCAGAAAAAGAGCGCGAAACGGAGCTTATGGAGTATAACTTTCAGGTGGCTGTCTACCTGCACATTTCCAGACCCTGTTTACTATGATGTAAGACTTGAACGCGCAGAAAAAGTTTTTGATGAAGAATTGCAGCTAAAAAAGAAACAAGAAGAAAACGAACGTTTAAAACAGTCTGTTTACAACTACCTGAAGTTTCGCAAATAACTATTTGCAGAAGAAAGAAATTTTATACAAAAGTTTTTTTAATCTGAGTCTACTAAATTAAGCAATTCTTGTATTGTTAAATATTTTGGTACAGGAATTGAACCTTCATTATAATCCCGATTAAAATCTCCGTCAGTTTTTAATAATTCTGAAAAAATGACTTTTCATTTTGCACCATTACAAATGTTAAGACATAATTTTTATTATTAGGCTAAAATTCAAGTTTTCTGCAATCAGCAAAAGCTGACAAAAAGCTCTCTGATTTTTTATAACGGCCATGCAGCAAAAAAGCGGAAATGCTGTAAAAGAAGTGCCTGAACATTCCTGTAACACTTCTGGCCGCATGATAAATCAGGTTATAGTTCTTCTTCATGACAGACCAGACATTTTCTATGCAGTTCCTGTTTCTGAGAAGCTGGAACTGCTCTTTTGTCATTGCACGCCTCATGTTCTTTCTTGTCGCAGTACACGGCTTTCTTCCTGACTCATACATCTTTTTCAGCTCGTCCTTCCTCAATAGATAGCCGGCATCGGTGACAATAGTTCCCACGAGTCCTTCTGTGCTGTCCGCGAAAGCCCGGCTGTCATTCTCCTTGCCCGGAAGGAAGCACAGCCTTACAAGCGTTCCGTCCTTTGTGCAGACTCCCTGCAACTTGAATCCATAAAACCATCCTTTGGTAGATTTTCCGCGGGTCGCGACTCCTTTGGAGACCTTGTTTGATGAAATATACCTGTTTTCGCAGACGGAAACAGGAGTCGAGTCAAGATAAAATATGCTTTCCCGACATTTTTTCCTTGCCAGATAAAGCATATACTGAACATAAGCCGCGATAAAGGGAGTCGACTTATTGGTAGCCTTCAGAAAATTCTCATAATTCGTCAGCTCCGGGAAAAACTTTTTATATTCAATTTCCGCATGAGCATGAAAGGTTTTCAAGTCAGCAGTACGATCGAAAATTCTAAGGACATTCAGCGTCATTACGTCCGGTACTGACATTCTCCTTTTTGGTCCACGTTTGCCATAATAATGGCTTAAGGCTTTTTTCCTGCTTCTGTTTCAATAAACATTTTGTAAAAATCCTCAATATTGATGTATAATGCAATAAGATTGATTTCGGTCATGGCGCGCATCTCCTGTTTTTTTGTTGTGGTAAACAAATTTTAGCGGTTTGCGCCTTTTTTGTAAATTTATTTCAAAACTCGAAATTTAGCCTTTTACAATCTCTCCCTTGATTCGTGGATTGCGTCCAAGATTTCGTCCATCGAGATTTTGCCGAGCACAGGCTTCACCCCTGCAAAAGGAGATGTATTTTTAGGTTCTTCCGCTGTGATTCTAAAAGTGCTGCCGTCAGCCCTCTTTACGATTGCGGCTCCCTCTTCCTTTACCTTGTTCAAAAGAGTCGCAAAGTTTGCCCTTGCGTCAGAATAAGTCATTACAAGCATTTTACACCTCTCTTTTGGGCTATTTCTATCAATCCCTTGTCAAAAGAATACAAAGGCAGTTTTCTGTCCAATGCACACGCTATGTAGTAGGCATCGTATGCATAGTGTTTTTCTTCAGCCGCAATCCGCAGGGCTTTTTTAATGTCCACGTCAAAAAGCCTTATGGGAATTTTTTCAAATTCGCTATAGGCAAGAACGGCAGTTTCTTCATCCGCAAGATGACGCTTTACACGGGCGGAAAGTGCGTTCGCAATCTCATACGGCAGACAGGTTGCGGAAACAAGTGTTGCACCTTTGGTCTTTTCGATTACTTCATCTCGTTCAGGCTCTTCCGCCAAAATTGCCATAACACACGAAGCGTCAATCAGAATATCCATAAGATTATTGTACAATAGTACGTTTATTCTGTCAAGAAATTGTAAACAAATGATTTTTCACAGGAATCTAAATGGTTTTTCAAAACTATAACAGTCCTTTTCTGCATATAAAATGCTTAAACATATGCAGAAAACTGAAATGCAATGTCGATTTGCACAGATTCGATTATTCATTTTTGGGTTCGATGGTAAGGGACAAGCAGATTCAGCGGATTGGAAGCGGAAGGGGTTCAAAATATATAAGGATGTAGGAAAAATCAGTCTGCCCTGTCATCCCTTGAGCCTTTGTTTTTTTCATCATACTATTGTAGCAGATGAAAACATTGCTTGGCATGTGTAATTGCTTAAACAAATTTCTTTTACTATAATATTTTCATGACAAAGACAAATCCGTTTTCCAGGTTTATTGGCGACAGGCAGTTTTATCAAAGAGTTCTGGCAATCGCATTCCCTATTGTTGTTCAGGAGGGAATAACAAATTTTGTGAACATGCTGGACAACATAATGGTAGGTCGGTTGAGCACGATGGAAATGTCAGCCGTTGCAATCGTAAACCTTTTGATGTTTGTCTTTAACCTGTCTGTCTTTGGGGCATTGAGCGGCGCGGGCTTGTTCGGCGCGCAGTTCTACGGGGCAGACGACATGGGCGGTGTGCGCTATACGCTGCGCTTTAAATTGCTTGTCGTTTTGCTCATTACGTTTTTGGGAATTGTCATTTTTAAATTCCAGGGAGACTTTCTTGTGAATGCCTTTTTACGGGGAAAGGGCGATGTCGGCTCTGCAGAAGAGACGCTTTTGTTTGCGCGTGAATACCTTGACATCATGCTCTGGGGACTTGTGCCGCTTTCGCTTAGCATGGTTTATTCAAGCACGCTTCGTGAAACTGGCGAGACAGTCCTTCCGATGAAGGCAAGCTTTGCGTCTGTGTTCGTTAATCTTATCGGAAACTACATTTTGATTTTTGGAAACTTTGGCGCGCCGCGGCTTGGCGTCAGGGGAGCCGCAATTGCAACGGTCATTTCCCGTTTTGTTGCCTGTGCAATCGAAATGATTTGGACTCATGCAAAGACAAGGAAAAATCCGTTTGCGGTGGGGCTTTACAAAAGCTTATACATTCCCTATCGCCTTACCGCAGACATTCTGAAAAAAGGCTGGCCATTAATGATTAATGAATTTCTCTGGGCGGCAGGAATTACCATGCTGAACCAGTGCTATTCAGTGAGAGGACTCTCCGTTGTTGCAGCCACGAACATCACTGACACAATCGGAAATATGTTCAACATAATTTTTATTTCCATGGGAAGTACCGTTTCGATAATTGTTGGCCACATCTTAGGCTCTGGCGATTTTAAGAAGGCACGGGAAACCGACACGAGGCTGATTGCATTTTCAGTTTTTCTCTGTACGATTGCAGGCTGTGTAATGGCTGCTGTCGCACCGTTTTTCCCAATGCTGTATGAAACGGAAGATTCAGTCCGCTCGATTGCAACAAAACTCATTTTTATTCGCGCACTTTACATGCCTGTCGGGGCTTTCCTGAACGCAAGCTACTTTACTCTTCGCTCAGGCGGAAGCACGTTCATTACGTTTATCTTTGACAGCGTGAGCGTTTGGGCCTTGGGTGTTCCTGTCGCATTCGTCCTGAGCCGCTTTACTTCCATAAGCATCGTGCCGCTTTATTTCTTAGTAGAGATGATGGACTTGTTTAAGGCCGCGTTGGGATTTGTTTTGGTCAGGCGCGGCAAATGGATGAGAAAGATTGTGGAATAATAGAAGATGACGGGCAGATTTTTTTAAATTACCTATATTCTCATGAATGACGGAACTGCCGCCTTGTGCGGAACTTGCAGAACACTTCTGGGTTTCCGCACGGACGATTTTTACCGTGATATAGAAGAGGGCATTGATGTGCATCAGATGATGACGCAAAATCAAAAATATTTACACTTTGCGTAATTCATGCTATCCTTGGAGTTATGAATATAATTCAGCGGAACGCCTATCTTGGCCAGCTTAAGGCTGTGTAAGGTACTCCGGACATAAAGATTATCACCGGAATCCGCCGCTCCGGAAAGTCCAAGCTTCTGGAAGCCTTTGCCGAATATGTGGCAGGGCGTGGCGACAGCAATATAGTGCTCGTAAACTTCAACCTGACCGACTTTGAGGAGCTGCTGGAATATCACGCCCTTGAACGCTACGTGCGCAGTCACCGCCAGATGAACAAGCGCAACTATGTGCTTATTGACGAAGTGCAGATGTGCCAGTCCTTTGAGAAAGCCATAAACAGCCTGCACGCAAGCGGCGAATTTGACATCTACATTACAGGCTCCAACGCCTTCCTGCTTTCAAGCGACTTGGCGACCCTGTTCACCGGCAGAACCTTTGAGATTCATGTGTTTCCATTCTCGCTAAAAGAATACATGACCTACTACAATATGACGGACTGCAACGCTGCCCTCGACTCCAGGACGTCAGCATGAAAGAATTTACACATTGAATTCAATATGGTAAAATTTCTCCATGGTGGAAGGAAACATATTCGAGGAGCTGGAAGACAGCAGGCAGGACTGGAAGACACTGCACAGTATGACGGAAATAATGATGGTGGTGATGTGCGGGGTGAGTGCGGGCGAGATGACGGTGCACGGCATATACTCGTTTGCAAAGATAAAGGAAAAATGGCTGAAGGCCGCAACAGGGCTGACGTTCCCGAACGGGCTTCCGTCATACGACACGATACGGCGGAGGCAATGATGTGCCAGAAGGGATTCGCGAGGAAAATCACCTCAAGCAAGAAGCGGAACAACGGATATGTCCTTGCCGTGAAGGGAAATCATCCGGCCCTGGAGCAGGACATAATGGATTTCTTTGAGTGCGGAGACAGCGGGCGCCGGAAAATATACGAAACATTGGACTAGGGGCACGGAAGGATTGAAAAACGAAAATACACTCTCGACACGGACATAGGATGGTTTTCCGAAAGAAAAGACTGGAGTGGGCTTGCGGCGTTCGGAAAGTGCGAGAGCCGCGTCATGATACAGAAAAGCGGGAGGGAAACCACGGAAACGAGGTACTTCATCACAACACTGACCGACGTCGAGTAATTCTCCGGTGCGGTAAGAAGCCACTGGTCGATTGAAAACAACCTTCGCTGGAGCCATGACGTGATATTCCATGAGGACGACAGCCCTGTCATCGAGCGGAACACGGCGGAGAATCTCGCGACAGTCAGAAGGATAATCTACAACCGCATAAAAATGCAGTCCGACTATGACACTCTGAGTTTCGGTAGACGGAGCTGTATGTACGATGATGACTTCAGGGCTAAGATTTTATTTTCATGCTGAAGCCGTGGGCATCCAGAGTTTTTCCCTTTACAAAACTAAGTCTTTCTCTTATAATTATAATATTCTTATGAAAAACGTGCACGGCAAAAAATATTTTGCATTTTTCTCTCATACCCCCCCTTGACACAGTTGAGGACTAGTGCTATTTTTGCACGTCAGCACGTCAGCACGTCAGCACGTCAGCACGTCAGCACGTCAGCACGTCAGCACGTC
>CAZKPZ010000002.1:47611-54913 GCA_964554745.1 uncultured Treponema sp. | reverse complement strand
AACCCCCAGTCAGAAAATCTGCTTAAACTGTCCTAAAATTTGGGGTCAGTTCAGCTCCTCCGTTCTTGTAAACGAATCCCCCCCCCGAAACATCAAAGCAGTGCCACACGAGAGAGAAAGAAACCCCTTCGATACTAGGTTTCGAGAGAGTATAGACATTCACATAGCCGTAGCCGTTCGGGTTGGAAACGCCGGATTGGCAGCTTATGCTGAATGAGGTGTTTTGGATTATCTCAGCGTCGCTTATGCTTATAGTGGTGCCACCGGAAGTAATCGTAGTCTTTGCAGAATGCCCTATCCTTACTATAGTTGATGGAGTAGAAACAACCGCATACGCCGTAACATTCGCGCCAACGGGAACGTTCTTTATGGTTACCGTCGCAGAACCGGGGTTAGAAACCGTGGTCTTGCTATAGCCTACAAAGTCGCCCGTCAAGAACACATAAATGGTATCGCTTGCTGAAACATTAAAAGCGGCGCGTGCGCTGCGGGAAGAGCCGCCGGTACTGAATTTTATGCTCACGGCAGATTCATCTGCAGAAGAACTCCCCCCCCACCGCCGCACGAGAGGGTCAGGAACAGAGAAAAGCATGCCAAAAGCATGAAAAAGAGTTTCTTCATATTAAAACCTCCTTTCTATTATAATTATCCACTGGAATTCCGCAGAAAGCAATAAAAAAATTTGACGTTTTCTCACTTTTTTAATATCTTCTATGTTATAGAGCATATTTGTTACGTGCTTTACCGCGTAACTACTGATATTTTTAGAGGAGTCAAATAAAGAACTATGGCCAAACAGTTGATTTACAATGAAGATGCACGCAAAAAGATGTTGAGCGGCGTTGAGCAGATTGCACGCGCCGTCAAAGTAACTCTCGGACCATGCGGACGCAACGTCATGCTGGACAAGAAGTACGGCGCACCGACAATCACAAAGGACGGTGTTTCTGTAGCAAAGGAAATCGAGCTTAAGGACCCTTATGAGAACATGGGCGCACAGCTTGTAAAGGAAGTCGCTTCAAAGACCAACGACGTTGCCGGAGACGGAACGACAACCGCTACAGTTTTGGCATACGCAATCGTACGCGAGGGTCTCAAGGCTGTTTCTGCCGGAATGACACCTATTGAAATCAAGCGCGGAATCGACAAGGCGACTGCACAGGCAGTGGCAGAAATCAAAAAGAACAGCCGCAAGGTGAACGGCAACGACGACATCAAGCACGTTGCGACTATTTCTGCAAACAACGACCCGGAAATCGGAAGCATCTTGGCTGACGCTATCGAAAAGGTCGGCAAAGACGGCGTTATTACAGTTGAAGAGTCCAAGAACATGGAGACTTCTGTAAAGACTGTAGAAGGAATGCAGTTTGACCGCGGATTTATCAACTCTTACTTTGTGACTGACCGCGAGAGAATGGAATGCAACTACTCTGACGCATACGTTCTTATCTATGACAAGAAGATTTCCACAATGAAGGATATTCTCCCTCTGCTCGAGAAGGTTGCCCAGACCGGTAAGCCGCTCGTAATCATCTGCGAGGACATGGACGGCGAGGCTCTTGCTACTCTCGTAGTAAACTCAATCCGCGGAACTCTCAAGTGCTGCGCAGTAAAGGCACCGGGATTCGGCGACAGAAGAAAGGAGATGCTGCAGGACATCGCCATCTTGACTGGCGGCAAGGTCATTACCGAAGACTTGGGACTCAAGCTTGAGTCTACAGAGCTTGCAGACCTTGGACAGGCTAAGTCTGTTAAGATTGACAAGGACAACACAACAATCGTTGACGGAGCCGGAGACAAGAAGGCAATCGCTGACCGCGTTGCCGAAATCAAGAACCAGATTACAAAGTCAACTTCTGACTACGACAAGGAGAAGCTCCAGGAGCGCCTTGCAAAGCTTTCAGGCGGAGTCGCTGTAATCAACGTCGGCGCTATCACCGAGACAGAGATGAAGGAAAAGAAGTTCCGCGTTGAGGACACCCTTGCCGCAACACGCGCCGCCCTCGAAGAGGGAATCGTTTCCGGCGGCGGAATCGCCCTTATCGAAGCAAGCAAGGTCTTGGACGAGAATCAGGCTGGACTTGCAGGCGACGAGAAAGTGGGCTTTAAGATTGTAAAGCGCGCCCTTGAGGAGCCAATCCGCCAGATTTCAGACAATGCAGGACTTGACGGTTCTGTAATCGCCGACAAGGCAAAGGCAGAAAAGGCAGGAATCGGATTCAACGCCGCCAAGGGAGAATGGGTGAACATGATGGACGCCGGAATCATTGACCCGGCTAAGGTGACACGCTGTGCATTGCAGAACGCTGCTTCTGTAGCAGGCATGTTGCTCACTACTGAGTGCGCCATCACAGACATCCCTGAACCGCCGGCACCAGCCGCCGCTCCTAACCCAGAAGCCGGAATGTATTGATAGATAATAAAGCAAAGAAGGCAGCACACCGCGTAATGCGGCAAAAGCCGTGACTAAAGTCGCGGCAGCTGCTCTTTAGCAACAAAAAGACCGCGCAGGACTGCCACGAGCAGCAAAGCGCGGTCTTTTTTTGCGTCAGTCTTTTAGGTTCAGCACGAGCGCGCCTGATTTTGCGTCCACGTGAGTAAGCTGCTCTTTCAGCTCCGCCTCAAGCAGCTGACCGGAACGCAGCTTCTGCGCAGTCACCACCAAAAGCAGCCCCTGTTCGGAACAGGCGTAGTAGCCGGTGCGGTCGCCGGGCAAGCGTATCGGGTCGCTTGTAATGCGGAACTGCAGCTTGCCGCCGGCCTTTGGCTCATCAGCCAAAGCGGGCGCACCTTGCACAGACCAGACCTTTTCAGCGGCAATGAACGACAGCACCGCGCGCTCTTTGGGAATGTATATGCTCTTTGAGAACTTGCGCAGACTGTACGGTGCGTCCTCGGTTGAAAAGCTCAGGTTGCACCACTTGCCGCCGCGTTTGCCCTGCATAGGGCAGTCTTCGTAATGCGGGCACGGAGCCACAGGATAGAAGCTTCGCTTCATAAGCGCGGTGCGTATGCAGGTAATAAAGCGCCCGCACGACGGAACGCCCGGCTCGGTTATAAATATGCGCGCCTTGTCGTTCTTTTTGTCTATAAAGTTCAGCAGCTGCACAGAATACTTCTTTGCCAGATAGTCCGGCGGCAACATCTCCCCCTCCGCGCTCTCGGAACGGTTCTGCACAATCTCGTTAAATACGTTGGCACAAGTTATAAAGTCGACATTCTGCTTGATATGCACGTCCTCAAGAGTTCCTCGCACACGCACAATCTTCCACGGCTCACACTTAAGCGCGGCGGCCACTGCCAGGAATATATTCTCCCCGGCCTGCAGAGCCTGTGCGGAAATATCCATGCAGTACCAGGTAAGCTTCTTGGCGCGCAGCTCCGGTCGCGCAAGGAATATCGCAATCGGCACGGTAAGCGGACCAGAACCTACGTCCAGGCAGACACTGCCGTCCGTCTCGTTAAAGAACGACTGCGGCAAGTTCGCAAAAAGGCGTGTCTGCCGCACAATGTTCCACCACAGATAGTAGTGAATGTACGCGCTCAGTGCGGTAGTCTCGTTCATATAACCCAAGTGCCTGTCCTCGCGCTCGTCAGTCAGCTCATGGCTTAGCGCGCGTATCTGCGCCGGCAGCAGGGAACGCTGCTTTGACGTGAGCGGATAAACGGAACTTACGATATCGTCAAAGTCTTCGAGCACCTTCTTTGCGCCATCGTCCAAAGACGCAAGGTCAAACAGCTGCTGCTTGCTTTCCGCAAAAACCGCGGCATTATACGGCCTGCGCTCTCCGTAAGGGCGGCGCTCCGAGCGAGAGTCAGACTGACGCTCCGAACGCTGCCTAAAGCCGCGCTCCGTCTTGCGCCCGCCGCTCTTCTCGCCGGCGCTTTCAAAATCCTCATCGTCAAGAGCCTCTTCCTCAGCCCTTTTCTGCTTTGTGTAAAAGCCCTTCGGCTTGCCTTCCTGGCGCTCCTTCTCGCGCATTTCCTTGCGCCATTGCTTGGCCTCAAGTTTCTTCATCTTGTACTCAAGGCTTATGCCCTGCTTCTTTTCCCACCACTTGAGTTCAGTGTCGCCGATATTGCCAAATTTACCCATTGTTCGCTCCTTTCAACTTCTTCAGCTTAAGATACATCTGCCCCAGCTGCTCACGAATCGCCGTCAGCTCAGCCAAGCTTGACAGCGCGCCTCTGTTTACTGTAATGATTTCTGCGTCATGTATAATCTGCTCTGCCGCAGCCGTCTCGCTCAGTCCTTTTGTATAAACCAGATATTTCATGCGGGAAAGTGTCTGTAAATCCCGCTCGGAATAGTACCGTCTTCCCTTGTAGTCTTTTTGCGGAGAGAAAATCGGCAGCTTTTGCTCCCAGCGGCGCAGAATGTAGGCCTTTACGCCCACAAGCCGCTCCACGTCGCTGATAAGGAATCTCGCCATCTGCCTTCTTATTCGTCCCTGTTCTCCCATTTCTGTCTGGAAGCCTTCATGCTGATTTGCACAGGAATAGACGCAAAGCCCAAGTCCTCGCGGATTCTGTTGCGCAGGTAAGATACGTAGCTTTCAGGCACATTGTCCGGGCGCGTCGCGAATATCAGGAACTTAACAGGGTTCACGCCAGTCTGCGTCATATAGCGCACCTTAAAGTGAATGGCCTTTGTGGCAGGCGGCGGATAGGCCGCAATCCAGTCCTTAAGCGCGGCATTAAGCGCGGCAGTCTCCACCTTGCGCGTAAGCTGCGCATAAATATCAAGCGCAGTGTCCATCAGCCGCTTTATGCCGTCCGCATTCTTTGCGCTGATTTCCACAATCGGCGCCCAGTTCATCTGACCGAACATATCGCGGAAGAATTCCTCAAGCTGCCGTCTCGCCTTGTTGCTCTTGTCTTCCACCAAGTCCCACTTGTTCAGAACAAAGATAACACCGCGCCCGCGCTTGTAGGCAAGTTCGGTAATCTTCTTGTCCTGGTCGGAAAGCCCCTGCGTGGCATCCAGCATGATAAATGCAATGTCGCAGTCGTCAAGCGTCTTGATGGCGCGGTTTACGGAATAGTACTCTACGTTTTCCTCAACCTTGCTCTTGCGCCTGATACCGGCAGTGTCCAGTATCTCTATGTCGCGCCCGTTATAGCGGAAGCTGCCTTCCACAACGTCGCGCGTAGTGCCGGCATAGTCGCTGACAATAGAAGCCTGTGTATGCGTGAGCGCGTTGCTCAGCGTGGACTTGCCGGTATTCGGCTTGCCCAGGATTGCGATGCGAACCGGGCGGTCCTGCTCGCTGCCCTCGGTAACGTGCGAAAAGTCCACGCCTTCCACCATTGCAGAGGCAAGCTTTTCAAGACCGTCACCGTGCGTTGCGGAAATAAGCAGCAGCTCGTTAAAGCCGAATTTGGCGTACTCATACGCAAGGGCTTCGTTCTTGCCGCCCTCCGTCTTGTTTACAGCCGCAATCAGCTTGCCCCAATAAGGGCGCATCTGCAGAATAAGCTCTTCGTCTTCGGCAGTCAGCTCCTTTGCATCTAAGAGCAAAAGTATACGGTCCGCCTTTTTTATCATGTCAACAGTCTTTTCTACAACAAGGTCATCCATCTCGCTCTCGCGCGAGCTGTAGTCGCGGGTAAGCTTGTAGCCGCCTGTATCCATCAGGTGTACAGGCTTGCCGGCAATAAAACACGTTCCCTCAACAGGGTCGCGCGTTACACCCGGAGTCGGGTCAGTAATAGCCTTCCGGGAATGAGTGAGCGCGTTAAAAAGCGTGGACTTGCCTACGTTAGGCCGCCCCGCAATAACAATAAGGGGCAGGTTAAAATAAGTCTTTGTGCGGTCAAACGTCTGGCTGCCCTCGCCAGCCGCGGCGGCTTGAGAAGTGCTTACATCTGCACCGTCCTGGTTAACGGCAACCACAGGCTTCGGCTTTGAAAAGTCCGGCTTTTGCTTCTTTTTCTTCATAAAACATCCGTACAGTGAAGGTTACTTTCTATTCTACAAGTAATTGCGCTTATGGTCAATTAAGCCAATCAAAGAAGAATTCTGCACAGGCTATGAAAATTACGTTGATAAAAAGAACATTAGAAGGTATAATTTCCTATGTATGAAAAAAGTGGATCTGCAGCTGTTTTTTAGGCGAATTCTCTTCGGTATGACAGACTCAAAGGAACTAAAGAACATAGCTCCCCTCATCGCCTCTCACAACTACCGCCACCTTAGATTCTGCTCGGGGCTTTTCGCCTCGCTTTTGGCGCTGTTCATAACCACAGCCATCTGCCTGCCGGCCCTGGAACGCTTTCTGCCCATTTACTTCGTAGCCTTTCTTTTCTGCACTTCCGAATACCTGTTGCTGCGCTTTGTGTTCAAGAACGCAGACGAAGGGCTGCCTACGCTGATTCTGTTCTACCTTATGCTCATCCTAGCCTACGCGTTCGGAACGGCAATAGAAACCGTGCTGAACGGCAACATAGCAGTCGCCTTCAACGTGTTCCTGGTGCTGCTGCCCATGTTCATCTGCGACAGCCCCTACCGCATAAACATCCTGCTGATCATCGCGGCGGCTATATTCCTCTGCGTAAGCCACCACGTAAAATCAGGCTTTAACTTCCAGTTTGACTTTCTGAATACCGTCTCTTTTCTGCTAATCTCCATCTGCATAAACACAAACAACCAGATTAACCGCATGGAGGACTTTGCAAACCGCAACATCATCAAGATACAGCGCGACACAGACCCTCTTTCCGGCACAATGACAAAGACCGCCTTTGAGGCTAACACGCGCAACGCCATCAAGAACAGCAACGGCTCAGGCGCGCTGCTCGTCATGGACATTGACAACTTCAAGAACATAAACGACATGTTCGGGCTTTCTCTGGGCGACTTCTTTATTGCAAATACAGGAACCTGCCTGTTGGACTGCTGCCGCGAGAGCGACTTTGTGGGGCGCTACGGCGGCGACGAATTTTTGGTATATATGTCTGGCATGGTCTCAAAGAGCAACGTCGAGAACAAGGCCGCAGAATTCATGCAGGTGCTTAAGACCTTCTTCAAGAACAACACAAAATACGGCGACTTCAGCGTGAGCATCGGTGCCGCCCTGTTCAAGCCGGGCAGCAACAACGACTTTGCGGAACTGTTCGACCAGGCAGACCACGCGCTCTACATCGCAAAGAATTCAGGCAAAGACAAGTGCGTGATTTACGGGGAATAATCTATACTAATTAACAAACGTGCGCTTTCGGCACGAACCTTCCGCAAAATGCACGGTGTCTCGCTACGCTCGCAAGTGCATTTTGCGGAAGAACCATGCCTATGCCCTACGC
>CAZKPZ010000002.1:14399-47511 GCA_964554745.1 uncultured Treponema sp. | reverse complement strand
GTCTCGCTACGCTCGCAAGTGCATTTTGCGGAAGAACCATGCCTATGCCCTACGCACTTGTTTTATGCTTGAACAAAGTTCACGGTCTGGTTGGGCAGGTCTATGTCTGTTGCGCGCACAGTGACGCTGCCGTTGAGCGGAACGTCCGTGTCAGGCGTCATGTACATTTCCTGCCCTATAAACGGAATAAAGAACTGCGGCTGTCTGCCGCCCTTGTCCACACAGACGGCTTCCCCTGTCCAGTCGGGATTCTGCAGCAAGAACACCAGCGTCCAGTGCATGTCTGTCTTGCGCTCCGCCTTGTGAGCCGCCTGAAAGCCAGCGTCGCCCTCGCTTATTCTCATGAGCATGTCGTCTTTGTCTATAGTGGGGCGGCCGTCCAAAAAGGCGCGGAGCTGCTCGTGGCCGATTAAGTCCGCATAGCGGCGAAGGGGGCTTGTTACCTGCGTATACATGCCCAGACCAAGACCGCAGTGCATAGACGGCGTTACGCCTACAGAGCGGCGGTGCATGCAGCGGCGCAGGCGGAACTGCCCGGCAAGCCCTTCCGGTATGTCGGCAGGAATCGTAGGCGCGTCCTGGCTGATGAAGGGAAAGGGAATCTTGTTGTTAAAGGCAAAGTGCGCAGCCCCTTCCCCTGCCAGAAGCATCATCTCGCGAATCATGTCGCTGCTCTCAAAGCGCACGTCCGGCTCTATGGAAACCTTCTTGTTCTCGTCCAAGTTTATGTGCACCTGCGGAATGTCTATCTGCACAGCCCCTGCGCGCACACGCCGCGCAACGTTCTTTCTTGCTATGTCGAACAGCGGCTTAAGCTCCGGGCTGTCTTTCTGCTCGTCAGCCTGCCGGTAGGAAAGGCGCTTTACGTCCACCAGAGTCTTGAACACCAGGCAGTCCACAAGGTTGCCGTCCGCGTCCAGCTTGATTCTAAAAGACAGGGCGCGGCTTATTTCCTTAAGACCCAGGGCGTAGTCTTCAAGGCAGTCCTCGCTCAGCATGCGCGCAGGGCCTTCCGGCAGATACAGTGTGGCTCCGCGGGCGCGCGCAGCCTTGTCTATGGAGCTGTCTGGCATTACGGTGCTGGCCGGGTCCGCGATGTGCACCCACAGATAGCTTCCGTCCCAGGCAACGGCGTCGTCAGGGTCGGTGGAATATTCATTGTCTATTGCGTAAGAAACGCCCGGCACCTTGAGCCGCTCTTCTTCCGGCGGTGAAGCAAGCCCTTCCGAAGCACTCTTCATGCTTAAGCCCCAGCGTATCGGGTAGGGGTTACGAGTGATGTCCCACACGCCGGTCTCAAGCAGCAGCTTGTGGGCATTCTCCGGTGTCTCGCGGATATGCGCATCGTGCATGGCGCGGCTCTTGTCCGTCTTGCCAAGGGCAACGGCTTCCACATCTCCCATAAAAACGCCGTCTTCCGGCAAAAGCTTGCGCGCCTTAAGGCGTTCCACAAAGGCTGCGCGCAGCTCAGCCTCGTGCCCCTTTGCGTCTGACTTCTTTACAAGCTCGTCTATCTCGCTCTGCGGGCGCGGAGTAAAGAGCAGCTTGCCGTCCATAACGGCCTTCATGTCCTGCTTAAAGTAGACAGTATTCTTAAGCGCAAGGTACATGCCGAAGGACTCGTCAGACTTAACCTCGCCGCGGATTATCGACACAAGCTCCTTAAATGAGATTGGAGCAGCGGAGGTCTCCTCGTCTGAAAGCAAAAGCTCGTAGCTTTCCTTTATCTGCATGGCGACGGGGTTTGTGCTGTCAAGCTTGTACATGTCCTCTTCCACAGGCGCGCTCTTGTCCGCAAAGGCAAGCACGTTCTCAAGGCTTGATGCCACGCCCTCGGAAAGAATCACAAAGTCCTTAAAGCGGACTGTCTGCGTGGAATACACTGCCGGCTTTGTGGCGGTGGCAGGGGTGGAACGGAACTTAATGGGGAACTTGCCGTTCGCGCTCTTGTCCGTGATGACGGCGGCAGTTCCTTTGTATAAAACTACGGTATTTGTACTGATGATGATGTTGTTTTCAGGCATACGTAGGCTATACTAGCAAAAATCCGCCTAAAATACAACAATTCGCGCCGTCCGACCTGCGGCAAGTCCGCGGCCGCAGAAAATTAACGTCGCGCTCGCACAAAATGATAGCAGCGCTCGCACAAAATGACAGCAGTTCTCATAGAAGATAAAGCTTTGGACAAGCGCTCCCATAGGTTCAGACAGCTTGTCTTAAAGTTCCAGGCAGACTGAGATAAAGATTATGATAAGCTGAAACAAAGTCTCTGACAGTCGACGGGAATCTTTAAGACAGCCTGTGGGAATCTTTGCGGCAGACTAAAAAATCTTTACGGTAATGCCATGAGGGGATTTCTGCCGAATTGACTGATGTATTCCCCTGCAAGATAAAGCGGAACGTTCTGCATCCATTCCTGCTCCCTGTAATCGGACATTGAAAAGCGCAGGGGCTTTAATTGGTCATTTTCTTCAAAAAGCGTCCTAAGACTTTTTGATTTTAGATTTTCTTCTGCCTTAACCTCAATGGGGTAAATTTCTTCTTTCTGAATTAAAAAGTCAATTTCAAGGGTGGAATTCTCACGGGAATAATAGTAAACCTTTTTACCGATGACAATAAGTTCCTGCAGAACATACTGCTCGCTGAACGCACCTTTGTATTCAACAAAAGCCTTGTTGTTTGCAAGAACGTCTTTTGCGCTGACGTCCGCCATTGCGCCAAGGAGACCTAAGTCAACAAGAAAAAGTTTAAACGCACCGATATCCTCATAGAATTTTAACGGCTTGCAAACTTTATTAACTCTTACAACCTTGTGGATTAAACCTGCATCAAGGAGCCATTGTATTGCGTCTTCAAAATCCTTTGCGCGGGCACCCTTTTTTAATGCCCCGTAAATGAATTTTTTATTTTCCTTTGCAAGCTGAGCAGGCACAGAATCCCAAATCATTTTTACCTTGGGCAGCAAAGCGCTCGGAACATGCTTTCCAAAATCTTTTCGGTAATCAGAAAGAATTCTATTCTGAATTTTCCTCACCGCAAACAAGTCCTTGTTTTCCACATAATTGCGCACTGCTTCCGGCATCCCGCCGACATAATAGTATTGCCGCAGCAATTCAATAAAAGTGTGAGAAAGCGCGGACAATTCATTCCACCTGCCCTCCTCCATATTTTTTACAAGTATTTCATTTCCTGTTGCCAATAAAAACTCCTTAAAGGACAGGGGATATAATTTCAACTCATCAACCTTGCCGACAGGAAATCCTGTTCCTTCGTGCAAAGTAATGCCAAGAAGACTTCCGGCGGCCACAATATGATATTGACGGGCATTTTCACAAAAATATTTTAGTGAGGTCAATCCCAGAGGAACTTCTTGAATTTCGTCCAGAACAATCAGAGTTTCTTCCGGCAAGATTCGTACATTAGAGAGAATTGAAAAGAGCCTTATCAGCCTTTCCGTGTCAAAATCCGAAAAAGCAGACTTCATGTCCGGTGAAGTGTCGCAATTTATGTATGCAACGCTTTTGTATTCCGTTGAACCAAACCTTTTAAGAAGCCAGGTTTTTCCAACCTGCCTGGCGCCATCCACAATCAGAGGTTTTCGCTCTTTATCATTTTTCCATTGCAGAAGCTGCTTGTATGCCAATCTTTTCACTGTTAGCCCCCAGATGCTGACAGCAGGTTACACTTTTATGAGCGAAAATTCAAGATTGCATTGCATTTTTATGGGCGAAAACATCTGTTTTACAACATTTTTATGGGTGAACAGTTTTTTTAATTGTGTCAGTTGTAAAAGCCATTTCAGCTGTGACTATGCGCATAGAATTCGCGCTTTGCGGCTGTACGTGTTGTAAAATTCCGCTAATTCTGGTAAAGTTTCTACTTATGGTAATCGCTTCAATAGATTTAAAGGACGGACACGTCGTCCAGCTAAAAAACGGTAAGGACCTGGTTCTCCAGCGCGATGACGCTGACAAATTGATAGAATACTTCAACAAGTACGGCGAGGTGGCCGTAATAGACCTTGACGCCGCCATGGGCAAGGTTGACGAAAAGGGGCGCACCGCCAACACGGCGCTCTTAAAGTCACTTTTGCGCAAGGGCAATGTGCGCACAGGCGGCGGAGTGCGCAGCGTAAAGAAAGCGCGCGAGCTGATTTCGCTCGGAGCAGAAAAAGTAATAGTCGGCTCAGCGGCATGGAATGCAGAGCGCAAGGCCGGAGAGAGCGTGCTCAACACGGCCTTCTTGCAGGAGCTGGCCGACGCAATCGGCAGACAGCGCATTATTATCTCTGTAGATGCCATAAACGGCAAGATTGCGGTAAAAGGCTGGACGGAATCTCTGCCTGTATCGCTCATTGAAGGCGCAAAGGAAGCTGAAAAGTACTGTTCCGAGCTGCTCTTTACCTGTGTTGAAAAGGAAGGCTGCATGGGCGGCACCGACCTGGAGCTGGTCAAGCAGCTGCGCGAGAGTGTAAGCTGCCGCGTGGTGGCCGCCGGCGGAGTGAGTTCCGTCGACGAAGTTGTTACTCTTGAGCGCATGGGCTGCGACGTGCAGCTGGGCATGGCTCTCTACACCGGCAAGGTCAGTCTGCAGGACTGCTTTATAGGCTGCCTTGACTGGCAGAAGACCGGAGGCCTTGTGCCTGTAATCGTGCAGAGCGTTGCCGGCGAAGTGCTTATGATGGGCTACTCAAACCAGGATGCGCTCAGAAAGACTTTTGAAAGCGGCAAGATGACTTTCTTCAGCCGCACAAAGAACCGCCTGTGGACAAAGGGCGAGACGAGCAATCACTTTCTTGACGTGCAGAAGCTGCGCGCAGACTGCGACCGCGACACGATTCTTGCCACGGTCATACCTAACGGAGGTGCCTGCCACACAGGCAGCTGGACCTGCTTTGGCAGCGAGGCTGACGCAAAGAGCAACATGGAGCGCCTTTACGCAACGATTGCGGACCGCTTTGCAAACCCCAAGCCGGGCAGCTATACCGCCACACTGAACGACAAGCGCGTGCGCGAAAAAGTGATGGAAGAGGCGGAAGAACTTACCGAAGCCGAAGACAAAGACGAGGTTATCTGGGAAGCCGCCGACGTTCTTTACTTTATAAGCGTGCTCATGTATAAAGAAGGGGTCACCTGGCAGGACGTGTACAATGAGCTTGACAAACGGCACAAGGAAAAGTAGCGCGCATCTAATACGCAAATATCTGCTTCAAGCCCTCGCCTTTTTGTCTGTGACAATAGGGATGGGGGTCGGCTTCTACAACATCATATCATACCCGCTCAAGAAAGCTCATGTGCCCGTCCAGTTCGGGGCGACCTACATGACGATGGACAATCTCTACTTTGACGTGCTCAACACGGCCATTCAGGAAGTTCTTGAGACAAACGGCGACACGCTTATTACGCGCGACCCGGCGCAAAGCCAGGCTAAGCAGAGCCTGCAGATAGAAGACATGCTCGCGCTCGGCGTAAAGCTGATATTCGTAAACCCTGTGGACGCGGCCAGCATTACGCCCGCGCTGGAACTGTGCAAAAAAAGGAACGTCCCGGTAATCATCGTAGACACTGCCGTAGAAAGGAGCGAGCTTGCAGTAAGCGTGATACAGTCGGACAACTACGACGCGGGCGTGCAGATTGCAAAGGACATCATGCAAAAGCGAACTGACGCGCACATTGCCGCGCTGTATGACAAGGCCATTGAGTCCACTGCAAGGCGGCTGCAGGGCTGCCTGGACACGCTCAACGCGGCTGACTACAAGTACCGCATCGTGTACATGGCAAGCGGCACTACGCTGCTGCAGCCGTCGATGATTGCCATGCAGAAGTTCCTTGACATGGGTTTATACTTTGACGTTGTGTTCGGCGGCAATGACCCCACGGCGCTTGGCGCGCTTGCGGCAATACAAAAGAACCACCTGCCGCAGAACATCTTGATTTACGGCATAGACGGCTCGCCTTCCTGTAAGACCATGGTGCAGCAGGGGCTGGTGGAAGGCACTTCGGCGCAGTTCCCTCAGGTGATGGGCAAGACGGCGGCTAAAGTCGCCTACGACTATCTTGCAGGCAAAGCTGTGCAGCACGACATCACGATTCCGGTAAGGCTTATCACAAGACAAAACCTTGATTCCTACAATGTGCTGGGGTGGCAATGAAAGCACTGCAACAAAAGCACTCCGCACAGATATTGCCTCTCATTCAGCTGAGCATGCTCGCGCTTAATATCATAGGCTGTACTTTTGTGATGATGCTCTTCTGCGTCACGTCAAAGACAATCTGCCTGTTCAACAGGGCGAGTGAATTCATCGCTTCGGTGCACAAGCTGCCCATAAACACGGTGCGGAACTTTGCCCTGTCGGAATTGTCCTGCATATTCTTTGCGCTGTCGTTCTTTATACGCCACCAAGTGCTTAATGAAAGCAGGACGGCAAAGCACGTCACGCTGCTCTTTGACTTTGTGCTCAACATGGCGCTGCTACAGGTAACGGCGTTCAATTATTCGGGCTTTATGCTCTGGCTCTTGTCTTCAGTCATCTACTACATACAAAAGAAGTGGAAGTACCCGGTGCTGATTGCGGGCACCTTTCTGTATCTTTCCTGCAGCTTTGACCTGGTGAGCCTGTACGTTCCGCTCTATTCGGTAAAGGACTACATACGCTTTTACCAGCCGTCCGCACAGCACCTGCTGTTCTTTATCTACTATGCGCTCACGGCTCTGAACTTAGTTGCTTTCTTTTTAATCTGCATACAGGTCATGAGATTGCAGGAAAATCAGATAGAAAAGATAAACTCGCTGAACAAAAGTCTTTCCCGCGCAAACGAAGAGCTTAAGAAGATGGCGGACATCAAGGAAAAGATGGGCGAGACAAAAGAGCGCAACCGCCTTGCGATGGAAATCCACGACACTATAGGGCATTCACTCACTGGCATATCGGTGGGCGTTGATGCCTGCATTGCAATTCTTGAAAAGAACCCTGAGACTGCAAAGAAGCAGCTGCAGGTTATCTCGTCCGTGGCAAAGAGCGGTATTGCGGACATACGGCGCTCGGTAAGCACGCTGCAGACTGACGCGGCCGCCGCCAGCACGCTGGACGAGAATATCCGCACTATGCTTGAAAAAACTGAAAAGGCGACCGGCGTTACGATTCTGTACAACTGCAGCGAGGAATTCAGCCTTGAGGGCGACGAGGAAAACACTGTGTTCCGCATTGTGCAGGAAAGCGTTACGAATGCAATCCGCCACGGAGCGGCGACGCAGATACGCATCGACATTCATAAAGACGGCGAGGATATAAAGATACACATTCACGACAACGGCAGGGGCTGCGAGAACTTTAGCTACGGCTTTGGCACGAGCCACATGAAGGAGCGCGCCTCGCTTTTACACGGAACGATTGACTTTAAGAGCGGCGACGGTTTTACTGTTGACGCTACAATTCCCATAAGACAAGAGGGCAGGAATGATTAAGGTTGTGATTGCTGATGACCAGCAGCTCATACGGGAAAGCCTTAAGCTCTGGCTTGAGACTCAGAGCGACATGAATGTGAGCGCGCTGACTTGCGACGGAGAGGAAACTGTTGAGGCGGTACGGAAGGAACAGCCTGACATAATTCTTATGGACATCCGCATGCCGAAGCTTGACGGCGTTCAGTGCACTAAGCTGATAAAAAAAGAATTTCCCAAGATAAAGATAATAATCCTCACCACCTTTGATGATGACAAGTACGTGTACGAGGCGCTTAAGTACGGCGCAAGCGGCTACTTGTTAAAAGGGATTGGCCTTGACGAGCTGGGCAACGCAATCAGGACGGTGTACTCCGGGCAGGCCATGATAAACCCGGACATTGCGTCCAAGGTGCTCAACCTGTTCTACAAGATGGCAAACAGCGGCTCGTTTTCTTCTGACGAGAACCAGGGCGACAGCATTACTGAAAAGCTTACACCGACAGAGCTAAAAATCATACGCGAAATAGAAAAGGGCAAGAGCAACAAGGAAATTGCCTCGCACCTGAATCTGTCTGACGGCACGGTGCGGAACTATATCAGCACTATATTGGAAAAGCTTGACCTGCGCGACAGGACGCAGCTTGCAATCTGGGCCGTGCAGATGTCTTTGGGAGTGTAGCGCCATGGCAGATGACGGACGAAGAAAGGCACGCAAGCGCAGGATTGTTGCGGCGGCAGTCTTTGGTATTCTTGCACTCACGCTCCCGCTCTCTCTCTTTTACTACGCTGAACGGCACAAAAGCGTCACGCTGGAATTCGGCATGTTCACCGGCAGCAACTGGGGCGTGGCCAACGGCGACAGCTACCGCATAATTGACAAGGCCATACTTAAATTTGAAAAGAGCCATCCTGGCATGCACGTGCACTACTACTCAGGCATACGCAAGCAGGACTACGGCGAATGGCTTTCGCAGCAGATTCTGCAGGGCAAGATGTGCGACGTGCTGCTGATTCCGGGCGAGCAGTTTGACAAGCTTGCTGACATGGGCTTGTTGCTGGACTTGGACAAAATAATCAGCAAGGACGGCCGCATAAAGAGCTGGGAATATTTTACTAACGCCTGGAATTCCGGCATATACAAGGGCACTCTCTTTGCGCTACCCTACGAGACGGACTTTATGCTCATGGCGGTGAACAAGACGCTGTTCGACAACTGCAGCCTTTCGCTGCCGAAGCCTGACTGGACTTGGAACGACTTTTACGACCTCTGCCGCCTTATGACGCAGGACGAGAACAATGACGGACTGCCCGACACTGCGGGCGTGTGCGGCTACAGCTGGAAGGAAGCCGCCTATTCCAACGGAGCAAGGCTGTTCGACAACTACGGCAAGCGAGCCTACTTTAGCGACCAGAAGGTTCTTGAGGCGGTTCTTTTTATGCAGAAACTTTCATCGCTGACGGCAAACAAGATATTCTCGCAGAAAGATTTTGATGAAGGACGAGTCGCCTTTATGCCGCTCTCGTTCGCAAAGTACAAAACCTATATTTCGTACCCTTATAAGATAACTAAGGACCGCAACTTTGAATGGCAGTGTCTGGACATGCCGGCAGGATATTCCGGCAACAACATCTCGGAAGTTAACACACTGCTGGCCGGCATAAGCGCGAACACCCGGCACAAAAAGCTCGCGCTGGACTTTCTGGAAATTCTCACGCACGACATTGAGATTCAGACGGACATATCGCAGTCCACGCAGGGCACTTCGGCGCTGCGTCTGATTGCAAACTCGCCCTATGCAAAGCAGCTGCTCACTTCGGTGACAGGCACGCAGGAACTCGGATTGATTGCAAACATACTGAACACTGGCTTTCTGCAGCAGAAGTTCACGAACTTTGACGAGCTTATGGTGCTTGCAGATGACAGCGTGAACAAAATCATCTCTGAAAAAAAAGACGCTGACAGTTCTCTAAAGATATTCCAGAGAAACATACAGACCATGCTTGACCAATAGCTGAAACTTTCCGTGACATTTGTCATATAAAAGTCGTGACAATTTTCATTCTTGCGCCTTCCAAAATTCGCTTTATACTGGGCTTATCACATATAGGAGGACGCATATGAAAAAGATTATCGGTGCGTTAGTTATCGGGACATTGGCAATGAGCCTTGTCGTAGCATGGCCTTGGGGAAAGAAGTCAGACTCAAAGAAAGGAAAGACAGCAGCAACAAAACACTATAAGTTCGGATTTACCTGTATGGATCAGTCAAATCCGTTCTTCGTCTTGATTGAAAAGACTATCCGCGAGGAAGTTGAAGCACGCGGAGACAAGCTTGTTTCTGTTGACCCTGCAAACGATGTTACCAGACAGATTCAGCAGGTTGAGGACGTTATCGCCCAGAGAGTAGACGGCTTCTTTATGAATCCGGCTGAGGCAGAGGGAATCATCCCCGCCCTTGACCAGCTCAAGGCTGCCGGAATTCCAATCGTAAACTTTGACACAGAAGTTGCGGACATGAGCTATGTTGCGACATACACTGGTTCTGACAACTACAATGCAGGTAAAGTATGCGGCGAAGACCTTGTTAAGAAATGTCCGAAAGGCGGAGACATCATTGTTCTGGATTCTCCTACAATGAACTCTGTTGTAGACCGCACAAACGGATTCCTTGACGCAATCAAGGGACACAACTTTAAGATTGTCGCCCAGCAGGACGCAAAGGGCAACTTGCAGGTTTCTATGGGCATTGCAGAGGACTTGCTTCAGGCTCACCCGGATGTAGTGGCCATCTTTGGCGGAAACGACCCGACTGCTCTTGGAGCACTTGCCGCAGCTAACGCAGCAGGAATCAAGAAAGCAAAGATTTACGGTGTTGACGGCTCACCAGACATCAAGAAGGAACTTGCAAGCAAGAATTCTTTGATTGAGGGAACTGGAGCACAGTCACCTATCAACATCGCAAAGAAATCTGTTGAGTTGATGTACAAGATTATGGCAGGCGAAACAGTTAACGCACGCTATCCAGTACCGACATTCCTTATCACAAAGGACAATGTAAAGCAGTACGGAACAGACGGCTGGCAGTGATTCGTATAGATTAACTTTTTTCCCGGAGCAAGGAGCCGCAGAGGTTTCTTGTCTCCGGTTTAATTTGCAAGGCGGGATTTCAAAATGAACGGTTCCTATTTACTTGAAATGAAAAATATCCATAAGCGCTTTCCCGGCGTTTATGCCCTTAACAATGTAAGTTTCCAGCTTAAGCCGGGGCAGGTGCATGCGCTTCTCGGCGAGAACGGTGCGGGCAAGAGCACGCTTATAAAAGTTCTGGGCGGAATTTACAAGGCAGAGGAAGGCCAGATATTTATAAACGGGAGCAAGGTCGAGATAAACAATGTCTTTGAGGCTCAGAAAAACGGCATAGCAATTATTCACCAGGAGCTTGTGCTTGTTCCGTATATGACGGTTGCTGAAAATATCTTTCTAGGCCGTGAGCCGATGAAGGGAAAATTCATTGACCGGGACAAGATGAACCGCGAGACAGCGGAACTTTTAAACACTTACAACATGAACTTCGCACCGACCACCAAGGTTGTTGACCTTACGATTGCGCAGCAGCAGATGGTTGAGATTGTAAAGGCCATTTCATTTAATTCCAAAATTCTTGTCATGGATGAACCGACTTCTTCTATTTCTGACAAGGAGACGGAATTCCTTTTTAAGATAATGAAGACCCTCACTGCAAAAGGTGTGGGCATTATTTATATTTCCCACAAGATGAGCGAACTCTGGGAAATCTGTGACTTGGTTACAGTTCTTAGAGACGGTCAGTATGTGGGTACGTATGACGTAAAGACAACATCAAAAGATGAGCTTATATCCCACATGGTGGGACGGACGCTTGAGCAGTATTACACGCGCGACTTCTTGACTCCGGGAGAAACGGTGCTCAAAGTAGAGCATCTTTGTGACGGCAAGATGGTGAAGGACGTTTCATTTGAACTGCACAAGGGTGAAATCTTAGGCTTCTCCGGCTTGATTGGCGCAGGACGCAGCGAGACGATGCAGGCGATTTTTGGTCTTACAGAAAAATACAGCGGCAAAGTTTTTGTGCACGGCAAAGAAGAGCACTTTACTTCCGCAGTTGACGCGGTGGAAAAAGGACTTGCCCTGGTTCCCGAAGACCGCAAGCTTGACGGTCTGTATCACGTGCAGAGCGTAAAGTATAACTCTACTATTGAGGTTCTGGGAGAGTTCATAAAAGGTATTTTGCTGAACAAGAAAAAGGAAGACAGCATAGCCACCCAGTACGTAAAGATGATGAACACAAAGACGTATTCGCTTAACCAGCCGATTGGTCAGCTTTCGGGCGGAAACCAGCAGAAGGTGTTAATCGGACGCTGGCTTGCAACGAATCCGTCTATTCTGATTCTTGACGAACCGACAAGAGGCGTAGATGTAGGCGCAAAGGCTGAAATCTATTCCATCATGAACTATCTGGTCAAGCAGGGGCTTGCAATAATAATGATTTCTTCCGAAATGCCAGAAATCATAAACATGAGTGACCGTGTGTACGTAATGGCAAACGGCAAGGTTACGGGCTGCCTGAATCACAGCGAAGTTTCACAGGAAAAAATCATGAAGCTCGCGGCCGCGGAATAAAGCGGTTTACTTTTTTAAGGAGAACTAACATGTCTACAGAATTAACAACTAAAGCAAAAGTTTCCCAGGGACTTAAAACATATTTCAAAGAGAACCTGGGTATCTTAATCGCATTTGCAGTGCTCTATCTTTTTCTGGCGATAAACCCTGCAACATCAGAATCGTTTTTGACCAGACAGAATATGTTCAACGTCTTGCGCCAGATTTCAACGAACTTGTATCTGGCATGCGGCATGACGATGGTCATTATCCTAGGCGGCATTGACCTGTCTGTAGGTTCAATCATTGCGCTTTCTGGCTGTGTGGCAGCCGCATGCGTGGTGCGCCACAATATGCCTATCCCGGTCGGTCTGCTTGTGGGCATTCTGCTTGGAACTGTGTTCGGCATGATAAACGGAACAATCATCAGCAAGACAACAATTCCGCCGTTCATCGTAACTCTTGCAACGATGGACGTGGCAAGAGGTCTTGCATACGTCTACACGGGCGGCTCTCCGGTGCGCGTTGTAACAAAGGCCTGGCAGTTCATCGGAGCAGGATATATCGGAATATTCCCGACACCTGTTGTGATTCTGGTTATCATTCTTATAATCACATCGCTCTTGATGAACAATACGAAGTTCGGCCGCCACATTTACGCCGTCGGCGGTAACGTACAGGCAGCGCATTTTTCCGGCATTTCGGTCAGAAAGGTTAAGTTCCTGGTCTATTCGTTCTCTGGACTTATGGCAGGTATCGCCGGCGTAGTGCTTGCCTCACGTATGTATTCCGGTCAGCCGACGGCAGGTAACGGTGCTGAGATGGATGCAATCGCCGCTGTTGTTGTAGGCGGAACGTCAATGTCCGGAGGTTCCGGTAAGATTGGCGGAACGATAATCGGAGCCTTGATTATTGGCTTCTTGAATAACGGCTTGAATTTGCTTAACGTGAACTCTTTCTGGCAGTATGTTGTGAAGGGTTTGGTTATCTTGCTTGCAGTATTCGTAGACTTTATACGCAACAAGAACAAGGCAAAGTAAAGAAATATAGCGAAACAGAAAAACAAATCCCGTTGTTTTGCCCTCCTGCACATCACGTTGTGAAATGCAGAAGGGCTTTTTGTTTTGGATTTGCTTAGTTGCAAAGGGAATTATTCCTGGCTGTCGTCGCCAGTGATTTTATCTATGCCGACAACGTAATCAGGCTCCTCAACGTTCACAACACGGACGCCTGAAGAGCCTCGGCCTTGCACGGAAATATCGGCAGCCTTTACGCGGAGCGAAGTTCCCTGGCTTGTGATGCAGATAATAGAGTCTTCGTCCGCTACGGTCAGAGCGCCGATAATCTCGCCCTTGCCGTCTACATTGCCGAACACACGCTGTCCGCCGGTTGCGCGGCCGTGGGCGGCAAACTCTTCAAAGTCAACTCGCTTGCCTACGCCCTTTTCTGTAACGACCAGAATCTTTGCACCCTCAACTACAGGAATAGCCGCACATAGCTCGTCGCCTTCAGCAAGCTTCATTCCGGCAACACCGCGGCTGGCACGGCCCATTGCGCGGACTTCCTCTTCGCTAACACGGAGCGCCTGGCCGCGGCGGCTTATCAAGAGCAATTCCTGCTTGCCGCTTGTCAAAAGACCGCTTACCAGTGAATCGCCGTCATCAAGTCTGATTGCCTGCATGCCGCGTGTCTTTGCGTTGCGGAATTCCGTCGTTGCGGTCTTCTTTACAACGCCGTTCGCTGTCGCCATAAAGAGGAACTGGTCGTCCGCAATCTCTTTTGTGCCGACAACAGTCGTAATCTCTTCGTTCGCAGTTACCTGCAGAAGGCTCTTTATGTGGCTGCCGCGGCTTGTCTTTGCTGCTTCCGGAATCTCATGCACCTTGAGCCAATAGGCTTTTCCCATATTGGTGATGAACATAACGTAGTCATGCGTAGAGCCGATGAGCATCTGGTTGATGTAGTCTTCTTCAACCAGCTTGGCGGAAATAGTGCCTTTGCCGCCGCGCCCCTGGCTCTTGTACTGGCTGACGGACACGCGCTTGATGTATCCCAGCTTGGAAATGAGAACAACCATGTCCTCTTCTTTTATCATGTCCTCAACGTTGATTTCTTCAACTTCGCCGGCAACAATCTGCGTGCGGCGGTCATCGCCGTACTTTTCGGCAATCTCGTTCGTCTCGTTCTTGACAATGCCAAGAATCTTTTCGTGATGGGCAAGCAAGTCCTGCAGGTAGGCGATGCGCGTCTGCAATTCGGCCATTTCTTTCTTGAGGTCAGTAATAGAAAGGTTCGTCAGACGCTTGAGCTGCATATCAACGATTGCCTGTGACTGAACGTCATCAAAGCCAAAGCGCTGCATAAGACCTGCCTTGGCTTCCTTTTCGTCGCGGCTGCCGCGGATTATGCGGATAACTTCGTCAATCGCGTCTACGGCGATAATCAGCGCCTCAAGTATATGCGCGCGGGCGAGGGCTTTCTTTAGCTCAAACTGAGTGCGGCGCGTTACAACAATGTCGCGGTGGTCAACAAAGCACTTTATCAGCTCCTTAAGCGTAAGAACCTTCGGTCTGCCGTCAACGAGAGCAAGATTGATTACACCGAATGAAGACTGCAGAGCCGTCTTCATGAACAGCTGGTTTATTACGATTTTTGTCACCGCACCGCGCTTTAAGTCAATTACGATACGCATGCCCACACGGTCGGAAGACTCGTCGTTTACGCCGGATATGCCTTCAATCTGCTTGTCGCGCGCCATCTGCGCAATCTTCTTAACAAGATCAGTCGTGTTCACCTGATACGGAACTTCAGTAAATACAATGGTTTCCTGACCGTTCTTTGCAACTTCTATATTGAACTTTCCGCGGATAATCAGCTTGCCGCGTCCAGTTGTATATGCGTCCTTTATACCTTTGCGGCCAAAGATAATGCCGCCCGTCGGGAAGTCCGGGCCTTTTATGTAGTGCATCAGCTCTTCTATGCTGATGTCATTGTTGTCTATATAAGCGGAAACGGCGGCGGCTATCTCGCGCATGTTGTGCGGCGGCATGTTGGTAGC
The DNA here is from genome assembly GCA_964554745.1 of uncultured Treponema sp. Taxonomy (GTDB): domain Bacteria; phylum Spirochaetota; class Spirochaetia; order Treponematales; family Treponemataceae; genus Treponema_D. The sequence continues at coordinate 32,372 of CAZKPZ010000002.1, read as the reverse complement.
CATACCGACGGCAATTCCGTTTGAGCCGTTTGCAAGCAGGAACGGAAACTTCGCAGGAAGAACCGTAGGCTCTTTGGTGGTCTCGTCAAAGTTCGGAGTAAAGTCAACAGTGTCTTTGTCGATGTCGGCCACCATCTCTTCGGCAAGCCGAGCCATCTTGGCTTCTGTATAACGGTAGGCAGCAGCAGGATCACCGGCTATAGTACCGAAGTTTCCCTGCGGGGTAATAAGCGGGTAGCGTTCAGAAAAGTCTTGTCCCAAGCGGACAAGTGCGTCATAAACAGAAGCGTCTCCGTGGGGGTGATACTTACCGAGCACGTCTCCGACGATTTTGGCACACTTATAGGTCTTGCCGGATGCATTCAAATGCAATTCGTCCATGGAGTACAGAATGCGGCGGTGAACCGGCTTAAGACCATCGCGCACATCCGGCAATGCGCGGCTGACTATAACAGACATGGAGTAATCGATGTATGCTTTTTTGATTTCCTGGTCAATCGGCTGAATTATCAGCGTACCGCCTTCCGGCGTTTTTATCTCGTTTTCCAAAGTGTTATCCCATAAAATTAAGTGAGTTATTTTACTATATTATACAGAAAAAGTCTATTATGAGACGCCTTTACGTGTTACAATAAAGCCATGTTTTACTTTCTGGTCAACACGAACGGGGCATCCGGCAAGGCACAGCTCATCTGGGCAAAAGCAAAAAACAAGTTAGACGCACTTGCCATTCAGTACAAAGTCTACTCCTGTTCCAGCAGCAGTCAGGCAGCTCAGGCGGCCGGACTCATCTCTCAGATTCCACAGTCAAAAGACGCAGATAAAAAGCTCGTCGTCGTAGGCGGCGACGGTGCAATAAACGCCGTCTTGAACGGCATAAAGGATTTTTCCTCGCTAAAACTCGCCGTGCTGCCCACTGGCTCGGGCAACGACTTCTTCAGGGGCTGGCGAAAACTGTCGCCGAATGCCGCACACATAAAGGCACACGACACCAACACTGTACTCAATCTCATACTCGCCTCTAGGGACGAGACACTCATAGACATAGGTCTTGCCCGTTGCGATGACGGCAGTACGCACTTGTTCGGCATCAGCGCAGGTCTGGGACTGGACGCACTCGTCTGCCGTAAAGTGGCAGTCTCAAAGCTCAAAACGCTGCTTAACAAAATATCGCTCGGCAACCTAGTCTATTCGCTCATGACCGTAATCACCCTCTTTTCCATGAAGACTAGCCGTGTCAGCATTACAAGTGCGGAACACGGCACACAGACTTATGACCGCTTTATCTTTCTTGCCGCCATGAACTTTGCGTGCGAAGGCGGCGGCGTACCCATGGCACCAACGGCACAGCCAAACGACTCGCTCATTTCCACCTGCCTTGCCGCGGGCGTCGCACGGCTTTCCGCATTCTTTAAGTTCCCCGCACTTGTCGCAGGCAAGCATGCATCGCTCAAGGGCTTTACCCTGCACGACTGCACCGCGCTCGACATAAGCGCCCAGACACCGCTGCCCTTTCACACCGACGGCGAATGCCTGTGCGACACCAACACCTTGCACATAGAGTGCGTTCCGCATAAACTGAGAGTCATGATACTGTAATCAGGGATAAAAAGGGCAAGTGCCGACAAGCATACCGCGCATAGTCCACGGTTTCTGCGAAACCGCCGCAAAACTTACAAAAAAAGCTCAGATAATCCCCGTCACCACTAGCATCCGAATACCGTTGCTTCGTTCCCGATCTGGCGGGGTTTTCCGGCGATAGCGTGCAGAGCATCTGAGCAAACGGAAAGATGGGGATTCGAACCCCAGATAGGATTGCTCCTATGCATCCCTTCCAAGGATGTACCTTAAACCACTCGGACATCTTTCCAAAAAAAAGTGCAAAAAAAAAGGCTTTTTGAATCGTCAGAGATACGCATTTATATAAGGAAAATTACGCGCATCCCTGATTTGACTTGAAAGACCCCATCTGTAAAGAAGATGTATTGATTCACCAAAAACCATGCGGCCTTTGGCTTGCGGAATCACCAGAAACAGGCAATTCCGCATCATTCAAGCCAAATAATCCAAAAACCTATTATACGAGACTGGGCGGGTTCGAACCGCCAACCTTCGGCTCCGCAGGCCAACACTCTATCCAGTTGAGCCACAGTCTCAAAAAATTTGTTCACCCTAGCAAGTTTCCCGTTGCCGCAAAACTCAAAAGGGTTAGCGGAGGCGACAGGGGTTGAACCTGCCCGGCCCGTTAGGAACCGACGGTTTAGCAAACCGTTGTATTACCGCTCTACCACGCCTCCAAATTCACTAACGGAGGTACCGCCTCACGTTGTCCGGAGCGAGAGGGATTTGAACCCCCGATACCAAAGAGGTATAACGGTTTTCAAGACCGCCGCGTTCGACCACTCTGCCATCGCTCCAACAAATTGTATAGTGAGTTTACTTCATTTCAGCAACTTGTGTCAAGAACTTATACGCAAAATTCATAAAAAAATTCCAAACAAAATGCACTGCGAGTTCTGCCCCCAAGCAACGAATTTCTTGACAAATTAGCGTTTATAAGGGAAAATTATTAACATACGCATGTTTTTTTTCAGCAAGGAGCAAATATATGGCAAAAAAAGAGTTGGACCGCTTTGAAAAGAATGCCAAGAAAGATACTTCCATTCTGTTCAAACTTTTGTGCATGGTCTGCCTGTCCACTATCTTCACGTCGATTGTTATAGGAACAATATCGCTTGAAGTCTTCTCAATCGAAGTTTCCAAAAATACAAAAGAAAACATCGTAAGAACATCCAATGCGGCTAAAAATATCTGGGATGAATCTTACGGAGATGTAAACAATGCTGACGGCTATGTAAAAATAATGAAACAGTACTTCAACGTAGACTGCACCGTTTTTGACGGCAACACCCGCAAGGCCACGACGCTTGGTTCCTCTCTTATAGGAACAAAGCTGGACAACACCACCATCACAAAGCAGGTTTTAGGCGGCACCGATTATCACGGACAGAACATCATAAACGGCAAAAAATACTACTCGGTCTACAAGCCGCTAAAAGACTCAAGCGGAAAAGTCACAGGAATGCTATTTGTGGCGCAGAGCCTGGAACTCATCGGTTCAGTCAAGAAGAATACACTCGCAATCGTCCTTCCGATTGTCATAATCATCACAATCGCCATCGTCCTGGTCAGCTTCCGCTTTGTTAACTGGCTCATGTGGCGTATCTACAACGTAACGAACTTCCTTAAGGAACTAGAAAGCGGCGACGCGGACCTCACAAAGCGCTGTAAGCTGTTCATACGCGATGAAATCGGCGACCTGGTCATTCACTTTGACGCATTCCTTGACAAGCTCCAGCTTATCATGAAAGAGGTCAAAAGCTCAAAGAACGGTCTTAGCGAAGCTGGAAACGCCATGACAGACAGCACACGCAACACGACCGACTCCATAAACCAGATCAGCTCGCTCATCACAGGAATCCACAGCCAAATCGAAAACCAGTCAGAGAGCGTTGACCAAGCAGCAGGTATCGTCTCCGAAATTTCAAGCAACATGAACACGCTCGACAAGATGATTGACGGTCAGGCAAAGGTTACGCAGGAAGCCTCAGCCGCCGTTGAACAGATGGTCGGCAATATCTCATCCGTAAACAACTCCGTAGACAAGATGGCCGGCTCCTTCAAAGGCCTTGCAGACGATGCAAACAAGGGCTTTAACATGCAGCAGAACGTGAACGACCAGATTCGCAAGATAGAAGAACAGTCCCAGATGCTGCAGGAAGCAAACCTTGCAATCTCAAGCATCGCAGAGCAGACAAACCTGCTTGCCATGAACGCGGCTATCGAAGCTGCCCACGCCGGTGAGGCTGGAAAGGGATTCGCAGTTGTTGCAGACGAAATCCGCAAGCTTTCAGAGACATCCACATCTCAGTCAAAGACAATCGGAGACCAGCTGAGCAACATCCGCGACTCCATCAGCGAAGTCGTGTCATCTTCTGACCTGTCAAGCAAGGCTCTGTCTTCTGTTTCAAGCAAGATTAAAGAGACCGACGAGCTGGTCATGCAGATTAAGGCGGCAATGGAAGAGCAGAACCAAGGCTCAAAGCAGATTAACGAAGCCTTGCGCAGCATGAACAACAGCACCATCGAAGTACACAAGTCTTCAAAAGAAATGGCCGCCGGCAACGAAAAAGTTGTTGCGGAAATGCGCTCTCTCGAAGCAAACACAGCCAACATGAAGCAGGCCATGGACAAGATATCTGCCGGTACAGAAAAGATTACCCGTGCCGGTACAGAACTTACCGACATCTCAAAAGAAGTGCGTGAATCTATAGAAAAGATTGGCTCACAGATTGACCGCTTTAAGGTCTGACAAACACAAGACGCAAAACCGTTCCGCGGAAAGACAGCCCCGGAACGGCAAAGCGCTAGTCTTCTGTGCGCTGATAGCGCACGCGGCACTCAATGATTGCAAAAAGAACCACAGCAAACGAAATATAAAAATACATCGTATTTTCGCCGAAACCCGCAAGATAATTATACGCACCGTGCAGCAGCACAGAAAAAAAGAGCGGCAGCGGATGAAAGGCAGAATTCTTTACACTGTACACAAACAGACCGTCAAGCCCGGCGCAGAACGCATGAATAAGAACCGCCGTCACCAGGCGCAAGCCCAGATGCTGCACGCCGGAAATCAGATAAATCAGCGACTCAAGGCAGCCCAGCGCAAAGCCGGCAGTAATGGCATAAAGCAGAAAAAGCTTTTTTGACTTTGCGGAATTCGGCATCAAGAACAGCAAGGCAGTCTTTACACCTTCCTCAACCAGGCCGTTCAGCAAAATCGCACTCACCAGCAGCGTCTGCAGCGAGGTGGGGTCAAGCAGATGAGACTGCCCCAGAGCAAACTGCAATGCGGCAATCGGCGCGACAGTGAACATGCCCAGCGCACAGGCAAGCGCGCCCTTCCAAATGCTGTAGCCCGGCACCAGCAGAACAAAACACGCCACCAAGACGAGCAGCGGAATAAAACACAAAGCCGCAGAACTGACTATAGCTCCCATCATTCACCGTCCTTGCCGCAAGATTCAGAGCGCAGCACCTGCAAAACACTGTGCACTGTACCGCGGCACTCCTCAAGATTGTCTGTGTCCAGCACCGCAATGCGGAACACCGCGCTTTCGATTACCGAAAAAATCAAATCGTACATGAATTTTATCGAAAGGCCGCTCTTTAGCTCACCGGAATTTTTTCCGCGTATCAAAATCACATTCAAAAAGTGCTGCAGCCTTACAATGCGGCGTGACACAACCTCTCCGGGATTCCGCCCGCCCTTCTGCACCTGCATAAGATACGGCAGCAGAATCTTGAACAAGTCCTTATTCTGCTCGCATGAATCAAACACTATTGACAGAACCTTCTCAAGGCTCTGTATGGCGCTGCCGCTGTCATCAGCAACAACGGCAAGCATCTTCTTTTCTATGCCGGAAAGCAGCTGCTTTATGCTCCAGAGAAAAATCTCGCGCTTGTTCTTAAAATAAATGTACAGCGTCGTGCGCGTTATGTTGCAGCGGTCCGCTATCTTCTGAAAGGTGACATCCTCGTAGCCCTCTTCCACAAACAGCGCAAGAGACTTTTCAAGGATTTCACGCTTCCGCTTGTCATGCTCAATTATTACTGCCATTGCCGTAAATATAAAGAGTGGTGTCCAAATTGCCGGCCTTTATAGACTTAAGCTTTTCGGCATATTTTCCTACGCTTCTCTGAAAGCCTTTCTTGTTCGTGATAACGCCAACGCTCCAGCCGGCAAAGTTGTCAAATAAAGAAGCCATCTTGCCGTACAGTGCCAGCGCCTCGTCCTCATCTCCAAGCCTCTCGCCGTAGGGCGGATTACAGATGAGCACGCCCTCGTCATAGGGCGCCTTTAAGTCCGCAACGTCGCTCACGTAGAATTCCGGGCGCGGAATCTTTGCGTCGCTGCCAATCAGCTGCAAGGCGCGTCCTGCCATAACCGCGGCATGCTCCGCGTTCAGCGTAGACTTGCCCACGCAGTCTCTGTCGATGTCACTGCCAGAAATTCGGCATACCACGTCAGTACGGATTTTTGCGGCAAGCCGCCGCTTTACTTCCATAGCACGCTTGGGGTTGTATATCTTAAGCCCCTCGTAGGCAAATTCGCGGCCAAGGCCAGGGGCAATGTCGTGGGCGTACAAAAACGCCTCTATGGCAATCGTACCGCTGCCGCAGAAAGGGTCATGCAGCGGCAGCTTGCGCTTCCAGAGCATTTCCTGCAGCAAGACGGCGGCAGTAGTCTCGCGCAAAGGGGCAAGCACATTGGCCGTGCGGTAGCCGCGCTTGTGCAGCGGCTCACCTGAAGTGTCAAGAAGAATATACGCAACGTCCTCGTCTATATACACGCGCACGTCACTGGTGAATCCGCTTTCCACCATGCTTGAGACACGGTACTTGTCGCAGAGCTTTTGATAGATGGCCTTTTGAATCATGCCCTGAACGGCGTGCTCGCTCTCAAGCTTGCTGTGGAACGTGCGCACTTTGTCTACAATTACGCGTGCGTTTACCTTGAGCAAGTCCTGCCAGGGCGCATCATAGCAGCCGTCAAAGAGAGAATCAAAATCTGGCGCATCGTACTTGGCCACCTGTATGTACACGCGGTCGCTGGTGCGCAGACTGTAATTTGCAAGATAGACGGCATCATCATCGCTCACTCCGTCTCCGGCGGTAAAAGCCACCCGGCCGGGGAAGTTCCCGGCAAGCTTCATGCCAAGTCTTTTCAGCTCGTTTCCGAGGATTTTTTCTGCGCCGACAGCGCACAGTGCCACATATGTATTCATACCTGCACTCTACCATTTTTTGACAATTTATGCAATTCTGTCAGCCATCATACGGCGCGGCGGCCAACAAGGGCTGGCGTAGCCCGCAAAATTTTACCAGCCCCGCTGCCCTAGCGCATCTGCCTCATCTCGCGCGTGATGAACACAATCACCAGCGTAAAAGCCAGCACGTCAGCAATAGGCGCGGCATACAGAATGCCGTCAAGGCCAAAGAAAAGCGGCATGAGCAGAACGATAGGAATAAAGAAGAGCACCGTCCGCGTAAGAGACAGCACAGCGCCCTTCACCGCCTTGCCGATAGCCGCAAACAGATTTGAAGAAATCATCTGTATGCCGTTGAGCGGCAGCATTACAAGGAATACGCGCATAAAGCGCACGGCAAACCGCATGTAAAGCTCGTTGCCGTTGCCAAAGAGCGACAGAATCCGCGCCGGCGCAAATTCAAACAGGCATAGTGCCACCGCAGTAATAATCAGCTCGGAACGGACGGCAAGAAAGTACACAGCCTTGACCCGCGCATATTTTTTGGCCCCGTAGTTAAAGCCCACAATAGGCTGCATGCCCTGGTTTATGCCTATGATAAGAGCAAGGACAATCTGGTTCACCTTCATTACAATGCCGTTTACGGCAAGCGGAATCGAAGAGCCGTATATGCTCTGCGCGCCGTAGAACACCAGCGAGCGGTTCATAACAATCTGCACAAAAGTAAGCGCAATCTGCGTAAGCCCCTGGCTCATGCCCATCTTTGCAGTGATAAGGGCTTCGCGGAAGTTCAGCCTGAAGTACTCTTTGCGTAAGTCCACGCGGCGAAAGCGGCGCAGATAGCAGACGGCAATCGCAAGAGACACCGCCTGCCCCATAACCGTTGCCCATGCGGCGCCCGCAATGCCCCAGCCGAACACAAAGATAAAGAGCGGGTCGAGCACAGTATTCAGTATCGCGCCGGCAAGCATACAAGTCATTGAGTATAAGGGACTGCCGTCTGCGCGCGCAAGGTTACTCATGCCGTTCATCAGCATCAAAAGCGGCATGCCAAGCACAGTTATGCGCGCATACTGCATGGCATAGGCAAAGACTTCCTTAGTGGAGCCGAACGCCGTAAGCAGCTGCGCAAGCAGCAGCTCCACCACAGCCGCGTAGCAAAGGCCGCAAAAGAGCATCAGGCACACGCCGTTGCCCACTACCTTGGCCGCGTCAGTCTCGCGCTTTTGCCCTAAATAAATAGAAAAGCGGGTCGCACTGCCAATGCCTATGGTGAGCGTAATGGCCATGCAGATTGTAATAAGGGGAAACGAAACATTAGTGGCGGCGTTACCCAAATAGCCAAGCTCGCTCTGACCAATAAAAATCTGGTCAACGACATTGTAGAGGGAACTCACCAGCATGGCTATGATGCTGGGAAAAGCGAACTTTGCAAGCAGCGCGGAAACAGACTCGTAGCCGAGCGGATTTTCGGCACGGACGTTTTCTTGTACAGACGGAGAATTCATAGGAAGCCGATTATAGCACAAAATGCCATACAAAACCAGAGGCGCATCACAGCCAGCCTAATAAGCCACCGCAATGCGCCCCTAAAAGCTACGAGACCGCAACCTGCACTAACGGTGCGCCGACACTTTAAACAAGTCGATTTGCGCGCCGATTTTGTCGATAGAGTCCTTTACCTTCTTAGAAATCTCGCCCAACGTCGTGCCGGTCTCGTCAACCTTGCGCGCGCCGGCGGCCATATCTTCCATATTGCTCTTCATGCTGCCTGCAGCCTTCTGCAGCATGGACACTTCCCTAAGAATCGCCTGGTTGCCGGAAGACATCTCCGTGGAAGCCTTAAGAACATCCTGCGTGCTGTCGTTCATGGCGTGCAGGGAATCGCTGATTTGCTTTGAACCCTGGTTCTGCTCTTCCATGGCAGCCTTTATCTGGATAACAAGCTCGTCAGTCTCCCTGATTTTCTGCGCAAACGACTCAAACGCCTTTGTAGCGCCAAGTGAAGCCTCAACCACCGTTCCGATGGACTCCTTAATGCCGTTCAGCTGGTCGCCGATTGTCTTTGACTGTGCCGTGGAAGTCTCGGAAAGCTTGCGGATTTCGTCAGCAACAACAGAGAATCCCTTGCCAGCCTCGCCCGCGTGCGCAGCCTCAATGGCCGCATTCATGGCGAGCAGGTTAGTCTGCTCCGCAATGCTTGAAATTGCAGAGTTCGCTTCCTGCAGCATGGCGGACTGCTCTTCAATCTTCTTGATGCGCTCGTTAACGTCCTGCTGCTTGTTGATACCGGTCTGAGCCTCGCCTCGCAAGCCTTCAAAAGAAGCGGACATCTTGTCCATGGAGCTGTTTACGGACGAAATATTGCCAATCATCTCCTCTACCGCGGCAGAAGCTTCCGCCACGCCGGAGGACTGGCTTTCTATCATCTGCTCAAGACTGCGGATGTTGCTTGCAATCTGGTTCACCGCGCCGGCCGTCTGGTCAACGGAAGACGCCTGTCCGTTTATCTGCTTGCCCATGTCGTCTATGTTCACCAGAATCTGCTTGATTGCAGAAGCCGTGTCCTGCGCCATGGCGCTCATGTCCTCGCCGGCAATGCTCAGCTCGCCCTTGGACTCCTTTACGTCCTTGATGATGTCCTGCAGCTTTTCGGTGAACTTGTTAAAGCCCTTGACCACAAAGCCAATCTCGTTGTTTGAGTCGATTTCAATCCTCTGCGTAAGGTCTGCGTTGCCGGACGCAATGCCGGTAATCGTGTCCTCTACGACCTTGAGCGGCTTAAGCGAGCGGCGCAGCATAAGGCCGGATATAATCAGCAGAATCAAAACGCCTATGACGCCTCCGGTGATGATAAAGCGGCTTACCACGGTAGAAAGCTGGAACACCTCGCTCTCGCTTACGGAGACAGCAAGCCCCCACGGAGTGCCCTTTATGCCCAGGAAGGTCACAAATTCCTTGCCGTCAGAGCCAAAAGGCTTTACCCAGCCGCTGCCTGTCTCGCCGCGCGTTATCCGCTGGGCTGCTTCGGCAAGCTGCGCATGGTCGCCGTCAAGCCCCGTAAGGAAGTTCTCCTTCATTATATAGGAGTCGTTCGGGTGCGAGATAACGAGGCCGTTGCTTGCGAGCATCCAGGCATAGCCAGTATTGCCCACTCTTATGTTGTTTATGAGGTCGGTAAAAAGGGTCAGGTCAACAACTGCGCAGAAAAAGCCCACAGTCCGCCCGTCCTGCTTTACGGCGCGGGCCACGTGCACAACGGAGCGGCCGTCGGAGCGGGAGGTTACAGGGTCATCTATGGCGCTGTCCTGCCCCTTCTGCATTATGTCTATGAAGTATGAGCGGTCTGCAATATTGGAACTCTTGCCGTCATCAGAAAAATACTTGCCGTCTTTCTCGCAGTAAAAAACGCGCGAAAAGTCCTTGTTGCGCTTGCTGTTCTGCTGGTACAGCCAGTCGATAATCTCTTCGTCGCTGCCGTGCTCCGTAACCTTGGCGTTCACGTACCAGTCAAGGGAGTCGAACATGCCGTTCACGCGGTTCTCTATGGCCGCCGCGTAGGCCTTGGCCATTTCTGTATAGTTGTTCTCAGCATCGGCAGAAGCGGCTTTGCGCATGCTGCTGACCACAATAAGATTTTGGACCACGTTTACGACACAAATTGAAGCGACAATTACAATAACAAGCCCTAGAGCCAGGCTGCGTTTTTTTTCCGTACTATTTCCCATATTTTAAATCATACCATACATTTTTTATAAAAGCAACTTTTTTTATTGTTATCCTGCTGAAGACGTTTTTTCTATTAACCGGGAGTTGTTTTTGTGTCAGCCCGAACTTCTTATTGTATTGTCCGCAAGTTTGACTTCTGCTGTCTCAAGGTTGATTTTCTATTGTCCCGAAGCCTGACTTGTGCGGCCGCGGAGTTTGTTTTGTACGGACACAGACTTTCAGCTAAGACAAAATAATGTCTGAAGACCGCAGAACGGCAGCGTTCTGTACATCTTATAGACGGCCTCGGCCTTTGAAGGCCTGTTCTGAGTCCCAGCCCTTGTCTTCTTCAAACATATTCTGAATCTGACGCAGGGTTTGTTTAGCCTCGTCCTTTTGCCGCTGCTTTTGTGACTGCCACACTGCAAATTCAACGAACTTCTCAAGCTGCGCATAATATTCCGGCGTGAGCAGTTTTATCTGACTTTCCAAAAGTTCATACGACATATAAGCCCCCTTATTATTTTTTTCAAGTATATCACAATTTATGCATAATGTGGGAAGTCACAAGACAGAATGTCTCCCGCGCCCTTTACTTTACCGTGGGTACATTGCTTGCACAGAGGCTGAATTTTCTGTATAATAAGGCTTTAGTATGGAAGATTCTACTAAAGCGTGCCTAGTCCTCGCTAATGGACTTGTCTTTGAAGGAACAGGGTTCGGAGCCGGCGGCGTTGTAACGGGTGAGACCGTTTTCACCACCGGAATGAACGGCTACATAGAGACCCTTACGGATCCCAGTTATTACGGGCAGATTGTCACACAGACCTTCCCCCTTATAGGCAACTACGGAATAATACCAAAAGACTTTGAGAGCGGCAAAGCCCATGTACGCGGCTACATAGTGCGCTCCTGCTGCGAAGACCCTTCCAATTTTAGAAACAGCGGCGACTTAGACACCTTCCTTAAAAAGCAGAACATCATAGGCCTTTACGGCATAGACACAAGGGCGCTCACCAAGGTGCTGCGCGAAGCCGGCGTTATGAACGGCATGATTATAAGCGGCGAAAGCCCGGAAGCGCAAAAGGCGCGCGATGCCCTGGCAAATCCTGCGGAAAAAGAGAAAATCCTTGCGCAGATAAAGGCCTACAAGATAGAAAAGGCCGTTGAGAGCGTCACCTGCTCGGAAAAAGACGTTGAGGAGGACGCCAAGACGGTGTTCACCGAAAGCGCGGCCTACCGCTTTGTGCCGGTTAAGGCTGACGGCACCAAGGTGTACGACATGCAGGCGGCAATGCAGGCCGGCAAGGGCAAAAAGGTTGTCCTCTGGGACTTTGGCGCAAAGGCGAACATACGCCGCGAGCTTTTAAAGCGCGGTCTTGAAGTCACAGTCATGCCGGCTACCGCAAGCGCGGACGAGATTCTTGCCCTCAAGCCGGACGGCGTTATGCTTTCTAACGGACCTGGAGACCCTGCTGACAACACAGGCATTATCGAAGGGCTGAAGAAGATTATAGCGGCAAGGGTGCCGGTGTTCGGCATCTGCCTGGGCCACCAGATTCTTGCTCTTGCCATGGGCGCAAAGACCATGAAGCTCAAGTACGGTCACCGCGGCGCAAACCAGCCTGTAAAGCAGCTTTCAACCGGGCGCGTGTACATCTCAAGCCAGAACCACGGCTACGCGGTGCAGAACGACAGCCTGCCCGAAGGCGCGGTGCTTAGCTTTGTGAACACGAACGACGGCACATGCGAGGGCATAACATACACAAACACCCCGGCGTTCTCGGTGCAGTTCCACCCGGAAGCCTGTTCCGGCCCTCTGGACACCAGCTTTCTGTTTGACGAGTTCGTATGCCTGATTAACGACCCCTACTATTTTAAGGGCTTTAAGGCGGAGCACGAGCGGATTGACTCAATCAGCTACTTTAACAGCACGATTCAGTCCACCAAGGCAGCCTGGCGCTGATTCTTTTGCCCAAAGCCATGTATATGCGCCCTCAGAGCCGTTAATAACGGCGGGGCGCATTTTTTTTATTTTCCTAGCGGAATAGCCGTTCCTGTGTTATAATTGATATTATAAAGTGACCATATAAAAAAGAGGTTTTTTTGGCAATGGACATAAACGGCGGCAGTAACTACGCACTTCTTTTAGACAACTTGAATTCTCTTATCTTTGTAGTAGACTGTGAAAACCGTGTCTTGCTCTACGGCAACAAGGCGTTTCTTTCTTTTATGCAGGCCGACTCCTGCGCCGGAATACCGCTTGCAGAATTCATAAGCAGCGGCAATTCGGATGTCCGCAAGTATTTTCTTGAAGGCCTCATATATGAAGCCGAAGCGGACAGTGACTTTTTCTGCAAAAAGCTGCTGAGCTGGTACAACGTGAACCGCAAGGAACTGCTGTGGGAAGGCACAAAGGCAACGTCTTTTTCTGTGCGTAACGTCACCGAAAAGCACCGCCTGGAAGACGAGAACAAGATTGTGGAGCTTAGCTACGAGATTTCAGAAAAGCGGCTCGGCACGCTCATGTGGGAGTATGACAAGGAAAAACACCATTCCGTGCTGCTAAGGCATCCGGCCAATATAAACATGACGCTGCCTAACGATGGAGGCCCGATAGAAGACCTGCCCTATTCGCTTGTAGGTACGATTGACGAAAAGGACGTAGACAAATACATTCACATGTACAAGAGTATCGACGAGGGTGCAAAGTTCGCAGAGACGGACATCATGCTGCACGGAGAGGACAACAAAGAGGCTAGGTACGAGCATATCATGCTCACGTCGTTCACGGACTATCAGGGCAAGGAAAAGGTTATCGGCCTTGCGATTGACATAACCACCGCCCAGATGGAAAAAGAAAAATACCACCGCCTTAAGAAGCAGCTTGAGGACGCAATGGACGTTTCGTATGAATCCGCCCTGCTGGACTTAGGTCAGGATTTGTGTCTGGTTCACAAGGGCGTAAACGAGACCGTCATGCAGCGCCACGACTCGCAGACGGCAAGCGGTTTCCTGTATGCGGTGGGTATGGACATAGGGGATTCCAAGCTGCAGAGCGAGTTCTTTGAGAAATTCTGCATTGAGACAATGCGGCTGGACTTTTTGAACGGCATACAGCAGATCTACATGGAATTCCCGACGTCTTCCACCGGCATAGACATGAAGTGGCTGCGCCTTACGGCAAATCTTAGCATGAAACCGGAGACTTCTGCTGTAGAGGCGCTTGTGTACCTTAACGACATTTCAGAAGAGAAGAAGCATTCGTTCATCATCAATGCGCTTTCATCTGAAAGCTTCCACTACATTGCCTTTGTCTATTCGGAGACAGACGAGATTGAATTCTTTTCTAACAGCACGGACATCTATTACCTTAAGGAAAACAACGGCTTAAACTGCTATTCCACCGACCAGCAGCTGCGTATGGACAGCTTTATGAATGACAAGGACGAAGCCGCCGCATATAAGCAGATGACGAGCCTTGAGACGGTAAAGAAAGCGCTCGGCGAAAAAAAGTCTTACACGGTTGCGTTCAACATCAATGTGGCAGGAACCGAAAAGCGGCTGCAGCTATACTACACGTGGATTTCTGAGGAAATGGGGCTTATCATGCTTTTGTGCATGGATATCACCAGCTCTTACGCAAGAGAAAAGCAGTATATCAAGGACTTGCACAAGGCACTGGAAGAGGCCGAGACAGCAGCGAATTCCAAGATGGAATTCATCTCGCGCATCAGCCACGACATCCGCACGCCGCTCAGCGCAATCACCAGCATGACGGACTTTGCCTTTGAGGACATAGACGACAAGGAAAAGCTCCGTAACGACCTTGAGAAAATCAACTCTTCAAACCACTTTTTGATGAGCCTGATTAACGACGTGCTTGACGTGTCTAAGATTGACTCAGGACGCATAGAGCTTGTGCCTGAAGTCTACCCGTATGAGGAATTCATTACAGACATAAACAATATGTTTGTTCCTCTCTGCTCGCAGAAGGGTGTTACGTTCAAGACTAATTCGCAGACACACGTGCCGGCGATTATTATTGACAAAATCCGTTTCAATCAGGTCGTGTTGAACTTGATTTCAAATGCCTACAAGTACACGCCTGAGGGCGGCAGCATAACTGTGACCACAGAGGTTACGCGGCTGCCTAATGCAGTGGCAAGTGTTGACATTTCTATAGCCGACACCGGAATAGGCATGGGCAAGGAATTCCAGCAGAAGATGTTCACGCCGTTCTCACAGGACTTGGAAAACCCTGCGCGGCAGAAGCTTAAGTCCGGCACGGGCATAGGGCTGTACATTGTAAAGAAGCTTATTACGCTTATGGGCGGAACTATTGATGTAAGCAGCGAGCTGAACAAGGGAACAACCATGCATGTGCAGGTTAAAGCGCCGTATGTTGAGGTTGAGAATATTGCCACCAAGCCGCTGCCTATTTCAAAGCGCAAAAAGCTTGCCGGACGTGTGCTGCTGGCTGAAGACAACGAGATTAACACAGAGATTGCCCTGCGGACTCTGCACAATATGGGGCTTGAGGCCGACACTGCGGAAAACGGGGCTATCGCAGTCAAGCGCTTTGAGGAGTCAGAGCCGGGCAAGTACATCTGTATTCTTATGGACATACAGATGCCGATTCTGTCCGGCTATGAGGCGGCAGAGGCAATCCGCGCCCTTGAGCGTGAGGACTCAAAGACGATTCCTATTTTTGCGCTGTCTGCTAACGCCTACAGCGAGGCCGTGCAGCAGAGCAAGCTTGCCGGCATGAACGGTCATATCTCAAAGCCGATTGACACGGACATTCTCTACCGCGCGCTCATGGAAGTGTCGCTCAAATAAGCCCCCTGAAAAACAAAAGACCCCCGAAGCAAGAACGTCCTGCCTGGGGGTATACACACAGCGCCTCACGGTATGCGTGAGGGCGTTCTGTTTATTTCTTCCAAGGTTCCTTGCGGATAAAGGTCTCGTTGCGCTCGTAGCCCACTGAGATGATGTCTACGCCTGTGTTCGTGAAGTCCTCGATGAATTCGATGTACTTGCGCGCGTTCTCTGGCAGCTTGTCGTAGCTCTTGCATTCTTTGAGCGGTGCCTTCCAGCCCTTGAACTTTTCGAGCACCGGCTTTGCCTTGTTGAGCTTTTCAATGCTGGCCGGGAAGTCGGTGACTATCTTGCCGTCTATGTCGTAGGCGACGCAGGCTTCTATCTGCTCCATCTCGTCGTAGATGTCAAGGTGGGTCAATACGAGGCCGTCTATTGAGTTCACGCGGCATGCATAGCGCAGTGCCACCAGGTCGAGGTAACCGCAGCGGCGCGCGCGGCCGGTTGTAACGCCGTATTCACGTCCTGTATCGCGCACGTACTTGCACAGCTCGCTTTCTTGTGCGTCCTGTTCGTTGAATTCCGTAGGCATGGGGCCGTTGCCGACGCGCGTTTCGTATGCCTTGAACACACCAAGGATTCTGTCGAGGTTGTGCGGGCCGATTCCGCAGCCGGTCGCGGCTCCGGCGGAGCATGACGCGCCTGAAGAAACGTAAGGATAGGTGCCGCTGTCTATGTCGAGCATTGCGCCCTGCGCGCCTTCAAAAAGGATGTTGTCGTTGCGGTATTCCCACATTTTTTCGGTGAGGTCTACGCGCATTGCAAGCAGGCGGTCTTTGTATTTGTCGAGGTAGGCTTTGTCTTCTCCCTCGTATTCAGCCATTTTTTCTGCCCAGTCAAGGTCTGCAAGGCGCAGACCGTCGCGCTGGGCTTTTTCTGAATAGGCAATGCCGATTCCGCGGCCGGTCGTGCCGATGGGGCGCTTGCGCTGTGCGTCACGGTCTTTGTCCATCTGGCGGTAGCGCGGCAGGATAATCTGCGCGCGGTCTGAGATAAATACACGGCCTTCCCAGTCGATTCCGTTGTCTTTAAGCATCTGAAGTTCATTGAAGAAAGCCTCTGGATCAAGAACCATTCCGGCGCCAAGGAATACTTTTTTCTCCGGGTAGAGAATTCCGCTCGGAACTTGGTGCAAGGCGAACTGTTTGCCGTCTACGACAATAGTATGACCGGCGTTAGGACCGCCTGCATAGCGAACTACATACTTTGCGTCCTGCGCAAGGTAATCCACGATTTTGCCTTTTCCTTCATCGCCCCACTGGGCTCCGATAATAACGACTTTCATCTATAACCTCTTATTTGAGCTTAGAAATACAATTGATTTTCTCACAAGTTCATTATAATTTCAAGTATTGGCTTTCCTTTATAGTAACATTTTCACTTTTATTTTGCGTCCTGTCCTTTTGCAGAGTGCGCTTTTGTCTGCTCGCGCAGTGAATTGCGCTCCCAGAAAACGCCGTCGGTATAGCCCTGTATTTTTTTGTCGCTCTCGGCAAGGCGCAGGCGTTTGGCGGCATAAAGGCAGTATTCCGCATTAAGCTCCACGCCGCAGTATTTTCTGCCGAGCTTTTTTGCGGTGACACTTGCGGTTCCTGAGCCAAGGAAGGGGTCAAACACGATGTCACCTGGCTTGGACGAGGCTAGTATTAGCTTTGCGTAGAGCTTCTCGCTTTTTTGCGTGGGGTGGTCGGTATTCTCAGGCATTGACCAAAAAGGTATGGAAATATCGTCCCAGAAGTTCGAGGGGTATGTGATGCGGAAGTTGCCGTCCTGTTCCTGCTGCCAGTCTTTTGCACTGCCGTTCTCGCGGTAGGGGGCAAGCACGCGCCGCTTTATTTTTACTGCGTCAACGTTAAAGTAGTAGTTGTCTGGGTCTTTTACGGCAAACCAGATGTCTTCCATGCCGTTCTTCCAGTTGCTCTTGGCACCGCGGCCTTTTTCGCGCTGCCATGTGATGCGGTTAAGCACGGTGAGCTGCTTTTGCAGGGAACGCTGCAGGGCGGATGTGCACTTCCAGTCACCGCAGAGGTAGAGGCTGCCGCTGCTTTTTAGCTTGGCGCACACCGCGGGCAGCCACGAGTCCAGGTAGGCTTCGTAGGCAGAATCGTTCATTGCGTTGAACTTGAGTCCGTTAAAGTCTTTGGTAAGATTATAGGGCGGATCGATTATTATCAAATCCGCAAAGCCGTCCGGCAAAAGCGGCAGCACCTGCATGATGTCGCCGTTTATTGTCGTGTCCGTTATGTCTCCCCCGCTGCGCACTGATTCCACACTGGTGATGTCGTTTGCCAAATCAGTGCGCTCGCCGTCAGAGAGGGTCAGCGTTCTGTTCTGCCCCGCTCTGACTTTTGCCGTCTGAGCATTCATCAGACGGACTGTATTGACGAATTCTTTACTACTACGTCGTGTGCGGAAGATTCCTGGATTGTAACGGAAGAAACAAGCGTAATCTTTGCCTTTTCCTGCAGTTCCGGTATAGACAGAGCGCCGCAGTTGCACATTGTGTGAATTACCTTGCTGGTTGTCTGCGCGATATTGTCGTGCAGGTGTCCGG
>CAZKPZ010000002.1:0-14389 GCA_964554745.1 uncultured Treponema sp. | reverse complement strand
GCGTAAGGAACGTATGAGTCAACGCCCTCTTCAAAGGCGAGTGTCTTCTTGCCGCCCAAGTCGTAGCGCTGCCAGTTGCGGGCGCGGTTAGAGCGTTCGCCCCAGTACTCTTTTACATAGTTGCCGTTCACAACGAGCTTGTTACTCGGGCTTTCGTCAAAGCGGGCAAAGTAGCGGCCGAGCATTACAAAGTCTGCGCCCATGGCAAGGGCGAGCGTGATGTGATAGTCGTGCACGATGCCGCCGTCTGAACAGATTGGAACGTAGATGCCGGTCTTCTGGTAGTATTCGTCGCGTGCCTTTGCGACTTCAATCGTTGCTGTAGCCTGGCCGCGCCCGATTCCCTTCTGCTCACGGGTAATACAGATGGAGCCGCCGCCGATACCAATCTTTACAAAGTCTGCTCCGTTTTCCGCAAGGAACATGAATCCTTCGCGGTCTACAACGTTACCGGCGCCGACTTTAACGTCCTTGCCGAACTTGTCGTGGATGTCGTGCAGGGCGCGCGCCTGCCATTCCGTAAAGCCCTCTGATGAGTCAAGCGTCATTATGTCTACGCCCGCCTTGAGCAGTGCCGGAACGCGTTCCATGTAGTCGCGTGTGTTTATTCCAGCGCCTACGATGTAGCGGTGCTTGGAGTCGAGCAGTTCGTTAGGGTAGCTTACGTGGCTGTCAAAGTCCTTTCTGAATACGAGAGAGACAAGGCGGCCTTCGCTGTCTACCACGGGAAGCTGGTTCACTTTGTGCTCCCAAATCAAATCGTTCGCGTCAGAAAGGCTGATGCCGTCTTTGCCGGTGATAAGGTCTTTGAGCGGCGTCATGTATTCGCTGACTTTTGCATTCGGAGCAACTTTGTCCATGCGGAAGTCGCGCTCAGTAATGATACCTTCAAGCTTGCCGCGAGAAGTGCCATCGTCTGTTACGGCGATGGTGCTGTGGCCGGTCTTCTTTATGATTTCCTCAACTTCGGCAAGGGTCTGGTTCGGACGGATATTAGAGTCAGACGTGACGAATCCGGCCTTGTATGCTTTTACGCGGGCAACCATGGCCGCCTGGTCTTCAATGGTCTGTGAACCGTAGATAAAGCTTATGCCGCCTTCTTTTGCAAGGGCAATAGCCATTTTGTCATCGGAAACAGACTGCATGACTGCACTCGTCATAGGAATGTTCATGCAGAGACTGGGCTGCTCACCTGCTTTTTTGTTGTAGCGGACTACAGGTGTTTTTAGTGAAACATTTTCCGGAATGCATTCGGCGGAAGTGTAACCAGGAACCAATAAGTACTCACCAAATGTGTGAGACGGCTCAGTGTAATAGTATGCCATATTGCCCTCGTAATAATTGTGTTTCAGCTTATTATAGTGAATAATCCAGGGAAAGGCAATCGGCATAAAGGCAGCCGTCACAACAATATTAGGACTGCCGCCACTCACGCGGAGAAAGACCCACTGACTTCTTGAAAATAAAGCTAAAGTAGTGCGGATCGTTAAAGCCCACCTCGTATGCTATGTCCGTGCTCTTCTTGTCGGTGTTCTTGAGCAGTTTCTTTGCCTGCTCGACGCGCACCGCAGTGAGGTATTCTATAAAGGTCACACCGCAATCCTGCGAAAACACCGTGCTGAAGTGGTTCGGGCTAAAGTGCACGGCCTCGGCCACAGAACGCAGACAGATGTCCGGGTCAGCGTAGTTTTGTTCGATATATTTCTTTGCCCTGAGTATCACGTCGGCATAGCGCCCTGAGGAACAGCTGTTGCGGTACTCCAGCAGTTTTTTAAGGACGCTCTTCACTTCTTCTATGAAAATGTCCTGGCTCTGAACGGCATGGTCTACAAATGAATGAGTGAGTATTTCGGGCATAACGGTCTTTACGTTGCCGCCCAATTCTTCTATCACTTTGGAAACTGCCATGATAACATCAACCAAAAGGTAAGACGCGATTATCGAAAATGAACTGGTATTGTTGCCCAGAAGCGCGATGTACTCCGACACAATCTGATCTATCTCGCTTTCATCCGCATAATTCAGGCGGGTAACGAGCGGGTCGTTTTCTTGCAAGACAAGGGAGCCGTCATCCGCTTTGCCGGAACTGGAGACATCGTTGGAACTTACGATGCGGCTCTTGTCCGCAAAACGGCAGCGGCGCAGAATAAGAGAAGACTCCTTGAACGCCTCTGTTATGTTCGCCACGTGCTCCACACACGAACTTATTGCAGTTACAACGCTGGCGCCGTCCACGCGGGAAACTTCGTGCTTTATGGATTCTGCGGCGGTAAAGGCGTTGTCTTCGCAGACAGAAGCGGAGCTGCCTTTGATAATCGAAACGTACATATTAGGCGCAATAAAAAAACCGATGTGTTCCGCAGCGTCTTTTTGCAGCGAAAGCACGTAGGACTTTGCAGACGAAAGCTTTTCAATATTGTCGCCGGTATGCAGTTCGCTGCATGCCACCATATAAAAGCGCGAGAGGAGCTTGATACCGAATTCGTCAGCTTTCTTCATGGCAAGCGCAGAGTCCAGCGCGCCCATCACCAAATCAGAAAGCATCTTGTCGCGCGCCAAGTTGTAATTGGACTCCAGCTCGCTTTTCATGCGGCTGATGTCGTTCACCTCGCGCTTTTCTTTATCCAGTGACTGGGCGACTTTATTAAGACTCTCGAATATTTCTTCCGGAGTGAACGGCTTTAGTATGTAGTCTTCCACACCGATTGAGATAGCTTTCTTTGCATAATCAAATTCATCGTGACCGGAAAGAATTATGATTCGTATCCACGGCTGAATCTTCCTGACCGCCTGGGCAAGTTCCAGACCGTCCATAAACGGCATGCGTATATCGGTTATGAGAATATCAGGCTTGATGTCCTGTATCATAGAAAGCGCAATCTCTCCGTCGCCGGCCTCTCCTGCAAAAGAAAACTGTGAGTTTTCCCAGTCGATTTTTTTGCGCAATCCCTCGCGGACAATAATCTCATCGTCAACAATGAAAACACTATACATCAGATTCCTCTTCCGCAATATGAGTTTTAACACTGACAGGTACGGTAAAAGAAACACAAGTGCCCTTGCCGTACTCGCTTTTTATCTGCAATGAAACTGCATAATCGTAATACAGTTTCAGTCGTTTGTTAACGTTGTAAAGACCGTAGACGGCATTCAGATTTTCGGTGTCGGTCTTGCCGTCAAGTTCAGACTGCACCTGCGCCATACGCTCAGGCGTAAAGCCGATTCCGTTGTCCGTCACAGAAAACAGAATGCCGCCGTTTTCCTTGCCGAACGCATCGACGCGCTTTGCGCTGACCGCCACTGTTCCGCGCCCGCGCTTGTTCTTTATGCCGTGATAAATAGCATTCTCAACAAGAGGCTGCAAAAGCAGCTTGAGCAATGGAACTTCTCCAATGCCCTCGTCACAGTCAATTTCATAATCCAAAATATTTCGGTAGCGCACCCGCTGAATCTTTAGGTAGCTAGTTACGTGCTCAATCTCCTGGGAGACCGTAATCCACTCATGCCCCTTGCTCAGCGAGATTCTAAAGAACGCGGAAAACGCCTTGGTGATTTCAATAACCTCGTCCATGTCCTCGTCTTCCGCAAGCCAGATAATCGTGTCGAACGTGTTGTAAAGAAAGTGCGGAGTAATCTGCGCCTGCAGCGTCTTCATCTCCGCTTTCTGCAAATTCTTCTGCTCGCGCACGTTCTCGTCAATCAGGTATTGGATGCGCCCTGCCATGGTGTTCAGGTTTTCCGCAAGGTGATCCAGCTCCATAACATGCGGCAGCTCTGCACGCGCAGAAAGGTCGCCTCTTGCAATCCGCGAAGACAGCGCTTCCATATCATTGACAGGACGGCTTATGGATTTTGACAGATTGGAAGACGCATACATGGCGATTAAAAACGTCAGCAGACTTATACCGAGTTGTATCGTGAACAAATTGAACGACCACCTGCGGATGTTCTGGTTGGCAGACTCTGCAGACTCAATTTCCGCAATTATGTAGTCCTGAAAGATATCCGCCAGCAAAGAGGCGACTCCGCGGATTTGCTCCATCACCTCTTCGTTCTTGGAGACGCTCTCGTGATTCGTAATCTGGGTCTCAAGCAGCTGCACGTATTTTTCAAGCGTTTTTTCGGTACGCCGGGCAACCTTGAGAATTTCCTTTGTTTCAGGCGAAGAACTTTCCTGCATGTCAGAGACGCCAACTCGTATCGTACGCAGAAGGGAATACTGGTTGCCCGTATTAACAGTCTTTAAGCCAGAGACGATTTCCCAAATCTCATTCTCAAGGTCTTCCTTGGCGATTCTGCTAAGACGGTTCGCCTCGCTGACGTTGAGTATGATGCGGTCATAGCGCGCCGTATAAAAGCGGAAGACAACAATGGAATAGACCGTAGGAATTATCATCAGGAAGATTATTATAAAAAACGCAAAGCGCAGATTGCGCTTAAGGCTCATGGACTTTAAGTTCATGTCAGTAGCCCCGTTCTGGAAGAGAAGACAAATCGTCAAATTCTGTAAAGATTCCTTCCTGCACATGCGTAAGACGGGGAATCGTCTCGCCGTTCGCAAGTCGCTTTGCAAGAGAAAGAATTGCGTCACCTATATCGGGATTGCACTCGACCACACAATTCAAGTCGCCGGCCTTCAGCGCGTCTATGGCTTCTTGCTGAGCGTCAAACGTAATCACCGTTACGCCGTTCTTGCCGGTCTTGATGCGGAGACTTTTCAACACCTCAATAAAGCCCAGCGTCATGCCGTCATTACATGAAAAGAGAATGTCGATTTTGTTCCCGTCGATTTCAAACTTGCCGTTGCCTGCGGCAAGAATGTTCCGCGCAATCTCCTCGCCGCGTGAGCGCATAAAGTCACCGCTTACGGAATACACGATGTTAAAGCGGCCGTCATTGCCAATGACTTCCCTAAAGCCCTTTATGCGCCCTTCAGACGCAGATGAACCGTCAGTACCGCGCAGTTCCAGAATATTGAGTGTTTCTTTTGTACCGCTGTATTTTTGCTGCAAAAAGCGGGCTGCCTTACGTCCTTCTTCCACACTGTCAGTGCCAACATAGCCTTCATAGAGATTATCGTATTCTGCGTCAATCTTGCGGTCACAGACAATCACTGGAATTCCGGCTTCCTTGGCTTCGTTAAGTACATTGCCCCAACCGTCCTGCACGATTGGAACAAACGCAATAACGTCAACCTGATACATAATAAAAGAGCGGATTGCCTTTATCTGGTTTTCCTGCTTCTGCTCCGCATTCACGAACAAGAGCTGCACGTCCTCTGCGTCTGCAGCTTTGCGCACGGAATACGTATTGTAAATCCGCCATGCGCTCTCAGCGCCAATCTGCGAAAAGCCCACGATAATGCGGCCATCCGCTTCGACAATTTCAGAGGGTTCATTATTGTGTTCAGTGACAGTCTGCTGCAGTTCTTTTTTTGAACACGCGGCAAATAATACAGGAATTACAATAAACGGCAAAAGCAGACTACGGCAAGCAAAACGCATAAAGCCTATTCTAACGCAAATTCCGATTAAAAACTAGTCGGCTTTAGTTTTATCCGCACACATTGAATGCGGCGCGCACTCTGGTCTTCCACAATATACACGGTCTGAGCCCGACTGTCGTTGCAGGCCGCGCCTACCGACGGAAGTTCGCCAAAGCGTTCCAAGAGCCAGCCGCCCAGCGTGTCAAACGAGTCGCTGTCAAGATTCATCTCGAATATGTCGTTAAAATCGTCCAGACGCATATCGCCAGGCACCAAGAACTCATACGGACTGACCGGAGTAATGCGGTTTTCAGGCGCAACGTCACATTCGCCGTTCTCGTCCGTAATGCGCCCGAACACCTCGCCTAAGATATCGTCCATGGTGACAATGCCTTCGTTGCTGCCGTACTCGTCAAGCACTACGGCAAAGTTGTCTTTTTCTCTCTTGAATTTCTGCAGCACTTCCAGCGCCTGCATTGTCTCAGGCACAACCATGGCAGGCCGCATGCAGATGCGCACAAAATCCTTGCTTTCAGTAATCGCCTTGTCCGCAAAGAGCACAGACTTGTAGTGCAGCACACCCACAACCGTCTCCGGGCTGTCTTTCCAGACTGGCAGACGTGAATAGCCGCTTTCAAAAATTGAAATCACTTCGGAATACGGCGCGTCTATAGAAACATATTTTACAAAGGAACGGTGCCGCATGATGTCACGCACGCGCACATTGGAAAAGTCAAAAAGCCTGTCCAGCATTTTTGTCTCCACCTCTTCAAGCGTACCCTCATCTTTGCCAACATCAAGCAGCGTACGCAGCTCATCTTCGGTGACAAGCGGACGGTGTTTCTTTACAACACGGCTTTCCACAAAGGCGATGGCTGCAGACAGCTTGCCGAACGCCCACACGAGCGGAAAAAAGACTTTGTAAATTACTTCGATTACAAGGGCTGTTCCCTGCGCAACTTCTTTAGACTTAATTGCCGCAAAGGTCTTGGGAATAATCTCGCTGAACAGAATCACAAGCACACTCACCACCGCAGTGGCATAGGTCACCGCGCCCGACCCGAACACGGCCAGGCTGTACGCTGTGGCAACAGAAGAGATAAGCGTGGTGACCAAGTTAGTTCCCACCAGAGCTGTGGAAATAAGGCTGTCCAGATTAGAGCGCAATTTGAACACAAGCCCTGCGTTCTTTTCCTTTGCCTTTAGCATCTGCCGCACAGTAATGCGGGACAACGCCGTATAGCCTGTTTCCGTCGCAGCAAAAAACGCCCCGCAAAAAATAAGGAACGCCTCGATGAGCAGAGGCAGTACAAGCTTAAGAACAGTAACAGCAGTATCCATCGCTACTCGGCTTTATAGCTCTTGAGTATCTTGTTAAAATAAGAACGGTTCTTCTGGTACACGCTGTCGAATACAGTCAGCGAAAGCAGAGCATAATTGCCGTCTGCCTTTTTTGTCAGGATCTTAAAGTCACGCGTCACATCACCTTTTTCCGGCTGATAGAACACACTGGTAAGTTTCACAGTGTTTCCCTTGCTCTCTGCACGGTGATGCCTCCAAAGAGAGAACGAAAGTTCCGTGCTTTCTGAAAGTTTCTTAAGCAGAATCTCCTGATACTGCTCTGGGGAATCCTTGAACAACTGAGGCGCACTTATGTCAGTAAGAGAAAGCAGCGCGCTGTCGCCTAAGAACCAGATATTGTCCATGTTCTTCTGCCAAGAAGAATCTATGCTCACGCTCTGGCTACCGAACTGCGCCGGCATGCGCTTACCGCGCTCAAGCTTAGTAGTCCGCTCACGATCTTTAGGCAAGCCTTCAACACCCTTGTAATATGCAAAGGAACTGTCGCCAGAAGACGTAAGCGCTCCGATTGTCTCAACCTCAAGCACGGCATCCCCGTCTGCAGCAGTAATCTTTTCCACATTAAAAATCGGAATCACATTGTTATACGTTATTTTAACAGCTCCGCCGAACTGCACAAAATCGTCAGAAACAACCAGCGGCTGTGCACTCTGCAAGTCCTGCTTCTGCCGTCGCTCCGCAAGTTCATAAAAGAGGTCATGCAGGTAGTTCACAATGTCCGCATCGTCCTGACTGCCGTCAGAACCGGTGATTCTTTCGCCAGTCATCTCAATGCTGCCATTTTCTGCGTCAACCGTATAATAAATACTGATGTCGCGCGGAGCGGACTGTTTTTTTGCATCGGCAGGGCAATAGTAGCGAGCACCGTAAGTGGACGCATTGTAATACACAAAGCCAACCACACTCGGCGTAGTAAAGCTTTTGTCGCGGTAGAACACATATTCACCAGAAAAATCCGGCGTGTACTGCTTTACGCCGGGCAGCGCGAACGCTACGACAGACAGCAGCACAAGAGCAAAAAGCAGGGAAATCGTTTTTTTCATTTGTATCTCCATTAGTTTCATTTGAAGGCATTCTATCATAAAAAAGAAGAAATTAGCAATTGCCTTTGCGGCTGCCGGACTCTGAACAGCGGTTGCAGCCAGTTACGGCGACATGCTTGTGACCGTCCTTGTAGTTAAAGAGCCGGGCTATCAGGTGACCGTCCTTGAGCGGCACATCCTTGCCGCAGACAGGGCACACCCGGTGCACACCAGATTCTGGCATTGGAAAGCAGTGCGGGCACCCATTTATGATGCAAAGCTGGTCGCCTACTTCCACATGGCGGTAGACCACGCTGAACAAATCCTCGCCGGGCAAAAGAGAGCTTGAGCACAACGGACACTGCACCAAAAGACCGCGCGACTCCGCTTTTTTTTGTGCGGCATCCGCAGCCTTCTTAAGCTTTGCCTTTTTGTCTTCCACTTCCGTCTTTGTCACCACGCGCAGCATTATGAAAATAAAAATCACAAGGCCGAGCAGTACAAGATATTCCATAGTCTCTATCGCCTTTTACTTCTGCTGCTCGTAAAATTCCAGTGCAATTTTGGAATAGTTCCACTTGGCGCGCCTGTCGCCGTAGGTATATGGAAACGAATCAAGATGAGCAATCGTTTCCAGCTCTTCCAGTGAACGGCTCATGCCGGCATTGTATGCCGTTGAAAGAACAATAAGTTTTTTGCGGAACGCCGCCTTGGAAAGGCCATACTTTTCAGTACAGACATCAATAAAGGCACACAGATAGTCCAGCTCTGTAGCAGGGTCGCACAGTCTGGCAATGCGCGCACGGCGGGCACGTCGAGTGTCATTTTTACCCTTAAAATTTATGGCGCTGTATTTTTGGCGCACTGCATAAGACGAGCGCGCAATCACGTTTTCAAGCGTCTCGGCAAAAAACACCTTCATCTGGAACTCCCCAATGGAAACATTGCCGTACTGTTTCGAACACGAATACATCACGCGCGTATACAGAATCTCACCGGCATTCCGTAACGTATGGTAGCGCATCAGCTCAGGGAACACAACAGAAAGCGCAAGCACCGGATCAGAGCAACCGCGGCGCTCAAGCTCCGCAGACATCCGCGTATACAGCTTCATGCCTGTGTCATAGTCCCTGGGATGAGCCTTTGCATAGGAATAGAGTCCGTCTATCGCCCCATAGCCATCCAGCGTATAGGTAAGCGGGTGTACTTTCTTTATGATGACGGCAAGCATAAATGAGAACAGGCATAGCACCATTCCCACAAGAAATAGACCTTTCTTTCCGCGCAATAAACCGACTCTTCTCATTCTCAAGGCTTTCTAGCCCAACGCCTCCGCTTTTAACTCCCAATCAGCATTCAGCCGCTCAAGCTCTGCGTCCAACTCCGCAATCTGCTTTTGCACAGCCTTGGCCTTTTCGCCGTTAGAATATACTTCCGGCCGTGCCATCTGATTTTCCAGCTCCGTCTTTTTATTTTCGGTCTGTGTTATCAATTCCTCTATCTTCTGTACTTCTTTTTCAAGTTTTCGGCGCGCGGCCTCTTCTTTTTTACGCTGTTCCCAGGCAAGCTTGGTATCGCTAGCGCTTTCATCCGCCTTGGCAGCAGTCTTTGCCGGAGCGGTCTTTACGGAATCCGAAGCTCCTCCTGCAAAAGAAGACGCACCCACCGTGCCGTTCGCTTCGTCCTCGATACGCTGCATATAGTACTTGTAGTCACCCGGAAACACTCGGAAGCTTCCGGCAGAATCAGCAGTAGCCGGTTGCAGCTCAAGCACGCGAGTGGAAAGGTCTTCTATGAATCCGCGGTCGTGGCTTACAAAAATAACCGTGCCGCCGTAATCCTTGAGGGCGTCAAGCAACACGTCCTTGGAATGCATGTCCAAGTGGTTGGTCGGTTCGTCAAGAATCAGCAGGTTCACAGGCTTCAGGAGCAACTCAAGCAATGCAATGCGGCTCTTTTCGCCGCCCGAAAGCACGTCTATGCTCTTGAACACGTCATCGCCGCGAAAGAGGAACGCGCCCAGCATGTCACGCATCTTGGGCACAAGCTCAAGCGGAGCCTCACTTTCCAAGCGTTCCAGAATCGTCTGGCTGCCAGAAATCTTTTCCGCACTGTCCTGCGAAAAGTAGCCGACAGAAACATCCGTGCCTAGTTTTACAGTACCGCTAAAATCACTGTCCACACCGGCAATGATGCGCAGCAGGGTAGACTTACCCGCTCCGTTGCGTCCCGCCACAACAAGTCGTTCGCCGCGTTCCAAAAGCAAGTCCAGCTTGTCTATAACGTTCGGACCGCCGTAGCTCTTGCAGATTTTGTCCAGCGTAAGCACAATGTTTCCCGAATGAGGTGCCGGCGGAAAGGAAAAGTGAATCTTCTTGAGACTTTCGGGAATCTCGATTTTGTTCTCAAGAATCTTATCCAGCATCTTTTGCCGCTCCTGCGCCTGGGCGGCCTTGGTGGCCTTGTAGCCGAAGCGGTTGATAAATTCTTCCAGATGGGCGATTTCTTCCTGCTGTTTTTTATACTCCGCCATTAAAGTCTCAAGCTCCACCTTGCGCACTTCCTCGTAGTGAGTGAAATTGCCTGGGTAGCGGCGCAACTGGCCGCCAAAAAGCTCGTAGACTTCGTTTATAGTATGATCCAGAAAGTATCTATCGTGGCTTACCAGCAAAAATCCGCCCTTAAAGTCAGCAAGAAAAGACTCAAGCCAGTTGCGCGCCTCGATGTCCAGATAGTTAGTCGGTTCGTCCAAAAGCAGGATGTCCGGCTCCGCCATAAGAGACTTTGCAAGCGCGATTCTCATCTGCCAACCGCCCGAAAACTCGTCGGTTCGCTTCCGGAAGTCCTGCCGGCTAAAGCCCAAGCCCAAAAGGACAGACTCAGCCAGCGCCTCGCGACGGTACCAGCCCGACTCGTCCAGTTTAGCAAGCAGCTCGGACTGCCGCAGCGCAAGTTTTTGGGAATTCTCAGGATCAGCCTTCATCTGGTCGCCCAGCTCGTCTATCTGCCGCTGCCATTCATAGCCGTAGGCAAACGCTTTGTCGGCCTCTTCCAAAAGCGAAGAGCCGTGATGCACAAGTCCGCTCTGCGGCAAGTAAGCAATGCGCGCCTCTTTTTCGGCAATGCGCTCTCCTGAGTCCGGCTTGATGAGACCGGCCATAATCTTAATAAAGGTAGACTTACCCGCACCGTTCGCGCCGGTGAGCGCCGCCTTTGAACCTTTCTGCAGGTTCACGGACGCATCTTTTAATATATCGCGGTCGCCGAATGCAAGCGACACCTTGGAAAACTGTACAAAAGACATAAAAACTCCGTTTATTCCGCCATGCCGGCACCGTTCTGAAAGAACATCACCAGCGAAGACGAAGACCGGACAACGGTATGACCCTTTCGGCCTGTAGCCCGGTCGTCGTTTTCAGAAACACGCGCCAGTGCAAGGCGCAGGCCGTTAGCGGCCTTTTTATAGAGCAGATTGACCTCACTGCCGTAATTAAAGAAATTGAACGTAAGCACGCCATCCCATTCGCTTTTTAGAGCGGCCGGCAAAAAATACTTTACCTCTACCATGCCCTCTTTGCCGGCACCGCGCCCAATGACAGACGGAACAAGCAGATTGTACTTGTCCCAGCTGAACGTTCCGTCTGCCCCGAGCGAAAGTGTGCCGTATGCAGAGCTAAAGAATTCCGGCCCCAGCTTTGAAAGCGAGGCTAGCAACTCTTCCCGGCGCTGTTTTTCGTCAGCAAGAATCTTGGTAACGTCAAAGCCTTCGTCAAGCTGCACAAAGCCGTAGCTCTTGGGCTTGCCACTTTGGTCAGTATACTGCACGACAATGTTGCGCTCGCTTCTTACTGTAACCTGCAGCTCAGTGCCGTTAAAGCGGTATACACCGTCACGCAGCTTGGTCACGCCGGCATAGGGATAAGTTACGTCCAAATCGCTCAGGCACAGGTGGATTTCACCGGTACTGCTGCCGGTGTCGAACAAGAAAGTTTCGTTCACATAGTCCAAGTCTATCTCTTTGGCGGCAATCATGCCCTTGTAATAGTCTGGATACCACTTGGAGGCAAGCATCTTTTCTAGAGAGTCATCGGCTGTCTGCACTTCGGCCTCAACCGCACCGTCTCCGTAGGAGCCGTCCGAATTCATGGTAAAAAGGCGCAGATTGCGCGAGAAGCACCAACCAACCGTACCGTCACGGCTGAGCACACGGAGCCATTCTCCCTTGAGGTTTTCCTTGCCGTTAGTCGGTATAACGCCGTCGCCCTTGTAGAGAGTGCGTATAATCTCATCCTGCCGCAGGCGGTAGACCTGCTTGGAGCCGTTCTCGGGGGATTCGCGAATCGGCAGTCCGTCCAGCACGCACTTGGCATATTGGTGCAGATAGTCATTGTAGCGGGCGGCACGTTTAACGGCCTTGCTCTTGGAAGTCGGCTCGGAAAGCATCCAGAACGGAACTTCCACGCGCTCTTCCTTGTCGCCGGCAGGATTGCCGATGACATATTCTTTCATTATATTAGACTTAAGATACACCGGCACCACCGTGCCGTCTGCAATGCCGTGCTCGCTCACCGTCCAGAGCACGACGCTATATCCGATTACGCCGGAACAAGAGACAAGCAGCAGCAAAGGTATAAGCATCACACACAAAAATAACAGCTTTCTCGGTTTCATAACGTGTAAATCTTACTATATTACTGCAAGTTTAGCAATCAGACTCTTTACGGCAACCGTGCAGCCTATGCAAAGTTCCTTAAGACAATTTTTTTTGTTGCAAATTCAATGCTTATCTATTAGAATAATGGTATATGTCAGATAGTATCCTGTTCATTGCCAGCGATTCTAATAACTTTTTAGTTCAGACGATGATGGCAAGTTTGGGCAAAGCAAGATATCAAGTGGACTTTTGCGGTCCATACGCCTCAATGGTCAGTGAACTCCACAGTAACACCAACTATGAATTCCCTGATATAATCATTGTCTTTCTTGAAGACATGGAATCCAACTACAAGGGCTTGTTCCCCTACGTTGAAAGCCTGTTGGTAGAGAACGACAAGCGCAGAAAACTGTATCTCATAGGACAGCCGTCCGAGATTATACGCGCAAAGGAATTCCTTGCAAATGCCAACAGCGTTACCGCCGAGATTGAACGCCCGGTAACAGTGGAAAAGGTGCTGAATATCATTCAGACGGACGATTTGAACTACGTTATCTCTACGGGCAACAAAAGATACGATATTGATCCTTCCAAGAAAACGTTGCTCATTGTGGATGACGATGTAGTATATCTTACGGCACTTAAGAGCTGGTTCAACAAGGCCTATAATGTTATTGCGGAAAAACTGGGAACAGACGCAATCGGCGTAACGACGCACTACCACATAGACCTCATGCTGCTGGACTACGAAATGCCGCTGATTTCCGGTCTGGAAGTGTTCAGAAGCATCAAGCAGAACCCTGCCACTGCCGACATTCCGGTAATATTCCTTACGGGAAACGACAGCGCGGACACGGTGCGCGAGATTCTTTCCGAAAAACCGGCCGGTTATGTGCTTAAGACGACACCGCCGATGATTATACTGCAGAAAGTCTCGTCTATCCTGAATCCAAAGCCAAAACACGGGCCAAAAAACAAATTCTAGCGCTCAACGCAGGCAGGAAGAGGTGTAAATGAATTTTACTGCTCCCGACGCAAAAATTCTCGCCGTGGACGACCAGGAAATAAACTTGATGGTCTTGGAGCAGATGCTGTCTGACACCAGGGCTACGCTTGAGACAGCGACCTCTGGTGAAGACATGCTCGCCATGCTTGCGCAGAAAAAATATGACGTAGTGCTTCTGGATCACATCATGCCGGGACTTGACGGCCTTGCGGCGTTCCACAAAGCCCAGGAGCTTGCAGAAAATCCAAACAAAAATACGCCCTTTGTGGCATTAACCGGCAACGATGCCGGCAACAGGGAAGAAACCCGCGCCTTTTACAAGAAAGAAGGCTTTGCTGACTTTCTGCCCAAGCCGGTGAACCCTGCGGAACTTGAAAAGACGCTGACCGCCCTGCTGTTCAAAAAGAGCGGACTGTTGGCGCGCGCCATGGATTACCTGGACGAAGATGCAGCAGACGAAAGCCAAGAAGAGGAAGCCGCCGTAATGCCGCAGCCGGACAACGATGCTGTGCTCGATGCCGCCTACGGACTTTCTTTTGCGGCCGGCGACAGCGACATCTACAAAGGTGTAATGAAGACTTATACGGATTCCTTTATGGAAAACGGCTATTCAATATCAAAGGCTTTAAAAAACGAAGACTGGGACAAATACCGCATTCTGGTTCATTCGCTCAAGTCTTCATCCCGTATGATTGGAGCAATGAAGCTGGGCGCGCTTTCTGAACAGTTGGAGCACGCCGCACGAGACGGCGACACCGACTGCATAAGGCAGAACAACGCGCCGCTGCTTGCGCTCTACAGCGAAACTGTGGACGCTTGCACCAACTGGATGCAGGAAAACTAAATGGCTAAAATTCAAG
>CAZKPZ010000001.1:58304-61771 GCA_964554745.1 uncultured Treponema sp. | reverse complement strand
CTGCTATCCTCTTTGGTGGACGCCGCCCTTCAACTGTACCTCTCGTACACCAGGCCCGCAGCTGGAATCACGGTGTATTCCTCGGCTCTATCGTCGGATCAGAAATCACCGCTGCTTCTACAATCGATGCATCACAGGTCGGAAAGATTCGCCGCGATCCGTTCGCTATCCTGCCGTTCTGCGGATACAACATGGGCGACTACTTCCAGCACTGGATTGACGTTGGAGCAAAGGCTGACCAGGACAAGCTGCCAAAGATTTTCTACGTCAACTGGTTCAGAAAGGACGAGAGCAACGACAAGCTTCCCGGTGGATTCATGTGGCCGGGATACGGCGACAACAGCCGCGTTCTTGCTTGGATTTTTGACCGCTGCGACGGAAAAGATAACTACGTTGACACTCCGATTGGATTCATGCCAAAAGAAGGTTCTCTCAACCTTGACGGACTCGACGAAGTATACAAGCAGCAGATTCCTGCAATCACATCTGTTGACAAGGAAGGCTGGCTCAAGGAAGTTAAGGACATTCGCGAGAACCACTATCCTAAGTTCGGCAAGCACTTGCCAAAAGAACTCACAGAGTGCTTGAACGACTTGGAAGCAAGACTGAGCAAGTAAGCATAAGTAGCTTCTAAGAACACAGCAGCCCGCTCACAGATGATGTGAGCGGGCTGTTTTTTTGTGGAAACAGAGTAAGTTTTTGTTCAGTTACTCTTTGACACCGCCTATCGTCAGTCCAGACTGGAAGTAACGCTGCAGGAAAGGATAAAGGCATATTATAGGCAGCATAGTAACAATGCTGGTCGCGGCTCTGATTGTAACAGGGGTTATCGTTGCCGTGGCGTTCTTGGCAGACGCCGCGCTGCCGCTCTGCTGCATTACTGAGCTGAGCAGCTTCATCAGCTCGTACTGCAGTGTTGTAAACTGCACCTTAAGGCGGTTGTAGAGCATTGCGTCAAACCATGAGTTCCAGTGGTAGACCGCCACAAAGAGCAGGATTGTAGCATAGACAGGCTTGCACAAAGGCGATATTATCCTAAAGAAAATCGTCATATATCCGGCTCCGTCCAGCTGGGCGGACTCTTCAAGGGATTCCGGTATGCTGTTCATATAAGTGCGAATGACCAGCATGTTCCAGGCGCTCACCATTCCCGGTATGATATAAACCCAGAAGGTTCCAGTAAGCTTGAGATTCCTGTACAAAAGGAAGACAGGAATCATTCCGCCGTTAACGTACATGGTGATTACCCAGAAAAGCGAGAGCGAGCGCTTAAAGAGAAAGCGCTTGCGGCTTACGACATAGGCAAGCAGGGCATTAACGAACAGCGCGGTCACAGAGCCTATGACAGTCCTGAGCACCGTTATCTTTGCACCGGTCATAAGGTTCTGCATTTCCATTACGGTCTTGTAGTTCTTTATGGAAAACTTACGCGGCAAAAGATAAATCTTTCCGCGCACTGCGTCTATACCGTCGTTAAAAGAGAGCGCAAGCGTGTTCAGCACCGGGTAGAGCGTTATTACGACAAAGCAAATCATAAAGAGGCCCACAAAAAAAGAAATCAGGCGGTCCTCAACACGGCTTTTCATATATGACTGTTCCATTTTTCTCTCCTAGAAAAGACTTTCTTCGCCGGTACGCTTTGCCCAGCCGTTGAAGATGACTATAAGGATGATACTGACCAGGCTCTTAAAGATGCCGGCGGCAGTTCCCAAAGAGAAGTCATTCTGGCTTATACCCCAGTTCAAGACATAAATATCGATTGTCTGTGAGACTTTCTGGACGAGACCGTTTCCAAGCAGGTACTGAACTTCAAAACCTGCGTCAAGAACGTGTCCTATGTTCATGATAAGCAGAACCATGATAGTCGGTTTGATTGAAGGAAGAGTCACATTAAGAATCTTCTGCATTCTGCCGGCTCCGTCTATTGTTGCGGCCTCATAAAGTGAAGGGTCTATGGCCGTAATTGCCGCGAGATACACGATGGCGTTCCACCCTGTCTCTTTCCAGCAGTTTGCGAAGGCGACTATAGGCCAGAAAGCATTTGGGCGGGCAAAGAAATTTATGGGCTTGTCTATTATACCAAAGGACTGCAAAAGGTCGTTTACGATTCCCGTGCTTGAAAGTGAATCGTGCAGAATTCCGGTAACTATAATCCAGGAAAGAAAGTGCGGCAGATAGGATACAGTCTGAACTGTCTTCTGAAAGAAGTGGCTTTTTATTTCGTTTAAAAGCAGGGCAAAGAGAATTGCCATGAACGTTGTGGTAACTAGGTTCAACAGTCCCATGCAGAAGGTATTCCTTATTACGCGCAGGAATACTGCATCAGAGAAAAGAAACTTGAACTTTGCCAGCCCTATGAACTGCGAACCGAGTATTCCGGTTCTGGGCTTGTAATTTTCAAACGCCATAGCCCAGCCAGTAAGCGGCCAATAATAAAAGACTATGCCGTAAGCGACCATTAAAACGGAAATGATTATAAGAGATTTCTGCCTCTTAAGCTCCGCAAGTGTAATCTTAGGTTTCGTAATATCTTTTGCCATTCCAATATATTCCCCATAAAAAAAGGCAGGCTGCCCACTGGAGGCAAGACAGCCTGCCCGACTGCTTTGTTATTATTTATTTTTTGAATTTGTCAAGAATGACTTGCATCTCACTAATAAAGTCTTCCGGCTTGCAGGCATTGTAGGCCTTCATATATGAATTCCATACAGAATCAAAGTTGCCGGCCATTACAACCTGCGGAAGCCACTCGTGCTTTACCTGGCCTATCTTTGCCCATGCGACACCGCCCGGTGTTTCCGTTGTAAAGTTGTTTGAATAGCTGTACATCGGGAACCAGGGGCCGAGTGTCTCGCCCTTTACGGAACCAATCATGTCTGGATAGGTGTTTGCGTTGTATGCGGCAAAGCAGTTCTTTAACGGCTCAGCCATGTCGCTCTGGAATTCAGACGGCTGTTCCGTAGGCAGCATGGCATTCTTGCCGTCCTGGCTGGTTCCCATCCACTGCGGGAAATATGAATACTCACATTCATGGGCGGCCTTGTAGGTGGTGTCTGCCCACTTCATGCGCTGCTCGTCCGTCTTGTAGTAAAGTCCGTTCGCATCCACGCAGTAGTCAACGTCCTTAACGCCCCAGAAGCGCAGGTCATGCAATTCCTGATTCATACAGATGTCAACCATGAACTTAAAGAGCTTGTCCGGGTCCTTGCAGTCCTTTGTAATGGCCCAGCCGCTTGCCTGGTTTACGGTGTCGGCATAAGTGTGCCAGCGGTTCTCCATGCCTTTCTTTGTTGTAAGTCCGAGAGGCACGTAGTTGCAGCCCTGCAAGTCGAGTCCTGAGGTCTTGAATACAGGATTTACCGTAGCCTGGAAGTCCCACCACTGGTCAACCATTCCAAGCACGCGGCCTGTAGAGAGCTTTGCGATATACTCATCATAAGTCTGTGTCGCAAACTCTGTGTCAATTA
>CAZKPZ010000001.1:17277-58294 GCA_964554745.1 uncultured Treponema sp. | reverse complement strand
TTGAATTCTTCATTGAGCTTCTTGAGATAGAGCCTTGTGTCTTCTGAAGTATTGTAGTCGCCGACTGTAAGTGTGTCTGTATCGACAGTTACGGAACCGTCGTTCGGGTATCCAGCCAGGAACTGACCTGCGTTCTCAAGACAGAAGTAGCGCCAGTCTTCGCAGAGAATGGTGTAGCCGATGTTCTTTGTTCCGTCAGCCATAGTCGGGTTCGCCTTAAGGTAGCGCTCGATTACGTCAAAGTATTCGTCCATCGTCTCAATCTTTGGATAGCCTGCCCATTCAAGAACGCGGGCCTGAATCCAGAAGGCCTCGTCGTTGTGGGTTGTTGTCTTGCTTTCGCCGTATGTATTCTGGAAAGGGTTAATCCAGTAGATGTGTCCGTCGCTCTGGCGGAACTTGTCCCACTCAGCCTTTGTGTAGTAGGTGTCGCGGAATTCCGGGTACTTGTCCAAGTAGTCGTCAAGCGGAATAAGAGCGCCTGCATCTACGAGTGTAGACATGTCGTCTGAATCAATTATGTCCGGGTACTCGCCGGAAGCTACCAATGTACCAGTGGCTTCTGCCGCAGTCTGGCCTGTAAGCCAAGTTTCCTTTATCTTAACGCCAGTCTTTTCGGCAATAATCTGCGCAATCTCGTTGTCGCTGTTCTTTTCTGAACCCGGCATAGTGATAAAGTATGTGAACTCTGTCACCTTGCCGTCTGACTTGCCCTTGCCGCCGCAGCCAGTAAAAACGCCGGCCGCCATTACAGCAGCAACGGCAACAGACATACAAGAATATAAAATCTTTTTCATGCTATTCTCCAAATGTGCTTTTAGATTTTTCATTAAACCTTTATATTAAAGTCTAAATCGAAATTCCAAAAGCACAACCCGACAAATATCAAAAAATATCCCGACAAATTATAGGTGCAGTAATTCAGTCAAAGGCAAAAGACTTTATTGTTCCCTTGTCGTTGCCCCTGTAGGTTATGTAAAGCGGATGCACGCCGTCGGGGAAGTCTATTGCAGCCGTATAGGTCTTCCAGACGTTTGTGTTTACCGTAGGGATTGTTCCCAGCACCTTGCCGTTATAGGCATTGCGGATTTCGTAGTAGCCGGAATTATACCCTCTGGTTGTTATGCTGAACTGCCTTACGCCCTTAAAGTCAAAGTATTTGAATCCTGCCGTTGCGCCTGCCTTCATGTCCGTAATGTAGCCCGGCTCTTCGTCTCCGTCGCGGCCGTCCTGCTTAATCTTGGGGATATTAAGGTCGCCCAGATACACGGACGGATGTTCGGTAAATAGGTTGCAGGCTATGTATGCCGGGTACTCGCCCTTAGCCGCAAGCGGCGCGCCGTTTAGTCCGCAGGAAGTTATCTCAACCTGTTTTATGCTGCCGTCGCTTTCGATGCAGACTTTTTCCGCGCAGCCCTGGCGTGAGTACCAAGTTCCGTTTGTGTGCCTGTGGTAAAAAATGTAACTGGTCTCTCCTACCTGCACAAGGCTGCCGTGGTTATTTGCCCCGTAACAGTCCGGGGTAAGAGGGTCTTTATAAGACGATATTCCGATGTCCGCATTGCTCACTATTGCGCCGCGGTATTTAAAGCCTGAGACAGGGCTTTTGCTTGTGGCATAGCAGAGTTCGTGCATGACCTGCGAAGAATAGATAAAATAATACAAGTCTCCAAACTTTCTGATAGAGGGGGCTTCAAAGAATGCGTGGTTCTGGTATTCTGTTCCGTCTGCATATTCACGGCCGGGAGCTACAAACTCCGGTTTCTGAATGACGGTGAGCATATCGCTGCCGAGCACTGTAACCATTGCACCGTGGCGGCTCTTGTCTCCTTCGGGACAGAAGCCTGTGTAAAGATAAGTCTTGCCGTCCTCGTACAGCACGCCAGGGTCAAACTGCGGCTCGTCGCCTTTTTTTTCTCCCAGGTGAGTTCCGTCACTGTAATGCACGTAGCCCAGGAATTTATACTGCCCGGCAGGTGTATCGCACACAGCCACTGACACAACGGAAACTTTGTCGAGCACGTAGTAGAGATAATAGCGGCCGTCGCTGCCACGGCACACGTCGGGGGCGTAGAGGCACATTTCCCCGTTTGTGTTCATGGGGTCCGCTGTCTTGGGGTAGATAGTTCCTTCAAAACGCCAGTCCGAAAGGTCGTCCACCGGGGCTGAATAGCACACGTAGTCGCCCATGCAAAACACATAACCATTGTAAAAATCATGAGAACCGTAAACATAGAGTCTGCCGTCAAAGACATGCGGCTCGCCGTCAGGAATATATTCCCATGACGGAAGATATGGATTGAATGCTTGTTTTTTCATCTTAGCATAACATTATGCCACAGATTCATTTTTGCGCTATCGGTCTTTTTTTGTATTCACTTGCTGTTCAGCTTGCGGTATTTTGCAGGAGTAACGCCCTTTATGCAGATGAACTTGTTTATAAAATAGTCCACGTCTTTATAGCCGATTTCCCCGCAGATTTCATAGACGCGCTTGTCTGTAGTAAGCAGCAGCTCCGCGGCTTTTTCTATTCTAAGGCGGTTCAGCCTGTCTTTAAACGACTCGCCGAACTGCTTCTTGAACAGCTGCCCCAGATACGCCGAGTTCACATAGTATTTTTCGCCCATGCCCTTTAGCGTAAGGTTTTCGGAAAAGTTCTCGTTCATATCCTCCTGCACGGAGCTGAGCACGCCGTCAGGCAGTTCCTGTTCAGAAGAACCTTCTTTTTCTTTATAAAGGGCTTTGACTTTCTCCAGAGCCTTGAGCAGCTCCTTTTTATTCACAGGCTTAAGCAGATAGTCAATGCAGTCATTCTTGAACGCGCTTCGGACATACTCAAAGTCAGAAAAGCCCGAAAGCATGATAAAATACGTGCAGAGGTTCAGTTCGCCGCGCACCTTCTGCAAAAGCTCTATTCCGCTCATCTCGGGCATCTTTATGTCGGAGATTACAAGGTCGGGCTGCTGTTCCTGAATCATATCGAATGCGGCTCTGGACTCCAGGCACTTGCCGATTACCTTAAAGCCCTCTTTATTCCAGTCTACGAGCACTTCAAGTCCGTTAAGAATAAATGGCTCGTCGTCTACAAACAGAACTTTAATCATCATCCTTCCCCGAAATATCCCTCATCAGCAAGGCGGTCGCAAGCGGTATTGTTATGGTGGCAAAGGTGCCCTCGCTTTCTTCGCTTTCGAACTTGAACGACACATCGCCATCGTAAAAGAGGTTAAGGCGCAGCGCCGCATTAAGACTGCCGATGCGTGAATTTTCCTGAATCATCTCTATTGTAACAGTATCTATCCTTTTTTGGAACTCCCTAAGCTCTTCACGGGACATGCCCTTGCCGGTATCTTCTATCTCAAGTATAAGCTTGTCTTCCCCTGTATACACGCGCACAAAAATCCAGTTCTTTCCGTTCTTGTTTTCTGTCCCATGGACGCACGCATTCTCCACGAACGTAACTAGCGCCAGCTTTGGCACGACAAAAGACTCCGCGCCAGCCTCAACTTCTATCTTATAGTTAAGGCGGTCGCCGAAGCGGTACTTCTGCAGCTCAAGGTAGGCACTGATAAAGCTGATTTCCTCTTCAATGCTGACGACATCCCTGCGCCACTCAGTGTACTGGCGTTCCAGCAGAGCGAGCTTTTCCACCATCTCTGCAGTCTCGTCCTCTTTTTTTATAACGCTGTGCATGCGTATGCTTTCGAGCGCGTTGAAAAGGAAGTGCGGGTTTATCTGGCTGTGCAGGGCAAGCAGCTGCGCCTTGTGGCGGGCGATGTTGGCTTCCTGCTGCTTGATTTTATTCTCGTACTCGGCCTCAAGCATTGCGTGCATTATCATAAGAGGCAGAAAGATATTTATAAAGACGATGAACAGGAGCAGGACAATATTGTTCTTGAGCAGCTCCATTCCGTTTTTCTTTATGGGCATTACGTACAGCTCGAAATTCTTTTGATATACAGAGAACGTACGCTTTACGGCGGCACCATCTATTATATTGGCAGTAAGATTCTTAAAGTCCGCATTCACGCCGCCCTTAGGCTCATTGGAAAAGAGAATCTTTCCGTCTGTGCAGATATACAGAGTGCTCTCGTACTTTGCATTCATTATGTCCTGCCTGAGTCTGGAATAATCTATATCAAGCCTTATAACGGACTTTCCCTGCCCCTTGTGATAATAGTCCATTGCATGGGCAAGAAAGACATAGCGCCTGAGTTCCCATGACTGTTTTGCGTATTCAAAACCGACGATGACATTATCGCGCTTTTCAAGGCACTGCTCATACCAGCTCTGATTCTCTTGTTGTTCAGAGCGGCGGAACATGCCTCCGCTGAAGATTGAAGGATTGTCAGCATAAATCACAACGTTCATCGTGTTCCCGCTGATGTCATACATGGTCTTTTTTGTAAAATCAAAATAGCGCTGGTAATAATCAAGCGGACCGTCAAACTGCGTCTCAAGGATAAAGTCGTTCACATAGCGGTTCATGTAAATCTTCTTTAAGGAGTTACCGCCTGCCTCAAAACTCTGTGAGACCGTGTAGATAACGGAGTCCGCACAGTCGTTCAGTTTTTTTAGGTTCAAAATACGCTCCGCGTGATGCAGCGAGTAGACAAAAAGAGAATCAATAACAAGCAACGGCGCAATCACGCAGAGTGACTGAATAAGAGAAAGCTTCATGCAAAGCTTATTATAGCAAGTTTACACGGAAAGGTTCAGCAGGCAGCATGAGATTCTTTGAATAAAGGCTTACTCTTGCAGGGCTGTCCGCCCAGAGATAGCGCAGTTCGGTTATTGTACAGCCGTCTGACGGCAGCTCGACCCGCACTGCATTGTCGCCGCAAATACTGGCCTTGACGTTAACGCGGCTCTCCCTGCCGCCCTGCCTTTCTATAACATAAAAGCCGCACAGTTCCTTATCCGCGCTTAAAAGGCTTGAACATCCGCAGTCAAACTTGAGCACAAGGGCATTGCCGCTGCGCTCAAACGAGACAAAACGCGGCGAATACTCAATATCGTTTCTGCCGTAAGCCAGACGCAGGGCTTCATAGGCAGAACGGAAGCCTACAGTCTGCTTTTTTTCCGGGTGCAGGTCATTCCATTC
This sequence comes from uncultured Treponema sp., assembly GCA_964554745.1. Lineage (GTDB taxonomy): Bacteria > Spirochaetota > Spirochaetia > Treponematales > Treponemataceae > Treponema_D. The sequence goes on along the minus strand of CAZKPZ010000001.1, from coordinate 53,190 downwards.
TCCTGCATCTATTGTGACAGCAAGTCCTGTATTTGCAGTCGTGCGCACGCTGTATGACTGCGCCTCGCGCAGAGCCGGCCAGTTAAGGGCTTCATTGATATATGACTCGCCGTAAAAGTCGCCCCAGTTCGGCAGTTGAATTACAACGAACGGGAAGTCTTTTTTTGCATATATAAATTTGTTGCGCCACAGTTCAATCATGAGAGGAAGAAGCTTTTTATATTCTTCAGGCCGTCCGGCATCTGACTCCCCCTGATACCAGAATGCTCCGCTAATTGCGTAGTTAAAGCATGGCGCGAGCATAGCGTTATAAAGAGCGGTAGGCTGCCATTCAAAGAACAGCTCTGGCGGATAGTCCGGCATTTTCTTTATGACTTTCATCTGCCACCTCCCTGTCAAGTCTATATAAACTCCGTCAGAGGGAATGGCACTTTCTTTCCAAGGCTCCACGCCCCGGAAAGAGACCGGGCAGACAGATACATTGTCAGTAAAAAGACAGTAGGGCTTTTCGGGGTAGAACACTATACGAAGATTTTTGGAATTGCGTTGCACAAGCACATAAATGAGGTTTTCCCCTTCGCGTAAAGTACCGGAAGGAATTTCATAGCGGCGCGGCGGATAGCGGTATGTAGTCTCGCCGACCTTTATGCCGTTCACATAGGTGACATCAGCATCCAGGATAGTTCCAAGCCAGAGATGCGTTTTTTGCGAGTTACAAATCTTAACCTGCTCAGCCGTAAGTTTTACAGTCCGTCTAAGCAAAATTAAACCGGCTTCCTGTGGCTCGTCTATAAAGCCCGGTACAGTGCAGTCAGACCAGCCCTCGGTTTCATTCTCCGCAGGAAGTTCCACCCCGGCGTTCAAATCCTTGTTCCAATCCTCAAGATTCTGCGCGGTCGTCTTTTGCATAGAAGCAACATTGTCTGCATTCTGCCATTTTGCAAGCAGCCCCAGATAGTCCGTGGTGCAGTTTGCCTTACGCAAAGTCTCCTCATTCATCCACGAAGAGATAGGTGAACCGCCCTGGCTGGCGTTTACGATGCCCACAGGAACACCAAGCGATTGTGAAAGTTTCTTTGCAAAAAAGTAGCCTGTGCCGGACATAAGCCCGACTGTCTCAGGGGCGGCGCAAAGCCACTGCGGATTTTCAACCTCGTTCTTTTCTCCGTCGAAAGAGTATTTTATAGGAACATTTATCATCCTTACATTGGCATTTTTTTCTGCACTGAACTCTTCGGGGTAATGAAATTTTAGGCTTTCCATCTTTAGTTCGGCATTTGACTGCCCCGAAAGCAGCCAGACTTCACCGACAAATACATCCTTATAGACAATGGAATCCTCACCGCTCTTTACTACAAAGTCAAAAGGGCCTCCGGCAGCGCCGGGATTGAATTCGATTTTCCAGCTGCCGTCTGAATGGGAGACGCACGGAATCACATTCCCCCTGAACGAAAGACTCACCGTTGTGTTCGCCAAAGCCGTACCGAATATGCAGTTCTTTGCATTCTGCTGCAAAACCATCCCCGATGAATAAATCCCCTTTATATGAAGCCCTTTCAATTTTATTCCCCTTATATAGCAGGTCTGATAGAACGTATTTTATAGCTTACTACGTTATAAATCATTAGCGACTTTTTTTGTATAGGTATTTTTCTTTATGGATTTACTCATATTTTAGTGCTATGGTGATTCTATGCGTAATCTTTTTGAAGAACTCGGACATTCAAAATTTGAAATAGAAGATAAAGTCATCTCATGCTGGAACAATATATTTGACAAGAAAGAACCTTCGCATTTTTACTTTGATGCGGACGAACACAGCGGCTATATGGAAGACACCGGCAACGACGACGCACGGACGGAAGGTATGTCCTACGGCATGATGATGGCTCTGCAGATGAACAGGAAAGACATTTTTGACAAGCTCTGGAACTGGACGAGGAAATATATGTACCTTGAATCGGGGGAAAACGCGGGTTACTTCTGCTGGTCAAACAAGACTGACGGCACAAAGAACTCTGACGGCCCTGCGCCTGACGGCGAAGAGTACTTTGCAATGGACTTGTTTCTGGCGGCCGAGCGCTGGGGGAACGGAGAAGGTATATTCAACTACACAGAAGAAGCGAGGGCGATACTGCGTACAGCAATCCACGGCAAGCACAAGATGTGGTTCGCCGAAAACCACCATATACGATTTGTACCGGACTGCACTTTTACAGACCCTTCATACCACCTGCCGCACTTCTATGAGATTTTTGCCAAATACGCAGATGAGTGCGACAGGCAGTTCTGGCTTGATGCGGCAGAGGCAAGCCGGGCATACATCGTAAAGGCGTGTCACCCGGACACGGGGCTTGCAGCAGAATACGCAACTGATGACGGCACTCCCCTGCCGCAAAAACAGCACGGCACTTTCTTTTCGGACGCATACAGAGTTGCCGCAAACATAGGTCTGGACTCCCTATGGTTCGGCAGAAGAGACGGATACGCCAAAATAGCACAGAACATAATCAACTTCTTTGACGGCAAGGAGCTTGCCGATTTGCACGACTACACGACAGGGGGCAAACAACTTGAAAAGCTTGCCCGCCATCCCTACGGACTTATTGCCACAATTGCCGAGGCCACCCTTGCACTGAACGACGTAAAAGCCACCCCTGCCGCCGTAAGAGCCGTAGAAAGGTTGTGGAATATGCCAATGCGCACAGGAAGAAGACGCTACTATGATAACTGCCTGTATTTCTTTGCTGTTCTTGCACTGAGCGGAAAGTACAGGCCGCACTTTGAAGAGTGCTAAAAATAGCAAGAAATCCGCAAAATTCCCTATTTCATAAATTCGCACATCTAATATAATGGATTTATAGAATTTTTAAAATGGGGCGAAAAATGGCTTACCTTATTGGTGTTGACTTAGGAACTAGCGGCACAAAAACCGTTATATTTGACGAAGCAGGGACACCCCTTGCCTCAAAAACAATTGAATATCCGCTTTACCAGCCGCACAACGGATGGGCAGAGCAAGATCCGAACGACTGGTGGCATGCTGCGTCTGAAAGCATGAAAGCCGTCATTGAAAAAAGCGGTGTTAAAAAGGAAGATATCAAGGGAATCGGTATTTCCGGCCAAATGCACGGTCTCGTCATGCTCGACAAGGCTGGTAACGTACTGCGCAAGAGCATAATCTGGTGTGACCAGAGAACCGCCAAGGAATGTGAGGAAATCACTGCCAAGGTAGGCGCAAAACGTCTTATCGAAATAACAGCAAATCCGGCGCTCACAGGCTTTACGGCAAGTAAAATCATGTGGGTAAAGAACAACGAGCCGGAAGTATACGCAAAGTGTGCGCACATCCTTTTGCCAAAGGACTACGTGCGCTACATGCTCACAGGCGAATTCGCCACGGAAGTAAGCGACGCTTCTGGAATGCAGCTGCTTGACGTGCCAAAAAGACAGTGGTCAGACGAAGTTCTTGAAAAGCTCGGCATAGACAAGTCTCTGCTTGCAAAGGTATATGAGTCACCGGAAGTAACCGGCAAAGTCACTGCTAAAGCCGCGGAACTCTGCGGCGTTAACGCGGGAACACCTGTTGTCGGCGGAGCCGGAGACAATGCCGCAGCCGCTGTCGGAACAGGCACAGTTGTGGACGGCAGGGCATTTACCACAATCGGAACAAGCGGTGTCGTATTTGCGCACACAACAAAGCTTTCTATAGATCCGCAGGGACGCGTGCACACATTCTGCTGCGCCGTTCCGGGCGCATGGCATGTGATGGGCGTAACACAGGCGGCAGGACTTTCGCTCAAGTGGTTCCGCGACAACTTCTGCCATGAGGAAATGCTTACGGCAGACGGCATGGGCAAAGACCCATACTACCTTATGGACAAACAGGCTGAACGCATACCGATAGGCGCAGAAAAGCTGCTCTACCTGCCCTACCTTATGGGAGAGCGCACTCCGCACCTTGACCCGGACTGCAGAGGAGTGTTCTTTGGGCTTTCCGCCATGCACACTAAGCAGCACATGCTCCGCGCCGTTATGGAAGGTGTAACATACAGCCAGAGAGATTCCCTTGAAGTTCTCCGCAGCATGGGCGTCAGCATTGATACAATGCTTGCCTGTGGCGGCGGCGGCTCAAGTCCGCTCTGGAGACAGATGCTCGCAGATGTATATGGCATTCCAGTTAAGACAGTTGTAAGCAAAGAAGGTCCTGCGCTCGGAGTGGCAATTCTTGCCGGCGTTGGAACAGGTATATATTCTTCAGTACCGGAGGGTTGTGATGCGGTTATCAAGACGAACCCGCCGCAGAACCCGATTGCAGAAAACAGCAAGGAATACGAAAAATTCTATAAGCTCTATACAGAAGTCTACCCTGCACTTAAGAATGTGTACAAGGACTTGGCAAAAATAAACTAAAAAATATATAAGAGGTATATATATGAAGATTAACAGCGTTTATTCTAAGAAATTCAGGAAATACGGACGCATCCTTACAGGATACGACACAAGCGCGCTCGTTGAGACTCTTGTGGCAAAAACAGCAGAGCCAAAAGACAGCACGATATACGAACCGTCACAGGCAGACTTGGAAGCGTTGCCTATAGCAAAAGAATTCAGTGACAAGGCTTACGGCGGAATGCCAATCCAGTTGGGCTTCTGCAACGGAAACAACACTAAGCTCAACTGCCTTGAATACCACCGCGGCAGCGAGCTTAACATTCCGGCAGACGACATCATTCTTTTGCTCGCCAGCGCACAGGATATAGAAAAGAACAAGCTCAGCACCGAAAAGGTTGAGGCATTCCGCGTACCGGCAGGCATGGTTGTTGAAATCTACGAGACAACACTGCACTATGCCCCTTGCAACGACCTCATCGACGGCAAAAAGACAGACGGCTTCCGCGTAGTCATCGTACTCCCTAAGAACACAAACACCGCAAAGCCGGAAATCAAACCCGCAAATGACGAAGACCAGCTCCTTTGGGCACGCAACAAATGGCTCATCGCCCACCCGGATTCGTCAGAGGCAAAGCAGGGCGCCGTCGTCGGCCTTACCGGACAAAACATAGACATCCTGCACTGCTAGTCGTAAGCTACTAACGCCGTTTCACGGGTAAACAAATTGCATTTCTGTCCAATTAATTATACAATTAATAGCGACAGAAATGGCAAAGGCTTTAATCAACGAGTATTCTCTTTTCCCCAAGCGAGAAAAGCACTTGAACAGAGGGGAAGAGGAAACACTAAAACGGGGAACATTGGTGTTCCCCATACAGTACTATCTCTCAAATACAGTGGACGCACGCTACGATTTGCCTGTTCACTGGCATAAAGAATTTGAGCTGATTCACGTCATTTCAGGCGAATATCATATTCTTGTCGGGCACAAAGTAGAGGCATTGCACAAAGACGACCTCTGCATCATACCCGGCAAAATACTGCATGGGGACGCGGAGCAAAAGTCTATTGCCCTGTTTGAGTCCGTCGTGTTCAATCCCGACATGATACGCATACACAGCTACGTAAGCGATGACTTTATAAATTCCGTAATCAGCGGCAACCTTGATTTGGAAAACGTTATCTCCGCAAAAAACACGGCGATTCTGAATTTTGCGGAACAGTTATTTGAAACTTTCAAAAACGCGGACGAAGGCTACGAGCTGCGTATTCCGGCACTAATTCTGCTTATCTTTTCGGAAATAAAAAAACAGCACCTCTATAGCCAGAAGAAAATACTTTCAGAAAAAAAACAGAAGCAGACGGAGCAGTTCAAGTCCGTGCTTAATTACATCAAGGAAAACTACAACGAAAATATCAGCCTTGAATCGCTGGCAGAAATCGCGGGGCTTTCGCCCAAATACTTCTGCCGCCTTTTTAGGGAAGTGACCTGCCGCTCCCCCATCGAATACCTGAACTGGTTCAGAGTAAACATGGCATGCGACAAACTCAGGAACAGCGGCGCAAAGCTTGCGGACATAGCAACAGACTGCGGCTTTAATGACCTAAGCTATTTCATAAAGACATTCAAGCATTATAAGGGAATAACTCCGCTAAAATACAGGAATATAGAATAGATTTTTCACGCACCAGTTGCAATTAAGCAGTAAATTCTATATACTAAAAGCACTCTTTTTGTAGGGAAGATAAGACTATGTTGACAACTAATGAAATCAGAGTAGGAACGGCTTTCATGTTTGAAGGTTCGCCGTTTATCGTACAGAAGATGCTCGGACAGAAATCCGGACGCCAGGGCATGACAACAAAGCTTCGTGTAAAGAATATTGTTACCGGCGGAACACAGGATGTCGGTCTCGATGCAGGTGAAAAGTTTGATGAAGTTGACCTTGAGGAAAAGAACGTAAAGCTCTCCTACATTGATGGAAACACCTTCCACTTCATGGATCAGGAAAGCTACGATGATGTTCCTTTGGAAAAGGAAGACCTCGGTGACAACTGGGGATATGTATCTCCTGATGATGAGTTTGAAATCAAGATTACTTACTACGAAGGAAAGCCGGTTGGTATTAACCTTCCTGTAAACGTAACCCGCACAATCACATACTGCGAGCCTGGCATTAAGGGTGACACTTCTGGAAAGTCTCTTAAGCCGGCTACTCTTGACACAGGAATTGAAGTAAAGGTTCCTCTTTTCTGCAATACTGATGACAAGATTGTTATCGACACACGTGACGGATCATTCGTCGAGCGTGCAAAAGACAGCAAATAAGCAATACCAGCGCGGACTGCGCTAAAGGTAAAGCAACTATTTACGAGTTTTATGTCTTTTTGCGAAAGCAAAAAGCGGACGCGGATTGCGGCCGAATAAAACTCGTAAAGATAGAAATGGAACGAACAAGTTCGTTCCATTTCTATCTTCGATCCTCTAGCTCAATTGGATAGAGCGACAGCCTCCTAAGCTGTAGGTTGCGAGTTCAATTCCCGCGAGGGTCAATAAAAAAGGCAACTGACGTTTTGCAGTTGCCTTTTTTTATGTCCTATACGTTTTCCTGCATTTTGGCAAGGGCAATCACACCTTCAATCAATGCCTCGTGTTCCTTGGGGGCAATACGTGCATACAGAGATTCGGGCGTATCATCAGCCAGGACAGGAACTTTCTTTTGCACCAGAATCTTGCCGGTATCACAACCGGAATCCACCAAATGCACCGTACAGCCGCTTTCCGTCTCATGAGCGGCAATCACCGCCTTGTGGACGTTATCGCCCCACATTCCCACGCCGCCGAACTTTGGCAGCAGCGCCGGATGCAGGTTTATGATTCTGTCCTTGTATGCTTCAAGAATAGCGCCTCCCAGCACAGACAGATAGCCGGCCAATACAATCGCATCGGCCTTGCTTTCACGGCAGAGTTCCAGAATCGCGTCAGAAACCGCAATCCGCTTCTGGTCGCGGTCAGCCTGCTGCGCCTTTGCGGCACCGAGCACAGATACAGGACTGCGCACTTCGGCGGTGATTCCGGCAGCCTTTGCGCGTTCCAAGGCATACGCGTTCTTTGTATTAGACGCCACCAGAACAATATGATACGGACAGTCTGCATGGGACTTTTCATAATCAATAAGGGCCTGCAGATTCGTTCCGCCCCCGGAAACCAATACGGCAATGTTCATTATCTTACTCATAGACTCTGCACAGAGTATATTCTTATTTTTGCGCCGCGTCTATGACGTAATAACAAAACATGTTAGTATTTTTTCAATTCATATAGTATCATGTGATAGTATGATGGTGGAACTGAATGCTAAATACGATGCCCTTAAAGGACTCCTCAAAAAATGCGGCTCGATCATAGTAGCTTTCTCCGGCGGCGTTGACTCAACCCTGCTTCTAAAAGTCGCATCCGACGAGCTTGCGGCAAATTGCCTGGCCGTTACTGTCCGTTCCCCAGTTATGAACGACTGCGACATACAGGACGCACAGCGCTTCTGCAAAGAAAACGACATTCCGCATAAGACGATAGAACTCAATCCGCTTGAGATTCCTGGTTTTGCGCAAAACCCTGCCGACCGCTGCTACATCTGCAAAAAGGAACTGTTCAACAGGATTGCCGCGCTCTCAAAACAAGAGGGCTTCGCTTTTGTAGCTGACGGGAGCAATAAAGACGACCTAAGCGACTACCGCCCAGGACTCAAGGCGCTGCAAGAGCTAGAAGTTCTGAGTCCGCTGCAGCAATGCGGCTTTACAAAAGAAGACGTACGGGAACTGAGCGGAAAGCTCGAGCTTTCCACGGCGCAAAAGCCGTCTTTTGCCTGTCTAGCATCCCGGTTTGCTTACGGAGAAGAAATCACGGCGGAAATGCTAGAGGCAGTGCGCCGCGCGGAACTTTTCTTACACGACTATGGAATACCGCAGCTGCGGGTCAGAGTCCACCAAAAGCTTGCGCGCATCGAAGTGCCGGAAGAATACTTTGACGCTATCATGGAAAAGCGCGACTCCATACACAAGTATTTTTTATCGCTCGGTTTTTTGTATGTGACTCTCGACCTGCATGGCTTCCAAAGCGGCAGCATGAACAGAGTTCTAGAGACAGAGAGATAGCTATGAATGAATTTGATGACTTAGGATTTGCAAAACTTGACTTAACGCGCAAGGAGCGGACAGGCTTCAGCGAAGTTGTTTTTTGCCAGGGAAAAAGTGATGAGCACCTTGTAAAGATTTTCTCACGACTCTACGAATCACAGGGCGAAGTGCTGGGAACTCGTGCAAGCGAACAGCAGGGAAAGCTGATACAAAAAAACTTTGCAACTGCAACGTATGACAAACTTTCTCGCCTGATAATGCTCCGCAAAAATCCAGAAACAGAACGCTGCGGCAGAATTGCAGTCTGCAGTGCGGGAACCGCCGACATGGCGGTTGCAGAAGAAGCAGCCCAGACAGCGGAATTCTTTGGCGGCAACGTAGAGCGCTTTTACGACATAGGCGTAGCAGGGCTTCACCGTCTGCTTGCAAAAGCAGGGCAAATCAAGCAGGCTAATGCCGTAATTGCCGTAGCCGGAATGGAAGGCGCACTGGCTTCCGTGCTGGGCGGGCTAGTCAGTGTTCCTGTAATCGCCGTTCCAACGTCCGTAGGCTACGGGGCAAACCTGGGCGGCGTTGCGACGCTGCTTTCAATGATAAACTCTTGCGCTAACGGAATAAGTGTGGTAAATATAGATAATGGTTACGGAGCTGCATACATTGCAACGCAGATAAATCGGCTTGCCTGTGGAAGCCGCGGAGGAAAAAAATGAAGTCTTTATATTTTGAATGCCAGACAGGAATTTCTGGAGATATGATTGTCGCGTCTCTTCTTGATGCCGGTGCTGATCCTCAGGTTCTGCAAAAGGCACTGGATTCCATTCCTGCAGACGGATTTACAACAAAAATCAGCCGCGTGCAGAAGTCAGGCGTTGCCATGTGCGACTTTGACGTGATTCTTGATTCCGCGCACCAAAACCACGACCACGACATGGAATATCTGTACGGCCATACAGAGCACGCAGACAGCGGACATGATGAACACGAGCATCATCAAGATGAACATGAACATCACCACCATGACCACGAGCATGACGGACATCACCACCACGAGCACAGGGGACTTTCTGATATAATCAAAATCATCAATACCACGGTCATGAGCGACAAGGCCAGAGCCATCGCAATAAAAACATTTGACATCGTAGCAGAGGCAGAAAGCAAGGCCCACAACAAAAGCAAAGATGAAGTTCACTTTCACGAAGTAGGCGCTATAGATTCTATTGTAGACATAATCGCCGCCGCAGTCTGCTTTGACAACCTGGACATAAGCAAGGTCTATGTTCCATGCCTGGTGGAAGGCTGCGGAACGGTTCATTGCCAGCACGGAATTCTGCCTATCCCTGTTCCTGCAGTAGCAAACATTGCGAGCGAGCACAAGCTCCCCCTTAAGCTTTCAAACCTTTACGGAGAGCGGATTACTCCGACCGGAGCAGCATTTATTGCAGCCGTAATGACAGACAAGAAACTTCCACAAGATTACACCATTACACGCGTCGGCATGGGCTGCGGAAAGCGAGCCTATCAAGTGCCGTCAATTCTTCGCGCATTTGTGATACAAGAAGACTCCGACATAAAAAAAGACACAATCTGGAAGCTTGAGACGAACATTGACGACAGTAGCGGTGAAAAGCTGTCATTTGCAATGACCGAACTGTTCAAGGCAGGAGCGAGGGATGTTTCGTTCACTCCGTGCTTTATGAAAAAAAACCGCCCCGCGACGCTGATTACCGTTATCTGCGAAAAGAAGGATATTCCCCAGATGGAACGGATTCTTTTCGAGCAGACAACGACCATAGGAATCCGCCGGATGGAGCTGGAGCGGACGGTTTTACCGCGAGAAATTATCACAGTACAGACAGAATACGGAACAGCACGAGTAAAAAAAGTGACATTGCAGAGCGGACAAAAACGTTATTACCCAGAATATGAGGATGTTCAAACAATCGCGTCAGAAAAAGGAATCGCTTTCGACTCGGTTTTTGAAGCTATACGAACTAGCACTGAAAAAACTCAGCAATAAAAAAGTGAATTCATGAGGAGGAAAATATGGCATGTTTCACAGCACCGTTGGCAGAAGCAATAATTGTTTCTGCCGTAAAGAAAATTGTCTTAAAAAAGACTTCATCTAACGAAAAGGTTCAGATTTGGCGCAATCGCATTTCCGTGCTTGAGCAGATGCTGTACGGCGGCTCGTTTCTTTTGGCAGTAGAGCACATCTACCACGGCGAAGTCGTACTCTATCCGCCCTTTTTGACAGCCATGCAGAATCCGGCCGACATTCCGAGCATGCTGCACGAAATTGCGACAGTCGGCGTTGGAATGAGTTTGCTCACAACAGCTGTCTGGGCAGCAGGCTGTATGCTTGCTCCGCACTTTAAGAGCTGGCTAGCAGGGAGAACAAGAACATGTGCCTGATTCTCACTGCCTGCGCCGCGCTCGTCTGTGCGGCATTCTTACTAAGACAGAGCAAAAAAGGGAAAGCCTCAAAAAACTTGATAACACTAACGCTAATGTACGCTGCCTCAGCGCTGATGTGGAGCGTTGACGGCATTGCAAGCGTTATGGAAGGCGAAAGCTTTTTTGACCTGTCGGCAAAAGATACCTTGCTTGGCGTAATCATTGTTGCTGTAGGTCTGCTTGCATTTGTATTTTTGCATGCACTTGAGCAGCACGCAAAAAAAGCCTAAATCTTCCAGCCGACAGCTTCCCGGCGCTCTCCAACAAAGCACCGGTATATTCCGTCCTGCCGCATCAAATCATCGTGCTTTCCTTGCTGCACTATCTTGCCTTTGTCCAGCACGATGATTTGGTCTGCATTCCGCACAGTCTTTAAGCGGTGAGCAATCATTATCACCGTCTTTTCCTGCGTAAGTTCGGCAATTGCGCTCATAAGCTCCCGCTCGTTCTCTGGATCAATATTGGCCGTAGCTTCGTCAAGCACGATAATCGGCGCGTCTTTCATTATAGCTCGGGCTATCGAGATACGCTGCTTTTCACCGCCCGAAAGACTTGCGCCGCCCTCGCCTATCACGGTATTATAGCCGTCCGGGAGCTTTTCTATAAAGTCATGGCAGCATGCTTTTTTAGCCGCCGCGATAACCTTATCCATCGGAGCGGACGGCTCACCAAAGCGGATGTTGTTCGCAATAGTGTCGTGAAAAAGATAGACGCTCTGGAACACAAAGCTGAAGTTTTTCATCAAGTCATCCATTGAATAATCACGAACATCACGCCCGGCAAGTGTGACGTTCCCCGAATCCACGTCCCAGAAACGTGCAAGCAGATGGCAGAACGTCGTCTTGCCGCTTCCGCTCGGTCCCACGACAGCAATTGTCGATTTAGGCGGAATTGAAAGCGACACGCCGTCTATGATTTTTCGTTTCGGTTCGCGCTGTGTATAAGAGAATGTGATATTGTTCGCAATAAGTGAGCGGTCTTTTGCAGGAGCTTCATTTTCCAAAGCCTTGCCATCGATGTCCATCGTAGGCAAATCCAGAATTTTCTGTGCCTTTTCCACACTCAAGTCAACCACCCGCAGCAGGGCGCTGTAATTTCCGCCGACCTCAAGGGCTGAGAAAAGCATGAACGCACAGACAAGCATTGTAGCTGTATCCGCGAGAGCCATGCTTCCGCCCAAGTAAAAGTATATTGCGGCAAGCAGGATAGCAACACCTGTAAGCTTTGCGACCAGACTCTGCACATTTGAGAGGGGAATACATTTTAGCTCCATGTTTGTATTTACGCGGGCGGAGTTTTCTATGCTGCGGTTCAACTTTGCAGACTGTCTGCCAGTGAGGTTATACGCCTTGACTTCCGCAATTCCCTGAATATACTCTAATATTTCAGAAACAGCAGCAGAATCCACGACAGTCTTTTCCTTACTCACAGAACGGAGCTGAACACGCATCAACGTGTTGATTAACAAAAAGACGATAAATCCTGCCAGCGCGATGAGTGCAATGCGGTAGTCAAACACAAAGAGCATTGCAATGATAAGCGAAGTGTCAAGGATTCCCTGCGTTACCAACATGATTACACGCGTCGCAACGTCGCCGAGCTGCTCCATCGTATTTGTTGTCACTGACGTGATGTAGCCCAGGCTGTTTTCGTTAAAGTATCCCATCGGCAGATAGCGCAGATGCTCGGCGATTTCTATTCGCTTGGTAGCGCAGGTGTCATAACCGGCCTCGGTCTGCATCATGGAAGAAATGCGCTTGGTCACTGTCGCGCCAGCCAGACTGACAATCATTATTGCAAAAGCAAGCCAGATGGTATTTGCATTAAACTGTACCGCACCGGCTGCATCGAGAGAGCCGATTATACCGCGCAGCATAACTGCCACGGCGGCGATTCTGAATGCAACAAAGAATGAGTTTAGCAAACCGATAAGAATAGTGATAAAGAACTTTCGTCCGTTCTTCTTTCCGCAAAACCGAAAGAACCTGTTCAGAATCTCTATCATACCAAAGCCTCCTCTGAGTCTGAATCCTTTGCGCTTATATGCGCCTGCCACATATTTTTGTAAAGACCCCCAGTACTAAGAAGCTGCTCATGCGTTCCGCTTTCTTGTATTAGCCCGTTCCTTATTACAAAGATTTTATCCGCATCTGCAATCGTGGAAAGGCGGTGAGCAATAACAATAAGCGTTTTGCCCTGTACCAGACGGGCAACAGACTTCTGGATAATCGCCTCGTTCTCAGGGTCGGTATAGGCAGTGGCTTCGTCCAATATTACAATCGGGGCGTTCTTTGCCATAGCTCTGGCAATGGCGATTCTCTGCCGCTCTCCGCCGGAAAGGTGCGCGCCGCTGCCGCCCACAACGGTGTCAAAGCCGTTTTCGAGCGACATAATAAAGTCATAACAGCCGCTCTGCCGTGCGATTTCCTCAACCTCTGCATCGGTCGCAGACGGACGGCCGATACGGAGGTTCTCGCGGATTGACATATCGAACAAGAAATTGTCCTGACTTACAAACGCGACGCGCTTATTGTAGTTTTCAAGCGACAAGTTCTTTATGTTCACACCGCCGATTTCTATACTGCCGGAATCAACATCCCACAATGACGCAATAAGACGAGCGATTGTGGACTTGCCGCTACCGCTCGGCCCGACAAGAGCAACGTAACTGCCCTGCGGAACAGTCATGCTGATTCCGTGCAGGATTTCAGAAACGTCACCGTCCTTTCTATAGCTAAAGAGAACGTCCTTTAAGACAACAGAATTATCTTTTGGCTCCGCCTTATCTTCAGCAGGTCTGACAAGTTCGTCAAGCTCCAGTAAAGAACCTACTTCTCCAAAGATGATGCCGGCCTTCGCCATGTCATCCTGATACGAAAATATTGTAAGAATCGGCTGAATCAAGCTTAGCGAAAGAATAATGATGGTAATAAAGTCGATTGCGGAAAGCGTTCCGTGCAGAACCATAAAGCCGCCTATGGGCAGCACAGAGACAAGAGTCGCCGGTGAAACAGTCATACTGATTGCCATATTCCAGACATTCATGTGCATCCAGTCAATGAAACTCGCGGAATTTTCATTTGCAGCAGCAACAAATTTATCATACGATGTCTTTGACTTGCCGAATGCCTTGATTACTTCAATGCCGTTGATGTATTCCACTGCCGTGTCATTCAAGGCCTTTGTGCTTGCTATAGTACGGCGGAACGGAGCTTCGTAGTGCAAGAACATGAGCATCATTGCCGTCATACCGACAGGAAAAGTAATAAGGGCAGCGAACGCCATCTTCCAGTTAATCGTAAATATATAGACAAAAATGCAGACCGGCAACAACAGGTTAGAAGTAAACTCCGGCACGATATGCGCAAGCGTAGTCTCCATGCTGTCAACTCGCTCCACGATTGTATTCTTGAGGGAACCTGACGGAATAGAGAGCACCGTGCCCAGCGGAACTCGTGAAAGCTTGTCGCAAAGGCGCTTTCGCACATTTGCAAGCACAGAGAATGTCGCCATGTGTGACATCGTTGTAGAAAACGCATGAAAAACAACGTTTCCAGACCAAAACAGGGCTATAACTATGCCATCGTGCAAAAATACGTTCCAGTCACGCTCTCCGTCCAAAAGCCGGGCTATAATTTTCGCTATAAAAAAGTACGGCGCAATTGCACACGCCACGCTTAATACCGCAAGAAAAATACTCGCATACAGATTCTTTTTTTTTGCTTCCGCAAATTCAAGAATCCATGAAAGAAGCGACCGTTGTTTTTTTGTCTGTTCCATAGATTTTCACCTCTTATATTTCCTGCGTAAACTCTCCGCAGGAATACCCGGCATTGGTAATAGTGTCTCTTATCAACGCTTCGTCAATATTTTTTTTAGAAAGAACCTTTGCGCAAGACCTTGCAAGGCTTACCTTTGCCCATATTCCGTCCAATGCGTTCAAGGCATTCTCTACGCGGGCGGCACAGTTTTTACAAGCCATCCCCTGTATTGACACCGTTGCAGAGCAAGTATAGTTCGCCTTATTCTTGTCAGCAGGTCCAGTTCTTTTTACTGCAAGAGGTGTTGAAGAACAACAGTTTTCGCCCTTTGTGATACCTATAAATTTCTTTATGCCCAATAAAACAGGAACTGCAATTACAGCTATTATGATTACGTTTATCATTTTTACCACTCAAATATTGCCCAGCGGTCATTCATAGAAGGAAGAAGAAGCGCAAAGATTTTTGCGCGAATCGAATATTTCTTCATCTCCTCGTTAAAGCTATGCTCTTCCACCAGTTTAACACCATCCACCAAATCAGCAATTTCCTGAGCGCTTTTTGTTCCGCTCCTAAAGACGGCATTGGTATTCCGCACCGTATCATGGTACTTCTGGTGTTTTACCATCATAGGATTGTTCTGCTCGGCAAAAAAAACGGCATGCTCAAAATTATTCTTGAGAATCGAAAGCATCTTCTTGATGTCTTCCATTGACAAGTACATAAACAAGCCTTCCGCAATAAAAAGCACGGAAGCATTACGCTTGCTCACTTCAGCCTTGACTTCCGCGCACCAAGTATCCTCAAGTACGCTTGCGCAAAGCATCTTATTCCGTTCGCTTTCCTCAAAGGCCTTTTTTCTTGTGGCAATAGAGTCCGCAAGGTCAAGGTCGAACCAAAAGATTTTTCCGTTGTCAACACGCTCAAGGCGGTTGTCAAAACCAGCCCCCAAGTTTACAATAACGCCCTCTGGATTCTTTGAGATAAAATCCTTAACCATCTTGTCAAGCATAATCGTTCTTGCAATAACACCTTCATGAGACATAAACTTGTCGTACGGTGCTGTATCTATGCCGAGCGCACTGATGATTGCAACAGCCTTATTGTCCTTTATGCGCGCAGATGGTCGCTTTGTTTCATTTGCCTTGATTGAAAGCGGAATCAGAGCAGTAGTCTCAACATCGCCAAGCGTAATATTCATATAAAACTCCTGTTACTATAAACTAACTCTTAACAATGCTCATTCTACAGAGAGAAAACACAAAAGTCAATCATATCGCCTTACCTGCTTTCTAAAAACTGAACACGGCTTTGAGACTGATGCAGTCCAAATCCTCATAGGCGGCATACTCTCCCCGGTTCTCTTTATCAGGACCTCGGAAAAAGAAACTTGAGTCCAGACTCACACTAAGCTGGTCGCTCACACTGTATTTCACACAGGGATTTATCATGCCGCTAAAATGCTTTAGTTCCATTATGCCAGTAAGAGACAAATCAAGCGTGTCACGCAGAAAACTTTTTGAGACGCTGCACGTCGCCTTGTGAACAAAACGCTCCCTGTCAAGCATGCCGACAGAGCCAGTGACTGTATCAATGTAGTACTGAACGGTAATCGTGCAGAACGCCGGCGTAAAGTCAAGTCCAATAAGCCCGGCCATCTGATTGCGTCTTACAAAATAGTCAAACTCCGTCTTTCCAGAACGCATTGCAGTAAACTGCGCCATTACCTGCTCGCCTGCCGAAAGCACCATAGCCCTGTCGGGGAACACGGCGCCTTCAAGCCGGAGCACCACAGAGCGGATGGGAATAGAAGCGTCCGCACCGAACATAGCCATGCGCTCGTAACTGCCGCCTACAGTAATCGCCGTACCGACAGAATACTTCATCACAGGCATATCGTCCCAGCCGTAATAGCCGTAGAGCGAAAGGTCAGCAAAGGGCAAAAAGGCTTTTAACCGCGCCGCGTACTCTCCGTTGCGTAAAGTTACATCAGGCTTTTCAAAACTGTCTTCGCTCACCTTGTTCACGGTAACAGTCATACCGCCCATCGACACAGAAGACGGCACTACAATTTCTTTTAAAGGATTGCCATCTTTTAGCGGCAGCTCATTGGGAGTAAAAAAAGGAATCCAATACGCATCGAGCGAAAGCGTTTCGTTTAAAAGAGAAAGGCGGAGCGCATCAATGCCAAGACGGCTCTCGCTGTAGTCGCTTGTCCAGATTGACGTTGTGTCCTGCGGACAAAGAACGTCCGTCACCTGCAGACCGTCTGCCGCGCCCCATGCGGTAATCTGCCTGCCGATGCGCACATTCCACCAGCCGCCGTTGTAATCGTACCAAGCTTCTTTCACCCTGAACGAGAGCTTGTCTTCGTTTACGATATAATCGCACAAAAGAGATGTGTCCGCGTACATGGTGTTGTTCCCAGAATACGCCGTTACCGCACCTTCCGCACCGGTTGCACATAAAAGAAGCTCGCCTTCGTTGGCGGACTGGTGGCCATTAGGAATTCCAATGCCGGCTTGCGTAAAAAATTTGCCCTTAAAGTCAAGGTCAAGCGCCCATGTCTGAAAGGCACAGGCAGCAGTTGCAAAAAGAGCAAAGGCTTTTACACATTCCTTGGCCAAGTTCATCTGGCCGTGCCCCGCTCCAACGAAGCAACCGTAAAGATAGAGTCTTTGAGCGGCATATTGTACTTAACGTCTTTCATCTCAAGAAGCGTGCTGTGGTTGGTGAGCAGATTCTTAATGAACATCTTTCCTGTCGTCCAAATGCCGTCTATCTGCCGTATGTCTGAACACTCAAGCACACGCTGCAAGTTGTTCTGCCTGTCGTAGAATTCCGCTTTCTGCATGATATAACTGTCCTTTCTGAACCAGATAATTCTGCGCGGATTCTTTTCAGTCTTATCCTTCGCAACGCACTCAACTTTCCAACAGGCGTTCCCTGCAACCGTCTCTTCGCCAACAAGGTTGAACGTATCCTTTGAAAGCCCCCGGTCGCCCATATCCTCATAGGTGAAGTCAGTTCCCATAAAGTCATCGCCCTTTGAAGAGCCGGAAATACGGCGAGTCTTTTTCATTGCCGGCATATACAGCCAGTTATCAGAGTCACGGGAACTTCCGTCCACCGCATCGTCATATTCAAACATCAGGTACGACACACCAGCAACGTCCTTCGGCGTGTTGAATACGATGACAGTCTTTTTAGTGTCGCCGTAGTCCTTGCTGCGCATAATAACTTCGCGAACGCGCTTGTTGCCCTTCTTGTCAATAAGAGTCATTGAGGCCGTGTAGGAACTGGTCTTGCCCTTGTCAACTTCATCGGCTTTCTTTGCAATATCATAGCCAGTAAGTTCTTGAGCAAATACAGTTGCCGCGCACAATGCGAGCAATACAAACAAGGCGGGCTGCATCTTAAAAATCATTTTCATTTTTTTCCTCCTTACGAACAGCTTTTCCAAAAGGTTTTACTAGATACATCAGTGCCGGCGTAATGGTGTAGTCCGCAATAAGCGCAGAGCCTAAACCAAATATTGCCAGCATCCCTACTCTATATAAACAAGCCATCGGGCTGAACATATACATCAGGAACATCGCACACAGAATAAAAGTAGTCATGCCCATCGTCTTTCCTATCTCACGGAATGAAACCATGATTGCGTCTTTATAATCCGTATGCTCTTCCAGCTTAAACTTTATATGATTCGTAAAATGAATTGTGTCGTCTACGGCAATTCCCAGAATCATAGGCATGATGGTCATTGTAAGCATGTCCAGATAGAACGCGCAGTACCCCATGACACCGCCTACAATCAATACAGGCGCGATATTCGGAATCATGCCGATAAGTCCAGTGCGCACGCTCGAGAACGCAAGCATAAGAAGCAGCGCAATGATAATGAACGAACCGATGAACGACTTTAACTCTGCAGAAACAAGCTTGCCGTTCATCTCCGCATAGTTAACAACCTCACCCACGACATAAGTCCTTGCAGTCGGGAAAAGCTCACGCGCCCTGTTCTTTATTGTATCAAGGTCATCTATTATTGCCGTCGCCTGATAGTTTGACAGCTCCACATGAACGTACGCCATTTTGTAATCCGGGTCTATCCAGTCAAACAGCGTCTTGCTGTCCGAAATCTCGTACAGGAACAACATTTGAGTCAGCATGTCCTGCTCACGGGGAATTGCATAATACGACTCATCATCGCTGTTGAGCGTTCTGTTCAACTCCTTGATAAGCCTTGTAACAGACTGCACGCGGGCTTTCCCGGCAGACAGCTTAGTAAGCCTTAGCGCACCGGCACTCTGCTCAAGCTGGTCAAGGGCAAGCATATTCTCAGGCTTTTTGAATTCATCAGCATCGTCAAACTCTACCACGACATTATAGCTGTAAATGCTGCCGAGCTTGCCGCTGAGCATGGAGACAAGCCGCTGCACATACGGAACCTTCTCGCCCATCATCTGCACGTAGTCCATGTTCACACGGATATTACGTATACCCAGTCCTGCCGCAAGCATTATTATCACAGCAACAACAATAACAGCCTTGCTGTGCCCAAGTACTTTTCCGCCAAAATGATAGAATGCCATGTCGGCTTTTGTCGCTCCAGTGCGCTCTCCCATGCATTCCGCGGCAACAGCTGTCTTTGCGGCGGCTTTATCTTTGCCAAAGCTGAGCAGTATAGGAATAAGAACGATTACATACACATATACCGCAAGGACTATTGTTGCAGAAATACCGCCCACCCAGCGGATAGGGCCGATGCCGGCAAAAAGGAAAGAGACAAGAGACGCAACAGTAGTTATGACAGTAAAGAGAATCGGCCAGCCTGTATCCTCAACAGCCTTTACGACAGACCATTTTCGTCTGCCAGTCCTGCGGAAATACATTCTGAACGCATTGATATAATGAACGGAATAACCTACAGAAAGCGCCATTCCCAGCAGAATCGGCAGCGTAATCATATTGGAATCCCCGGTTATTCCCAAATAAGCAGAAAGCCCCAGTACACTGCAGATACTGCCGAGCGTCGCAATAAAAGGAACTATTACGCCGCGCAGAGAACGGACAAAGAGAATCAGACAAATAATCATCACCACAAAGCCAGAAAGCACACGCAGCTTTGTCTCACGTTCAGTGACAGCATCCTCTTCCATCTCGGAATAGCTCATGCCCGCAGGCTTTAGACTATACGACTCACTCTTGAACTCATCGCTCAAGATTACCTTTTGGGCAAAGGGTGCGATATTCTTTGTGGCAAAGTCGATGCCGCCCTCATACGGCTCCAGAGAGAGCAAGACCCAGGTTTCCTTAGCATCGTCAGAGACAAGATAGTTAACCAACGATTCCCTGCTCAAAATAAAATCTTTCTTCTCTTGTATTTCCTCACGGCTCTCTGGAATTCCGTCCTCAAAAGGATTTGAAATCTCAAAACCTTCCTCGTTGCCGATTGGCACGGAAAGGTCAGTTATCGAAGTAACCTCGTCAGCATACGGAACTTCCGCAACGAGCCGCTCGCCCAGCCGCTTTATGGCAGCAAGCACCTCCGGGGCAAACACATCGTCCGCTTCAACCAGCACCATGATGGAGTCCTCGCTGCCAAAGATGTCTTCAAAATGATCCGCATCAACCTTGACCTGCTCCCAGTCTTCAAACCACTCTTCCTCACTGCCCGAAAGCGTGAGTTTTTGCAGACCAGAGCTGCAGAGCACTGTAACCAGAACCATTACTACAATGAACAGCCACCGATACCGTATCTGATATTCGCCTATTTTGGCAAAACATTTGTTCACGTTCGAAATCTGCATATAACCGTCCTAATAAAATAACACTGTTATGAAGACCTACATACTTTATAGCAGAACACTATTATTCCAGTCAATAGTATTTCTCTCTTTTTATGCTCTTGCATTTTTTTTCTCACCGTAGTACACTGCAATAGTTACTTATAAGTAATTAAAGTGTTAAAAAGCCAACTCACACGGCTTGGCAAATGCCGAGGTATTGGAATGTGCCTGCGGAACAGGACTGCTTTCTGCAGGAATTGCGCAACGGTGCAAGAAACTGATTGCGACAGGCTTTTCTAAAAAGATGCCGCCCATGCTGCAAAAAAATGCAGACAATTCATTTGATTGCGTTGTCGCAGCAAATGTGATACACCTTTTGGACGCACCGCAAGAAGCACTGGCAGAACTGACCCGTGTATGCAAGAGCGGCGGCAGAATCATAATTCCCACCTATATGAACAGGAGCAAGACCGGCAAGACAGGTCTGTGGATAAAGACCATCGACACAATAGGCGCAAACTTTAAGCAACAGTTTAATATGGACAGCTACCGCAAGTTCTTTGCGGACGCAGGCTTTACAAACACCGCATGCACACTTATAGAAGGCCGCGTTCCGTGTGCAGTGGCAGTACTTGAAAAGCCAAAATCAAAAGTTCAGATACATTAGAAGAGCAAAAAAATTCTCTCTGAGAAATTTAAAAAACTCAGTGAGAATTTAAAAAAAGCCAGTGCGAATTCCACAAAAACTCACTGGCTTTTTCTTGCAAGTCTATGCCCGCTCCTGCCGAGCCGGATTTTTTCTCCGGTCTCCGTGCTGATGAGGGCACGTTTGCCGAAACCTCTGCTGAACCTCTTGACATTTTTCTTAATCTTTTTCCAGCGCCCGAATCCGCTCCAACAACGGAGGATGGCTGTAGTTGAACACACAGTAAATCTTGGGCGGAGTAACTTCGCTGAGATTTTCCTTATGCAATTTTATCAGCGCAGTGACAAGACTTCTGCTTCTTTCGCACATCTGAGCAGAATATGCGTCAGCCTGAAACTCATCGCGCCGGCTAAAGAAATTGGCCACAAGTGAAATTATCGGACTAAACGGCGCAAATACAAGCTCCATAAGAAACACTCCTACAAAGCGTATGTACGGCAATACCGACTCTATGCGCCTGCCGTCGTCAAGAAGGACGCTCACTTCCGGCTCAAAGCCGAACGCCGTGTAAAGAGACGGAATCTTGACCAGCACACTGGCCGCAAACAACAAAAGCACAACAAGTGGAATTATGGCAAAAATACGGCGCGTGATATGGTTCAACGAATAATGCCCCAGTTCATGCGCAAGCACCGATTCTGTTTCGTCTACGGAAAGCTGGTCAAGCAAGGTGTCGTACAGTACCACACGCTTGTTGCGCCCAAAGCCTGTAAAATAAGCATTACTGTGGCTGCTGCGTCTGGACGCATCCATAACAAAAATGCCCTTGGACTCAAAACCGGTCTTTGCAAGAAGCTTTTCAAGGCGGTTTTTGAGTTCCTGACTGGCAAGCGGTGTAAATTTGTTAAAAAGCGGCGCAATCACTACCGGATACAAAAAGGAAATACCCAGAGAGAACGCAATGTAGACCGCAGACAGCAAAATCCACCAATAATTCGGTATGTGAAGCAGCAGATAGACCGCAAGCAGCAGGAGCGGAACAGAAATCACAGTGCTGACCAGCAAGCCCTTAAGCTGGTCGAGCAGCCAAAGCCCTGCCGTCATCTTTGAAAAGCCGTATTTTTTTTCGATGGTAAAGGTGCTCTTTATGTCGAACGGAATAGAAAGCAGATACTCCGGCACGGCAACCAGAAAGGCAAAAAAGAGCGCAGTAAGATACACGCTACCAGTCCTGTAGAAAAGCCAATTATAAATGCCCACATAATAGCCGCTGAACACCAGCGCAAGAGAAAGGGCGAATGAAAGGACATGCCTTGGTATAAACAGAAAATACTTTTCGTTTTCGTAATCCACTGTTCTCTTTAGGACTTTACTGTCTGCATAACCAAACAGCTCTTTAGGAACTTTGGTCCCATTTTTTACTCTGGAACGGTAATCAATATATTCCAGCACCTCGTCCAATACGAAATTTACAGATGAGGCGACAACAAATATTGCTAGGAAATTAATGTGCATTGTGATATTATAGAAAAAAGTAACACAAAGTACAATGGCAGGTAGGAATATATGCAGAACAAAAACGACAAGACAAGAGAGCAGATGGACGAGTTGCTTAAGAATTTTACGGCAGTCTATATAGTAATATTAGCCATAGGTTTCTTGAATACGGCAAGAATGTTCTTTCCGCAGCGTCCCCGCTATACGGATTTAGCTGTCTGCGCGGCAGGCGCCGTAATAGGCGTTATACTCGGCCGGATTTCGCAAAAGCGCCCTGCAAAGACAAAGCTGCGTCTTGCCGCCGCATGTCTGCTGCTGATAGCCGCCCTTACAGCCGGCGGCAAATACAAGAATTCAGACTCTTATCTTGCCAAGCAAGAATGGCCGGTACACGTCATGGGCGAAGCAAGCTTTATGTACCCGAGCAAGTTCTTGAAGCACGACATGAAAAACGCCTCTCTGGAAAACGGAACAGTAGAGGCATACTCAAATGAAAATTCCAAGCGGTTCGCAAGCTACTTTATCTATGACTTTGCAGCAAGCCAGATTGATGCAGAAAGCCTGATGACGAACAACATCACCAGCATGATGAACAGCCTTCACGCAAAAGACGCGGAAGTGACAAAGACCGACAAGGACGGCAGAATCACCAGAATTCAATATACATACACCATAAAGAACAACAAGCTCAAGGGCTGCGCGGGAATGTACGTAAACGGAGCACATGTAGAACTGGTAACATTCTATCCTGTTACAAAGGCTTTTTCCGAAACAATGTTGAATAAGATTTACGAGGGAATCACCGTAAACAAAACGACAGGAGAAAATAAATGATAGAAAAATTTACGTTCGGCAAGCCTGTAGACACAGGCGCCGTAGTGACTCCGATGGAAAGCGCAAGTTCTGGAGCCGTAATGCAGTTTGGAGAAGTATGCTCGCAGTGGCCGTTCAAATGGACATACAAGATGGACAAGGGCGACATGATTTTTGGCTTGGGCGAAAGCATGCACGGCATAAACAAGCGCGGCAACCTGTTTGAAGGCTGGTGTTCAGACGTTCCCCATCAGACGGAATTCACGCAGTCTCTATACGGCGCGCATAATCTGATTATCCTGTACAACCCGAACAAGTTCAACTACATCTGCTTTGCGGTATTTTTTGACACCGCATCACGCATACGCTTTGATTTAGGTTGGAGCGACAGCCGCAGAATCGAAGTAACAACGGCTGATACCGGAATTGACGTGTATGTAATTACACCAGCTCCCGACAGAATCGAAAGCGCCCTTAACGACACCGTAAGACAGTATAGAAAGCTTATCGGGCAAAGCTATATTCCGCCAAAGTGGGCTTTTGGATTCCAGCAGAGCCGTTGGGGCTACAAGACGGAAAGCGACATCCGGCAGGTCGTACAGAACTACAGGGAGAACAATCTGCCGCTTGACGCAGTGTGCATGGACATAGACTATATGGACAACTACAAGGACTTCACTGTAGACAAGAGCAAGTTCCCGGATCTAAAGAAGCTTTCCGAAGAACTTAAAGCAGACGGTGTACACTTAGTTCCGATAATCGACGCAGGTGTAAAAGCGGACTCTGGCTACGATGTGTACGAAGACGGATGCGACAACGGATTTTTCTGCAAGCAGGAAGACGGCAGGGATTTTACCGCCGGAGTCTGGCCGGGTAAAAGCTGCTTTACGGACTTCTTGAATCCGCAGGCGCGGGCATGGTTCGGCGACCAGTATAAGAAGCTCACGGACTTAGGCATAGACGGCTTTTGGAACGACATGAATGAACCGGCGCTGTTCTACACAGACGAAAGCTTAAAAAGCGTGCTGGACAAGATTCATGCGCTTGAAGGCAAAGAGCTGGACGTGCAGTCATTCCTGCAGTTCCAGCCATTGAGCGCAAGCACCGCAAACAATGCGGATGATTACAAGCGCTTCTATCATAATGTGAACGGCGAAAAAATCCGGCACGACAAGGTGCACAACCTGTACGGGGCGATGATGACTCGCGGTTCCGGCGAAGCTTTGCGGCGTATCTCGCCCGACAAGCGCATGCTTTTGTACAGCAGGGCTTCCTGCACAGGCAGCCACCGCTACGGCGGCATTTGGACAGGAGACAACGAATCATTCTGGTGGCACTTGGAGCAAGAAATCAAAATGCTGCCGGGACTGAACATGGCAGGCTACCTGTATTCAGGCGCAGACATCGGCGGTTTTGGCGGAGACACAAGGCGCGAGCTGCTGTTGCGCTGGCTTGCACTGGGCGTGTTTACTCCGCTCATGCGTGACCATTGCACATTCAGCGGGCGCAGACAGGAATGCTACGCCTTTAAAGACTGCGCTAACGGGACAGACGACTTCAAGAGCATTCTTGACCTGCGCTACGCGCTGATTCCGTACATTTACAGCGAGTTTATAAAAGCCGCAGTAACAGGCGGAATGTTCATCCGCCCGCTCGGCTTTGACTTCCCCGAAGACCGCCATGCACTTGAATGCGAAGACCAGCTTTTGGTAGGCGAAGGCATTATGATTGCTCCGATTTACAAAGAGAACGCGAGTTCTCGATATGTCTATCTGCCGGAAGACATGACCAAAGTCACATGGCGGAACGGAACGTTCAGCACCGAGCAAAAGGCAAAAGGCTCATATTACGTGAGCATTCCTTTGGATACTGTTGTATTCTTTGTAAAAAAAGACTGCCTTGTTCCGGCTGTGGCAAGCGCAAAGTCTACAGATTCTTTGCAGTACGAAAAATACACGCTGCTGGGAACAGGAACGTCATACAAACTTTATAATGATGACGGCTATACAAGAAACATAGACCTTGCGGCCAACAGCAAGACGGTAACTAGAGCTTAGGATTCAGATTTGCCGAATGGACTAGACCCTTTCATTTTCTCCAAGAATGAGTCAAATGAAAGGGGCGCAGAAAAGAGATAGCCCTGAGCTTTTTCGCAGCCGGCTTCCTTAAGGAAATCAAGCTGCTTTTTTGTCTCAACTCCCTCTGCGAGAACATGGCTTCCCATTTCGCGCGTCATCTTTATAATATGGCTGATTATTACTCGGGCTTTCTCATTGCTAAATTCTTTCATGAACTTCATGTCAATCTTCACAAGGTCAAAGTCGTATTCATTCAATAAGTTCAAAGAGGAATAGCCACGGCCAAAATTATCCAGCCAGACTTTAAATCCAGCCTTGTGCAAATCATCAATATGCTTTTTCAGCACAGTACTGTCATCCATGAAAGAACTTTCGCGCATCTCAATCGAAAATGCCGAGCGCGGCAGAGAATAGTCGCTCATAATGTTGTCGATGTCACGCGCTAAATCAGAAGTCTCAAAATCTACATGTGAGACATTCACCGATACAGGAACCGGCGGAATAGCTGTGTCCAGATAGCGGCGGTAATCTTTTGCGACTTTACGGATTACAAACAAATCCAACTTAAGCGTCAGATGCGCATTCTCAAGCTCACGTATAAAGTCATCCGGCGAGATAACGCCCATTTCGGGGTCTTTCCACCGGGCAAGAGCTTCCACATCGCAAACCTTACCGGTAGAGACATCGATAATAGGCTGATAGTCAATATAAATCTGCCCTGAATCAAGAGCCTTAGAGAAATTTTCTATTATATAATGATTTCTGTCTATCCGTTCCTGAATAGCCGAAGTGTAGAAGGCATAGAAAATATCATAACGGTCGCCGATACTGTCAGAAGCCATCTTTGCACGGTCCCACAAAACGGAAATATCTTCTTTAAAGTCATTGAACAGATACGCACCGCAACGAACCTTTTGATTAAAGGAAGAAAGGAGTCTGTCGTGAACCTCTATTATCCGCTTTTCCAAATCAGTTCCGTAATCAAGCACAAGGAAGCGGTCGGCAGACGGACGGGTTATAAGCTTGCCTTTGAATATAGCCTTTAAGATGTTTGCAAGCCCGCGGATAAGCTCATCACCGGCGCTGAATCCGAACTGCTCATTATAAGACTTGAAACGGTCTATATCAAAACAGACAAAGGCAAAGTTGTCATTATGTTCATTCTTGCTGTTATTCAGCAAGAGCATCGCCTTATTGCGGAAGTACATAAGATTCGGCAAATCAGTAAGAATGTCTTTGTCTGAATTCTTGAGCGAAGACGGATTAAACACTTTTGCAAAGCTTCCCTCTTCGCTTTCGCCGTCGCATACATCGGAATAGTCACAGCCGACAATCAGATTTTTGCCGCGAGCCTTTGCCTTGTAAAGCTCCATGTCCGCATACTGAATCATTTGGTTCAGCATAGCTTCGCTGTCCGGCGTCCCGGATATAAAGCCGCCGCTGCATGAAGGGGTTATAGAGTTTTCATTATACTTTACATTGCCTATGCCCTTGCGCCAGCTTTCGGCCAAATTTTTAAAATCAAAGGCATTTATATCTTCACGGATAACAAGGAATTCGTCACCGCCAAAACGGTACGGCGCCTTTTCGCCGAACACGCCTATAAGCTGGGCAGCAGAATGCTGCAAGATTTTGTCGCCTAAATCATGTCCGTACACATCATTAAAGAACTTAAAGTCATCAACATCCGTCATCATAACAACAAGGTTCTTTCCGATATAGGACGGAAAGTCCTCGCGCAGGGCATGCCGATTCTT
The DNA here is from genome assembly GCA_964554745.1 of uncultured Treponema sp. Classification (GTDB taxonomy): domain Bacteria; phylum Spirochaetota; class Spirochaetia; order Treponematales; family Treponemataceae; genus Treponema_D. The sequence goes on along the minus strand of CAZKPZ010000001.1, from coordinate 25,857 downwards.
TAACGATGTAAGGGCATCGTAATACGACACTTTTTTAAGGCTGTTGGTAAGCAGCTCAAAGCGTTCCTGCGTCTTGGCGACAAGATTGACTATGATATAATGAACCGTACTTATAAAGAATATAGTCAGCTCAAGAATCAGTATATTCGCCTTGCCCGAACTGCTGAGACCAAGAGCATAATTACCGTACAACTGGTAATACATCCATCCCACTATAAAAAGAGAGGACGCTATCAGGACAAATACGCAAATAGGATTCAGCGAAAAAAGAACCAGATTGGCGCATTGCATCACCATATAAGTATAGAACGAAGCAAGTGTCAGTCCTTGGCAGTATGCAATAAACAAACCAAAGCCAAAGCTTACGATTATATACACATAGATAAATACAGAACTTAATCTTTCGCACCAATGCTTTACGAGCGCAAAATAAGCAAAAAACAAAAAAACTATGTTTGCAGCAAGCAGGAACATCGTACTCAAAGAATATGGCGTTCCAAACCCGGCGCTTTTTATACCGGTGAACAGCAGAACTGCGTCCATAATTATTCTAAAAATGCAAAGGCTCATTCCAACCTGCAAATTCATGCGGTCGGTATAACTCTTCTGAAAGGGAGTGGTTTTGAAAAAGTCTCTTATTTTGTCACTCATTTTTTGATTCATTTTATCCAAAATCAACATCCCCCCCCCCTTGGTTCTGAAGCCCCATGGAGCGGGATATACGCCATTTGCAATCTAATCTACTTTTATTATACTACATTAAGCAAAAAAATCTAGTTGTTTGTCAGCTCTCTGATATTATTTCTTTCATATATTAATGCCATTTGCATGCAGGTTGACTTTATCTTTTATCTTTGATATAGTGTTTCTCACAGTTTATCTGACGTATGCCAACTTAGCTCATCTGGTAGAGCAGCGCCCTCGTAACGCGCAGGTGTTCGGTTCAAGTCCGGAAGTTGGCTTTATAAAGTCTCTGTTTCGGCAGAGACTTTTTTGTCCTTATTCTTGCCAGGTTCGGGCTTCGTCCGAGTATTTCATCAAAGCTTTTGCAATGACATCGCTCCCCGACCGTATCTGAAAGTCAAAGGTCTTATCTTCGCTCTCTTTCTTGAATATGTCCAGGACTGCGCCTTCCGTAGACTCTTTGGCAAACTGTATTTCAAAATCCGTGATTGTCTTTGTATCATAAAAAGCAGAGTCAAAGGTATTCATCAGATACTTTACATATCTGGTATTGTTTGTGTGGTGGGTAAAATCCGTATCGCTGGCATATACCTTTTCGGAAAGAACACGCTCGTCATCTGTGAATTCTGCCTTCAGCTTTGAAAAAGCTTCGGAAATCAGGCTTTCGCCGGTCTCCAAATCCGCAGGAAAGGTAAGCTCGCTGATTTTTTTTATCTTTCGCTGTACAAAATCAATCGCACACATCTCCGTTTCTGCCACAAAGAGCAGTTTCGCTCTGTCATCACAAAGCTGGGTCTCAAGCTCAAGGCGAATAGGAGATTTTGCGGAGACGAACGTTCTGGCATGGGTCTTGGTATTCCAAAAAGGCAGTTCTTCAATGTGCATCTTTGTGCGGGTGTAAATCCAGGCAGCATTGTTATTTTTGCGCAAAATCCGGTTGTCACTTCCAACAGAGCCGAAAAACTCGGTAATCATATCCTGATTGATATCCATACTCTCTACAAGGCCAAGCTTTCCTGAACGGTCTATACTGGTATAACAGGTGTCAAAATCCTTTTTATATTCGTAAAACATAGACGCTATTATATTGCTTTCTTGCAGAAAATAATATAGTGTCAGACAGTCTCTGCAAAAAAAAGACTTTAGCGAAACACTTTATTTTTAAGTAATACTGTAACCAGTTGACAAAAGTTCTCGTAAAGGGGAAAATTGCCTGTATGATAAAGGCAACAGGTTCTCAGATAATCATAAAAATGCTGGAAGCAGAAGGAATAACAACCGTAGCCGGCATTCCCGGCGGTTCCATTCTCCCTCTTTACGACGAGCTGAACCGCAGTTCAATACGCCATGTTTTGGTGCGGCATGAGCAGGCTGCCGGCTTTATAGCCCAGGGAATGGCCCGCTCCAGCGGAAAACCTGCCGTCTGCATGGCCACCAGCGGCCCCGGCGCAATGAACCTGCTTACCGCAATCGCAGATGCCCGCTGCGACTCTGTTCCGATTGTTGCCTTTACCGGGCAGGTCAACACTTCAATGATAGGCACCGATGCCTTTCAGGAAGCAGATACATTCGGGCTTTCGTTCCCGATTACCAAGCACTCAATGATGATTAAGAACGCGAAGGACTTGCTTGAAGCCATTCCGCTTGCCTTTTCCATAGCAGTGAGCGGCAGACCCGGTCCAGTGCTCATCGATGTTCCGCGCGACGTTCAGTGCGCCACCGTTGAATTTGAAAAATGGCCGTCAGTAAAATCTATACGAGACTACAAGCACTCTGCACTGGCACTGCGCTATGCAACGCCAAAGGCAGAAATTCCAGAGCTTATAACACACATGGCAGAGACTCTTCTGCAAGCAAAAAAGCCAGTGCTCTATTTAGGCGGCGGCTGCAACAATCCAGAAGCCGCAAAAGAGATAGAATCACTGCTCAAGTTCTACCCTGCTGCCGTCGTAACAAGCCTGATGGGAATAGGCGCAGTACCGCGCTGCTATGAAAACAATTTCGGCATGGTCGGAATGCACGGCTCTTACGCCGCAAACCGGGCTATGCACGATGCAGACGTAATACTGGCCGCAGGAGTCCGTTTTGATGACAGAGCGACAGGAGCCGTAGCAAAGTTCTGCCCTAACGCAAAGATACTGCACATCGATATTGACGCGGCGGAAATCAACAAAATCCTGCCGTCTTATCTCTCGCTCGTAATGGACGTGGAATCCGCATTTCCGCTCATTACGCAGATGCTCAAAGAAAAAAGCAAGGCGAACAAAGACTCTGACAGCGCAAAAAGCAGGAGCGAATGGCTTGCCGGCCTTGCAAAAACATATTCAGAAACAGAAAGTGAACTGCTCGGCCGCAAAAGCTCTGTACCGCAAGATTCAGTGAACCCCAGGAGCTTTATCCGCCATATTCCTGATGAAGCCGCCAAATGCGGAACAAAAGCAGAAGACATCATTGTTACAACTGACGTTGGACAGCACCAGATGTGGTCTGCGCAATATTACCCGGTTGAAAAGCCCTGCCAGTTTCTTACGTCCGGTTCGCTCGGCACAATGGGCTTCGGTTTGCCGGCTGCTCTCGGCGCGGCACTTGCCTACCCGGAAAAGCGAGTTGTCTGTATTTCCGGTGATGGCAGTATCCTGATGAACATTCAGGAACTTGCCACCTTGGCAGAGCTTAATCTTAATATCACTATTTTTATTCTACAGAACGGAACACTCGGCATGGTTCGCCAGCAGCAGGAATATTTGTTCAACAAGAATTACAGCGCAAGCATCTTTCAGAAAGAACCGGACTTTCTTACTGTAGCCAAGGGATTCGGCATAGATGCCGTTGATGCGAATGCCGACAGCAACTGGGCACAAAAAGCTTTTTCCAAAGGCCCGCACTTGGTACGCCTTAACATCTCTATCGATGAAAACGTGTTGCCCTTTGTCTCCGCAGGTAAAGCAAACATTGACGCTCTGAGAGATTAGCAACGGTAACTAAAAAAAGCTCTTATTGCCAAAAAGCCAGGTGATTGTTCCGTCTTTTAGCAAGATGTAGATGCCCAAGACAATGAACAGCAGAGGAACAATCACACCGCTTGACTCCTGTATATAGTTCCGAATTGACGCGGCTCCCATAACAGCTATGGCAATAGCACACCATACTGCCTGCAATATGCAGAAAACAAGGCAGACTACCAGCAGCTCATCAGCTTTCAACGTAGAGAAAAACGAAATATAAACCGCAACATTGTCGCCGCCGCTTGCGATGGTAATAATAAAGGATTCCGCTACAAGCATAATAAAGCCGAGCGTCTCCAATGCAATGTTGTTACAAGGCTCTTCTTCTTCACCGGTCAATTCACTGACGGCATAATGAATTCCTATAACAATAGGAACAAACCCCAAAAGTCCAAGTAGTCTACCAGGCTCAACAACGACAGAGTTTATGACAACACCAAAAAGAGTACAAACGCCTATCAGAAAGGCAAGACCTGCATATTTACCGATTACCACTGCGAACTTGTCTCTTTTGCGGAACGAGGAACTAAAGAGAACAAAGAGCACAAGCAAATCGTCCATTTCTGTAGTAAGGAATGCAATTATTGCAGCCGCAATGACAGTTCCCATCTGTTACTTTTCTATAGGCTTATAATAGAACTTAGGTCTTCCCCGCCCATTCTGAGGAATCTCCTTGCGAAGCTCAAAGTCATCATCCAAATCGTCTATAAGCTCCGTAAGTTTCCGTGCGCCGTAGTCCAATGTATCAAAACCAGGATCCTGCCGCTTAAAGAACGAACCGGCGGCGCTGACATCAGCCCAGCCTGAATCATCAGCATATTTATTGTAGGCAGTGTTGAGCAGCTTATAAATCTTGCGGAACTGCTTGTCGCTCATAGTCTCTACCGTACTGCGGCGGAACAAACCGCGAGACTTGTGCTTCACCGGCTTCTTCTTTAGCTTCTCTTCCGCAATCTTTGCGGCTTCCTCTACGGCAGCCTCATCTTCTTCGTTGCTGAGATTTTCTATATAGATAAAGTCATCGCAGGCAGAAACAAAGGACTGCGGCGTTTTTTTCTGCCCCACGCCGAATACGTATATCTGGCTTTCGCGAAGCCTTGTGGCAAGCTTTGTAAAATCAGAATCACTTGAAACAAGCGCAATGGAGTCATACTTGTCTGTATAGAGCAAATCCATTGCATCGATTATCATGGCGGAATCACTGGAGTTCTTGCCCTGCGTATAGGCAAACTGCTGCACTGGAATTATAGCATTATCATTCAGCTCATATTTCCAATTCTTTAGCGTATCAAGAGAAAAATCCCCATATGCCCTCTTGGTGATTATATGCCCATGGACAGCTATTTCCTGCAGAATCGCCCTGAGCTTTTTAGGCGGAGTATTGTCTGCGTCAATCAAAACGCCTATATTTTTTTGCTCGTTATCATCTATCATTTCTTTTCTACTCTGACACTATTCTATTGTAGATTCGGTCCAAATCGTCTTTGGTAAAATAATCTATTACTACAGTGCCCTTGTTCCAGTTACCGCGGAGTTGAACCTTTGTGCCCAAGGCTTCTATAAGCTTTTGCTCCAAATCTGCATAGTTCGGGTCTCTGTTTTGCAAAGCGACATTCTCTTTACCAGATTTATCGCCAAGCCCCCCTTTATTCAAGTCGCCGGCCTGTTTTTCCGCCTGACGGACAGACAAGCCCTGCGTAGTTATTCGGCGGAAGAGCATCTTCTGGCTTGCGGGGTCTGCCACAGAAAGCAGTGCGCGAGCATGCCCGGAAGAAAGAGAACCGGACGCAAGCGACTGTCTTATATCTTCCGGCAGCTTCAAAAGGCGCATCGTGTTTGCAACAGAAGAACGGCTCTTGCCTACGCGCTCGGCGACCTGCTCCTGCGTAATTCCCTCAAGTTGCATAATCTGCAGGTAAGCTTCCGCTTCCTCAATCGGATTCAAATCCGTGCGCTGGATATTCTCTACCAGAGCGACTTCAAGTTTACGTGAATCAGAATACTTTCTGAGCTGAACAGGAACTTTTTCAAGTCCTGCGGCACGAGCAGCCCTAGTGCGCCGCTCTCCGGCTATAATATAGAACGTTCCGTCCTCTGCGTCTTCGATAATGACAGGAGAAAGTATTCCCTCTTTTTTAACAGACTCAGTTAGTTCAGCAAGCTTATTTTCGTCAAAATACTGGCGCGGCTGATGAGGGTTCGGCTTTAAGAGTGCCGGATTCACCCAAAGAGTACCGTCTTCGTCCGCAGAAATGCCTTCCGGCAGCTTACGTTTTGACGAACCGGACGAAACAACGGCCGTGTCTGCAGAACCAGTATTTAAAGAAGGCGATGCAGAATCTACAGAACCGCTCGCAGTATCAAATTCAAAACCTGTACTGCCGTCAATAAACGCATCCAGGCCTTTATTCCCCAATCCCAAATGCCTAGCCACGAGCCATTACCTCATCAGAAAGAAGTTTATAGCTTTTTGCCCCCTCACAATTAGGGTCATACAAACAAATAGGCTCGCCGTTAGAAGGAGCTTCAGACAAACGTACGTTGCGCGGAATTATGGTTGTAAACACCCTGTCTCCAAAGCCCTTCTTTACTTCCCTGACAACATCCTGAGCAAGCCTTGTGCGACGGTCATACATAGTAAAGAAAACTCCGGCCATGGTCAGTTTTTGATTTATATGCTTTTGAACCATGTCGATTGTCTTGAGCAGCTGCTTGATTCCTTCCATTGCAAAGTATTCGCACTGCATCGGAACAAGTATGCTGTCCGCAGCAGCAAGACCGTTAAGGGTAAGAATACCAAGAGACGGAGGACAGTCAATCAAAATGTAATCATAGGCCTCTTTTAGCGGCTCAAGCGCAGACTTAAGAAAATAGTTGCGCTTACCGAACACTTCCTTGTTCTCGGGATTGCTCAGTTCCATAGTCGCACCGGCCAAGTCAACGGACGCGCTGATTACATCCAGATTCGGAACGGCAGAATGTTTTATCGTTTCCTCCGCAGAGGCATTTCCATAGATAAATTCGTAGACGGTAGGTTTGTCTTTGCTCACGCCAACGCCGCTGGACATATTGCCCTGACTGTCAAAGTCAACCAAAAGAACTTTTTTGCCGGAAAGCGCAATATAGGCTCCAATATTAATGCATGAGGTGGTCTTCCCGACTCCTCCTTTCTGGTTTGCAAAAACAATAACCTTTCCCATAGTTTTCTATTATATCGTTTTTTGCCAGTCAAGTATAGTGTTTTCTTAAAACAGCCGGCAACTTCTTGAAACAGGGCATTTTTTAAGGTACACTTGCCAATATGACAGAACTATCTTTAAAGTACGGCTGCAACCCTAATCAAAAGCCGGCACGGGTTTTTACTGAAAACGGAGGATTGCCTATCACAGTAGTGAACGGACGTCCTGGATACATCAACCTGCTTGACGCTTTGAACGGCTGGCAACTGGTCAAAGAGCTTAAAGAAGCCACAGGACTACCGTCAGCAACTTCATTCAAGCACGTTTCCCCGGCAGGAGCAGCTTGCGGCAAGCCGCTTTCGGACACATTGCGCAAGATTTACTTTATTGAAGACGGCATGGAACTTTCCCCGCTCGCCTGCGCATACGCCCGTGCCCGCGGAGCAGACCGCATGTCATCGTTCGGAGACTTCATAGCGCTTTCCGACGTATGTGATAAATCCACTGCATTACTCATAAAAAAGGAAGTTTCAGACGGTATCATCGCTCCGGGTTACGATGATGATGCCCTTGAAATCCTCAAGGCAAAAAAGAAAGGCGGCTACTGCATGATTCAGGTTGACCCAGACTATGTGCCGCCGGAAACCGAGCGCAAGATGGTCTTTGGCGTTACATTCGAGCAGGGACACAATTTTATAAAGATTGACGACACCTGCCTGCAGAACATAGTAACACAGAACAAAGACCTTACGAAAGACGAGCGCGACAATATGCTTATCTCGCTCATAATCCTTAAATACACACAGTCCAACAGCGTCTGCTACGTAAAGGACGGACAGGCTATAGGCATTGGAGCCGGACAGCAGAGCCGCATCCACTGCACGCGCCTTGCCGGAGACAAGGCCGACAAATGGTGGCTCCGCCAGAGTCCGCAGGTGCTTTCACTGCCATTCGTAGCAAACATCAAGCGTCCGGACAGAGACAACACCATCGATGTGTACACAAGCGATGATTACGAAGACGTACTTGCAGAAGGTGTCTGGCAGAATTTCTTTACTGTTAAGCCGCCTGTTTTCACGCGAGAGGAGCGCAAGGCCTGGCTTGCAAAGAATACAGATGTGGCAATCGGCAGCGATGCATTCTTTCCGTTCGGAGACAACATCGAGCGCGCACACAAAAGCGGCGTAAAGGTTGTCGCACAGCCGGGCGGCTCAATCCGTGATGACGATGTTATTGCAACATGCGACAAATACGGAATGACCATGGCATTCACTGGAATCCGCTTGTTCCATCACTAAAAAATTAATTCAGAACTTATTCCGCAGGCTTTTCCCGTCCGCACTAACATAATCGCCGACTTTCACGCCTTGTGCGGCGAACCAGCCCTGCGGCACTTCCAGCGCATAGCGTACAGACTTACTGCTACTTACACTTTCAAGGCTGTAGGGAGTCATATCCAGGACATCGGTTATCTTGCCATTTGAATCAATGTAAGCAATCGAAAGAGGATGCGGAGTATTTTTCATCCAAAAGTGAAGAACCTGATCACTTTCAAAGACAAACAGCATTCCTGTACCGTCAGGAATATTCTTGCGCTCCATAAAGCCCCAGTTCCGCTCTTCCTTTTTTACCGCAATCTCGGCTTCCACCGACACACTGCGTCCGTCACTTTGCTGAATCACCAGAGTCTCTACCGGCAGCTTATACTTCCG
>CAZKPZ010000001.1:0-17177 GCA_964554745.1 uncultured Treponema sp. | reverse complement strand
TGCGTCCGTCACTTTGCTGAATCACCAGAGTCTCTACCGGCAGCTTATACTTCCGAGTCTTGCAGCTGGCAAAAGTCGGCAGTGCAAGCACAGCCAACAACAAAGCAAAAATGCGCACCGCCCTGCGGCATGTGCGCTGAGTATCATCAATAAGTCTCATAAGCTAAAATTAAAGCCCCTGCAGGAACTGGGCGCGGTTCTGCTCAGCAACCGTTTCCTCTACATTGGACTCCGCCTGAATCTTCTCAAAGGTGGCACGGTCTGTATACTTCAGACACAAAGGTCGTTCCAAGTCCACTATAACATCAGAGCCGACCCATTCAGCCTTCTCTGGATTCAAAGTCGTCGGAGCACCGTATTTTTCGCACAGGGCACTGAACACGGAATAGTGATCAAGCTTTTCCTGATTCATATTAATACTCATGACATAAAGCTTGTCGTCCCGAAACTGGAACCAGCAGCGGTCAAGCCACGGATACGGAGAAAAACGCGCCGCGTCCGTCTCAATAAGCGTATTATTCTCGCCGGCCAGCAAAGAAACATCGCGTTCCCCCTGATAGCCAAACCTACGGTCTTTCAGCAACGCCTCTTTTACGCTCTTTACATCCATACCGATAGACACATCGCCAAAGCTGCCGGACGGCGCTTCCACGGAATCAGTCGCCTTGCCTGTCGCGGGGTTAAATCCACCTTCGGATTCAGAGTCCTTGCGAGTAGAGATATCTCCCTTTGTAGGACCCTGAATCGTTATTGAAGCAGACCCCTTGTCAGAGGAAACAGTACCTGTAACAGAATTATCATCTTTTGTAACATCAGCAGTAAGACTGTTCTGTGCAAAAAGCACAGGTACAGCCAGCACGCTGCAAACTATAAGCGGGAAGAGTTTGTTTTTCATTTCCTTCAGCCTCCATAACACAAAAAGTTATTGTTTGGCGGCTCTTCTCGTCATTGCCTTGCGGTAGAACAAAGCCTGCTTTACCAATTCCTTTACATCAGGAATCTGGATTTTACCGCCTTTAATCTTAATGTTAGGATCAGAGAAGAGCATATAGACAGCCTGTTTCTGCTGTGTCTGCTCTATGCCGGACAAGTTCACCAAATCCTGCGGAGTAAAGTCCGTAAGATACGGCGCACCTGACTCATACGGAACCTTGTGAAGCTCCACCTGCAAGGCGAGCATATCAATCATACGCTCTCTTGAATCTGTCAACTGGGCATTAACAAGCTGACGGTACATAGACCAAACACGGTCGGCAAGCATTGTAGACAAGCGGGAAATAAAGTCCGGCTGACTTGTTACCATCATATTAAAGTTTGAAGCGTTAACGACCATAACAGTACAATTACTATGAGTAATTGCAGAAGCAGAACGAGGCTTACTGTCAAGCAGAGCCATTTCGCCAAACATATCGCCTTTTTTGAGCATGGCAAGAATCACTTCCTGACCGTCTACAACTTTAGTAATCTTTACAGTACCTTCCTGAATGATGAACATATCAGGTCCGTACTGGCAGTCAGAGAAAATCATGGAATCAATCGGATACTGCCTAATCAAATCCGGCGTAGACTCCAAGTATACAGGGTGAGACTTACCCTTAAGACGAACGAGAGCCTTCTTTGCGGCATCTGCATGAGCGCCATCCGGCAAGCGCTTTAAATACTGATAGTATCCGTAGGCGGCAATATTAGACTGCCCCTCTTCATTATAGAACTCTGCTATGTTAAAAAGTTCTTCCGGTGTATCAGAAGCAGACTTCTTGAGTGTCACTTTAGTACGTGTATCATTCAAAAGACGCATTTCGCGAGCGAAATAGCGAATTATCTTCATGGCAATGGCATTATTATTCTTTATAAGTTCAGGATACTGGTCATAGCGAACAACAATAGCAGTCACTTCCGTAAGGGCGACAACGGTTTCTGTCTGAGAATGACCAGACATACAAGGAATAACACCCACGAAGTCTCCGGCCGCCAAGTTCTTGACAGTTGTTCCCGGAACAGGCATTTCATGATAACACTTTACCTTACCAGACTGAATAATATAGAACCTGTCACTAGTCTCCGTGCCTTCGACCAAAAGATATGAGCCTGCTGTGAATTTTGCAAACGATAACTGAAGCATTTTATATATCCTACTTATATTCTATTTAAATTTCGGTACTAAAATGCACCGCCTTAAACAAAAATTATCTCCGGTACAAGCTCAAACCCCGTCTTTGCCTTTACCGCTTCCTGAGCTTTTTGTACCAAGAGCTTCACGTCCCCGGCAGTAGCGCCACCATTATTAATGATGAAGTTACCATGCCAAGGCGCAATCTGCGCCCCTCCCTCAGACAATCCCTTCAAACCGGCCTCATCAACCAGCAATCCGGACGGTTTACCGAACAAGCGGTTATTTCGGAACACGCTTCCCGCACTGGGCGCCTTAAAATGCCCCTTATTCCGCCTGTCCTCTACATAGCCCTCGTTTAAGCTCCGAATCCGAGCCTCAGTTTCAGCAGACTTTTCCAACTGCCGAACCTTGAACGAAGCAGACAATATCAAGGAGCAAAAATCCATGAACGGAGACTTTTTATAATCCCAATCCTCCGTTCTATTATGATACACTTTCGTCAAGTTCGCAAGGTTAAAAACTGAATTCAAAGGAATTTCACTCAAATTTACATATTCCGCAGACTCTATAACATCGCTGACGCTTGCGCCGTAGCAGCGCGCGTTCATATAACACGCTCCGCCGGCCGTTCCCGGCAGACCGGCAAACTCAGACAGCCCCGAAATGCAGTTTTGAGCACAAAATTCTTCTATTTTATCAAATTTTGCTCCGGCTCCGCAGGTAAGAATGCCGTCAGAATATTCTATAGAATCAAGTTTTTCCAAAGAAATCACCAGCGAATCAATTCCGCTGTCAGAAACTACTATATTACTGCCGCCGCCAAGCACAAAAAGCGGCACTTTTTCTTTTATACAACTCCAGGCGGCATACACTGCGGCTTCATCCGTCTCGGGAACAGCAAGGGCGGCAGCGTTTCCGCCCACCTGCATCGTAGTGCGCGTCTTCATCGGCTCGTCAAACAGAACTTTTCCCTTAAAAAACTGAGACGCCTGAAGATTTTCCGCAAATTTTCTTACAATACTCATTGTTCTATAAATAAGGATTATATGTTCATTTCAAGAAAAAAACAACAGAGCGCAATCGGCACATGATTTATTTTTTTCACTATCTCTGCTATAGTCTTACTGAAATGGATTTTTATGAATTAAAGGATTTTCTTGTACTCAGCGAAACACTGCATTTTTCACGTGCCGCAGAAATGGTAAACCTCAGCCCATCTGCACTCAGCCGCCAGATTTCACGGCTTGAGCACGAACTTGGCACCGAACTCTTTGTACGCAACAACCGCGAAGTCTCACTCACCGAAAACGGAGCGCTGTTTCAGGATTTTGCAAAGAAATGCCTCGCAGCAAAAACAGAATTACAGTCATCCTTCAGTTCAGAAAGCGGCATAGTACGCGGCATTCTGCACGTATACGCGTCAGTCACCGCCTGCTATACCATAATGCCGCCCTTCATAAAGCGCCTTTCGGCTAAATATCCCGGCATTAAGCTTGCCGTTGAGACAGGAGACCCGGCTGGAGCCATACAGGCCGTAAAGGACGGGCGGGCAGAGCTTGCCGTAGCCGCACTGCCGGACACAATTATAGATGCTTACGACTGCATAAGCGTGCGCAAAAGCCCTTTGGTATTCGCCGCAAGCTCCACAGGACCATACGTAGAAGTTTCCGGCAGTCCGCAGGACATTGTTTCTTCCGTTCCGCTCATCCTGCCCAAAGCCGGGCTTGCAAGAAAAAGATTTGATTCATGGGTAAAAAGCCGCAACGTAAAACCTGTCATCGCGGCAGAAACAGAAGGCAACGAAGCCGTTCTTGCCATTGCGGCATTAGGACTTGGAATAGGGCTTGTTCCCAAAATCGTATTGGAAAACGGTCCCTACAAAGAGGGCTTTATCTGCCACAGCGCCGGAAACGCGCTGGGCTACTACGACATAGGCTTTATTCAGCTCACAAAAATAGCAGGAACAGAAAACACAAAGCGAATCCGTCTGGCGGCGACAGATATCCTGCACCACACAGACTGGTCGCAAGAAAGCTAAAGGCGGCACTCCGCCGCCCTTTAAGCCTAGAACAAGCCGGTTATCACGCCGTCATCGCCAACGTCGATATTGAGCGCCGACGGAGCCTTAGGCAGACCGGGCATGTCCATTATGTCTCCGGCAAAGGCAACCACAAAGCCCGCACCGGAATAAAGCTGTACGTCGCGCACAGGGAACGAGTAGCCCTTCGGGGAACCCAGCAGTGCCTTGTCATGCGAAATACTGTTCTGAGTCTTCGCCATGCAGATAGGCAGATTGCCGTAGCCGGACTCCGTATAGCTCTTGAGCTTTTTTAGCGCCTTGCTGTCAAACTCAACGCTGTCCGCGCGGTAAATCTCCTTTGCAAGAGTCTCTATCTTTTCTTTCAGCGGCATATCAAGCGGATAGATGTTCCTGAACTCACCCTTTGCAGAGCAAAGCTCCACAATTTTCTTTGCAAGCTCCGTGGCACCGTCTCCGCCCTTGCCCCAGCCCTCGCACAGCACGGCGGAACTAGAGCACGCTGCGGCCAGCTCCTGCACCTTGGCAAGCTCGGCCTCGCTGTCTGTAACAAAGCGGTTCACGGCAAGCACAGTCTTTACGCCGAACTTGGCCATGTTCTCGATGTGCGTCTTAACGTTCTCAAAGCCTTTAACCAGAGCATCTACATTCTCCTTGCCCAAGTCAGCCTTAAGCACGCCGCCGTGCATCTTGAGGGCACGCACAGTAACAACGATTACCGCCGCATCAGGGGCAAGACCGTTCATGCGGCACTTGATGTCCATGAACTTTTCCGCGCCCAAGTCCGCGGCAAAGCCGGCTTCCGTCACAGTATAGTCTCCCAGCGCAAGGGCGGAAAGCGTCGCATTGACTGAGTTGCAACCGTGGGCGATGTTAGCGAACGGACCGCCGTGAATAAAGGCGGGCGTATGCTCCAGAGTCTGCACCAAGTTGGGGCGGATAGCGTCCTTAAGCAAGGCCGCCACAGCGCCGGTGCACTTAAGCTCGCCGAACGTGACCGGCCGCTTATCGTAGGTCTCCGCGATTGTTATCCTGGAGATTCGCTCCTTAAGCTCACCGATTGTCTTTGAAAGGCAGACAATCGCCATAATCTCGCTTGCCACCGAAATCTGAAAGTGACTTTCCCGCGGAACGCCGTCAACGCGGGAGCCGAGTCCCACGATTACATTGCGCAGGGCGCGGTCGTTAAGGTCAACGCAGCGCTTCCAGCTTATGGTGCGTGGGTCAATATTGAGCGGATTGCCTTGCTGGAGCGAATTGTCTATAAGAGCCGCCATCAGATTGTTTGCGGCGGTAATAGCGTGGATATCACCGGTAAAGTGCAGGTTGATGTCTTCCATAGGAACAACCTGGGCATAGCCGCCGCCGCAAGCGCCGCCCTTTACGCCAAAACAGGGGCCGAGCGACGGCTCGCGGAGTGCAATGACCGACTTCTTGCCGATTTTGCGCAGACCGTCTCCGAGCGCGACAGTAACAGTAGACTTTCCTTCGCCTGCCGCAGTCGGAGTCATGGCAGTAACAAGAATCAGCTTGCCGCGCTTGGCAGGGTCTTTTGCCTTGTCCTGCAACTCACGGAGTTTTTTTAAGGAAAGCTTTGCCTTGTACTTGCCGTATAAATCCAAGTCCTGTGCCTGGATTCCGATTTTTTCAGCGACTTCCGTTATCGGAAGCATCTCGTTCTTCTGCGCAATCTCAATGTCAGACAGCATATCCGCTCCTGTTCTAATTTACTTTTGGTAGAAGCAATTATAGCAAAAAAGACACTCTTTGTCTTTAGCGCGCACATACAAATTGACTTAGCACAGTAAATCTTTTATACTTCCTGCGTGCTCCGGCAAAGTCCGGAGCACGAGGGTTGTACTCAGCAAATGAGACGACACCGGGAGTATAGTATGATTTTCTTTTCTAAGAGTCCAAAGGACTCACGTGCCAAGTTGCACATGCCCGTATCATGTGCATTTATCGCCGCCGCAGTCTCACTGTGCCTTTTTTCCTGCGCAAAAAAAACAGATGCCGCGCAAACGGCAAAAAGCGCGGAGTCCTCTTCGGAACCACAGGCAGCAGAAGGCGGCTCCATCACATTGGGCTTTGCAACCGAGATGAACAACTTTGACCCCTTCACCTCAATGACGGCGGACGCACGTTCCATAAACTTCAATATCTTTGACGGCCTCGTCAACGTAGCAAGTGACGGCAGCTTTGTTCCTGCCATTGCAGAAAGCTACACCGTCTCAGAAGACGCCAAAACATGGAGCTTCACCCTGCGCAAAGGTGTGCGCTTCCACGACAGCAAGACACTCTCTGCCGACGACGTTCTGTATTCCGTACGGAAAGCAATGGTTTCCGACATGGCAGGCTACAATAAGATTCAGGATCTCAGCTGCAATAAAGAAGGCGTCCTGACAATCAGACTCAAAACTGCCGACGCAGGTTTCATTGCCTATCTGACAACTCCGATTGTAGAAAAAGACGCAAAGAACCTCGCCCTCAAGCCGGTGGGAACAGGTCCCTATCAGTTCAGCGAATACATCGAGCAGGACCACATCACGCTGGAGCGGAACAAGAACTACTGGGGAACAAAGCCGCATCTCGACAGAGTGACAATAAAGTTCGCCTCAAGCCAGGCGGACTTGGTTCTGAACTTTCAGGCAGGAAGCATAGACGGCTTTTCCGCAAACGCAGACACTGTGGAACAGCTGAACAAGAACGACATACGGCTGTACCAAAGAAACTCCAACTCAGTGCAGCTGCTTGCGCTCAACAACAGCTTTGCCCCGTTCAAGGACGAGAACGTGCGCAAGGCCTTGAACTATCTGGTAGACGCAGATGAAATCATCACTGCGGTGAATTACGGCTACGGAGTGAAAGTGGGCAGCAGCCTGATTCCTGCGCTTACAAAATACTACGATGAAAGCCTTGCCGAAAGCTATCCGGTGAATGTACAGAAGGCAAAGGAACTGCTTGCAGCTTCATCGTACGCAGACGGATTTTCGTTTACAATAACAGTGCCGTCAGTTTACACCGTGCACGTAAAGACGGCAGAAGTCATCGTTAACGAACTTGCAAAGGCCGGCATCAAGGCGGAAATCAAGCAGGTGGACTGGGCGACCTGGCTGCAGAACGTCTATTCCGCACGCCAGTACGAAGCCACAATCATCTCGCTTGACGGCCCGCTCGCCTATCCCACATCGTATCTTTCACGCTACTGCTCCGACGCCCACAACAACTTTGTGAACTTCTCGTCAGCAGCGTATGACAGCGCCTATGCAAACGCCGTATCCACGACCGATGAGGGCAAAAAGACCGACTACTTCAAGCAGTGCCAGCAAATACTTAGCCGGGAAGCAGCCAGCGTCTTTATAGAAGACATCTCAATGCTCACGGTCTACAACAAGAACTTCGCGGGCAACAAAGATTACCCGCTCTATGCCATAGACCTTTCAGCAATCTACAAAGTCAGGTAGGACTACTCCTTTCCGCTCTTCTTGACCGCAGCCGTCTTGGTTGCGGTCTTTTTAGCCGGGCTTTTCTTAGGCGCGGCAGTTGCTGTCTTGGCGCTGCTTCTGGCACGCTTGACCTTTACAGGAGCCACAATGGCAACAAATTTCGCGCACTGGTATTCGGCGCTGTCCCTTGCACTGGAAAGCGTCTTGTACAGCTTGAAGATGTTGTTCCTCATAATGCGCGGGCAGAACGTAGATACGGAAGCCAGAATGTACCAGAGCGTCAAATCCATCTTTTCTTTGTTGAACCAGCGTATACCGTTGTATTCGTTCGCGCCGGTCAGCGCCGCGGAATACTCACCGTAGGTGATGAACTTGGCCGCCTCATGGACAGAAGCAAGGTAGCTTGCCGCGCCGAAGTTCAGACTGCGTATATGCATCAGAGAGAAGATGTTGTCGAATGTGTTCTTCATGCCGTCAGTACGCAAGCCCGCGTCAGTAAGATACTCCGTAAGCTTTCTGCTGTAGCCCCACTTGCGCAGCGCCTGCTGACCTGCAGAAGACACAAGGGCAAACGCGCAGAGAATGTCCGGCGCATTCGCGCTGCCTTTCGGGCCGCTAGCAAGCGCCTCTTCCAAGGCGGATTCCCGCTGCGTAAAGCTTGAGTACAGGAACTCAAGCTGCTTCTTGAACCCCGTCCAGCGTTCGGCAGCCGTAGCATTGACAGTCTTCTTGCTATTGCGCTTTTCTTTCTGACTGGAGCTTTTCTTTACAGTCTCGCCCTCTGCGTCAATAACCGGGAATTCAGCTATTTCCTTTGCAAAAACCTCTTCCTTTGCATAATACTCAAGCGCAGCGTCTTTTACAGAAGCGAACAGCGCCTCAAGCTCAGGGCGCTCAAGCTTCTTTTCCGCAAGCTCCTCGTCAGAGGCAAACAGATTGTGCAAGTCATTAAGCAACTTTGGTGTCGCAAAGTTCTTGAGCGCGGCATACAAGTCCTTGTAGCGGTACTCTTCCCAAGCGACTTCCAAATCCTCCACGCCGTGACCGTCAAGCAGCTCGTGCAGCTTGGCATACTTGCCCTCAGCAGAGTCCACGACCTGCTGAACGTCAAGATACACCTGATACTCAAAGCCGTTGAGCGCGACGAACATACCCTGATTGATAATGTCATCGCTGCGCCGCACGAACCAGAGGTTAGCCTTGTGCTCGCGGAATATGCAGTAATGATTCCATCCGGACGAAAGCAGCAGGCCCTCGCCCAGAGTCTTTGTGACTTCCTTCTTGTCGTTCTCGCCGTCGCCGGTCTTTACCATGTACGGACAGGACTGCTTTATCCAACCCGCGGCGCGGTCGTACTTGTTGTTATAGAAGACAATCGTGCGCTCCTTGCCCGCACCGTTTGAATAGGCAAAGACGTTCTCGTTCACAGAACCGTTGTTCCACACGTCATAGAAGAGGAAGTTTTCTACGCCGGAGAACAGATAGCGCCTGTGCATGAGAGGGAAGATGTCCGTCCAGTGGCGGTGCAAAAGCCCTTCGTCCGGTGTCTCGTCGCGGTAGGCGCGGGTGTATTCCATGCCGTACTTTTCTTCAAAGCCCTCTATCTGGCCGTGCCCGAACATCGGCAGACCCGGCATGGTAACCATAAGCGTCGCAACGCCAAAGTACTTGTCGCCCTTGCCGAACTGCGCCACGGCAGTCTCTTCGTCCGGGTTGTTCATAAAGTTCACGTAGCGCTTAAGAATCTGAGGGTCGAACGAAATTGTATTCTTTACCGTCTGGCGGTACTTCTCGTTCTCCTCTTTCTTGAGCATGTTCATAAAGGCGGAGTTGTACACGCGGTGCATGCCCAGCGTGCGCGTAAAGTAGCCTTCCATCATCCAGAAAGCTTCCGCAAGAAGCAGGGTGTCGGGCATGTCCTTGGCGCAGCGGTCAACCACCTCGCGCCAGAACTCGTTCGGTATTCTGTTCTCGAACTCCTCTCCGGTCAAGGCAGACTGGCTGCGCGTGGCAATGTCTCCGCCGTGCCCCGGCTCGGGATACCAAAGGCGGCGGATGTGTTTCTTTGCAAGCACCATGGCCGCATCAAAGCGTATAATAGGAAAGTTCGACGCGACTTTCATAATCTGCTGGATTACCGCCTCGCGCGCCGCCGGGTTCAAGAAGTCAATCTGAGCCGTATCGTTCCACGGCATGCCGGTGCCGTCGTTTCCGTGGTAGATGTAAACCGTGTCGCCGGTCTGGTTGTCCACGCGCTTAAAGCACACGGCGCAGTCGCTCTTTGAATAGTAGTGGTCTTCCAAGTAGATTGACACGCGGGAGTCCTGGCTTAAGTTCTCTCCGTTAAACGAATACTGAGGGAATGGGCAGTCGCGCCGGGCAATGAACAAGTCGGGGTGCTCAATGACCCACTTGCCGTCCATGCCGGTGTGGTTCGGCACCATGTCCGCCGCAAGTCTTATGCCGCGAATCCAGCAGCGCTTTCGCAGGTTGTCAAGAGCGCCCCAGCCGCCAAGGTTGTCCGCAATCTCGTAGTCAAACAATGAGTATGCAGACGATGCCGCCTCGGGGTTGCCGTTAATCTGCTTTATCCGCTTGCTTGCCCAGCTGCGCTGCCAAAGTCCAATCAGCCACAGGCCGGTAAAGCCTTCGTTGTGCAGGGTGTCAAGCTCCTCGTCCGGAATCTGGTCAAGACGCGTGATGTCGCGCTTGTATTTCTTTGAAAGCTGATAGAGCCACACAAGAACCGTCTTTGCCATAAGGATGACCTTGGGCATCCAGTCCTTGTCCGGCGTAAAGCGCTCGTACTCGCGCATGAGGTCGTCGTATGAATAGGGAGACATCTCCGCGTCTCCGCCGTTTGTCGGGTGCCAGGCGGCCTTTTCCTCTTCGCTGATTGTGTCGATTCCCTCAAGCAGGCGGCGCAGCCAGTCGCCCAGCAAGTCCGCCCAGTACTGCCTGATGTAGTCAAGCTGCCCCTTGAGCGAAGTCGGAGAGGCAACGACAGGCTCTTTGAGCATGTTAATCAAGTCGTTGTTCTTGGGGCCAAAGACCGGCTGTGTCTTGAAGTATGCCTTTATCTGATTCCATGTCTTGATGTAGAGCGGATTCTCCAACAGCTTTTTGTCGTCAAACAGAATCTGGAAGGGGTGGAAGGCGGGGTTTTCGTTTGCAAGGTGCAGCATGACCAGCTCTTCAAGCACCTGCTCGCGGTTGCTGCGCTCGCGCTTGGTGCCGGTGTCAAAGGCTGTGCGCGCAAGGAAGTCCTCTTTGCTGCACTCGCCCTGGTAGACCGCCACAGGGGGGAACTCTTCCATGAACTGCAAAAGAAGGGAGTCCGTCTCGTTCCTGCCAAAGTAGGTGTCAAGGTCTTCCAAGAGATTCTTAAAGGTGTCGGGGGCTTTGTCGCGGCGGAAGAGCATGCACACGTAGTGGAAAATCTCATCGATGAGTCCCATTGCGTTCAGGTTGCCGGCGGAAACCTGCTTTTCTTTTTCATTGCGGGAGACGAACAGCTCGTTGAGCTTGGTCTGGAACTTCTGCACTGCCTTAAGATTGGCAAGAATGACGTTTCCGCTTGAAGAATAGAGTGACTGGTCAAACTGGCACAAATCACGAACCTGGCGACTGATGTGGAATTCATTGTACGATATATACATCTTTTTTTCTCCCGAGCTACAGCGGACGCACACACTTTAAGCAAAGCTATAGCTTTATGTATTATTTAATTATAACACGTTTTTTGTATAAATCAAGGAAAATCAGAATAAAAATAAACAAGTTAAGAAAAGATTCAGTAGGAAGCAAGAAAATTCTCAGTGTGCTTTTTTTAAAACTCACTGGCTTTTTAGCAAAAAGGCACTGGCTTTTTTACAAAAACTCAGTGCCTTTTTTGTCAGCATTCGCGGACGGCGACGCCCTTTTCTTTGAGCGCGCTCTTTATGGAAGAAACAGTGTAGTCACCGGAGTGAACCATGGAAGCCACCAGCGCGGCATCCGCCTTGCCCTGTGTAAGAACGTCCACAAGGTGCTCAGGCTTGCCGCCGCCGCCGGACGCAATCACCGGAACCGCCACAGCCTCGCTTATCATGCGCGTAAGATTCAGCTCGTAGCCGTCACGGGTGCCGTCCGCGTCTATGGAATTGAGCACGATTTCACCCGCGCCTAAAGACACGGCCTTTTGTGCCCATTCCCGGGCATCAAGCTCCGTCTTTACACGGCCGCCGTTTATGTACACGCCGTAGCCGCTCGGAAAGGAACTGTCCTTTGCAACGTCCATGCCAAGCACAATGCACTGGTTGCCGAACACGCGCGCGCCCTGCGTAATCAGCTCCGGATTCTTTACGGCCTGTGAGTTGAGTGAAACTTTCTCTGCCCCGGCCATGATTATGTTGCGGATATCGTCCAAGGTGGATATGCCGCCGCCCACGCAGAAAGGAATGAACACCTGGCTTGCCACGCGGGCAATCAGGTCAAGGATGGGCTTTTTGCCGCGCGCGCTTGCCATTATGTCGTAGAAGACAAGCTCATCGACACCCTGCCTGTAATATTCGGCGGCCATTTCAACCGGGTCGCCGATGTCTTTATTGTCTTTGAATTTGATTCCCTTTGTTGTGCGTCCGTCTTTTACGTCAAGACAGATGATGATTCTTTTCTTAAGCATCGCTACCCTCCCCTAGTCGTTCCTGCTGACAAAGTTCTGCAGAATCTTAAGCCCTGCCCCGCCGGACTTTTCCGGGTGGAACTGAAAGACCGTGAGATTGTCTTTTTCGACAATGGCAGGAACCATGCAGCCGTAGTCCGCGTAGCCCTTGATGACCGCCGGGTCGTCGGGCTGAATTACGTAGGAGTGCACAAAGTAAAAGTCGGAATGGTCTTTTACGCCGTCGCAGAGCTTGGTGCCGCCGTTGCAGAAAGTAACGTCGTTCCAGCCCATGTGCGGAACTTTTAGCTCGTTGCGCAGCATTGCGCGGCCAAGCTCGTTCTCCTCGCGAGCAAGATATTCCTCGTCACTGGGGCGGCGCTCAGCCCAGACAGAAGAAAAATGGCGGATTCTGCCCGGAATAAGCCCCAGACAGGCTACGCCGCCCTCTTCGCTTGAGTCAAACACTATCTGGGCGCCGATACAGATGCCGAGCACACGCTTGCCGGCGGCAAGAGCGTCTTTCAGGAAGGAGTCAAAGCCCAGCTCCTTGAGTTCCTGCATGGCATAGGCGGCATCTCCGTCTCCCGGAAAGATAATCCTGTCTGCGTCCTGCAAGTCCTTTGCGTTCTTGGACAGGACGAACGGCGCATTCAGATATTCTAGAGCGTGGCAGACACTTTTAATGTTCCCCGCATTGTAATCAACTATTCCAATCATAAAGGAATTCTAGCGAGTGCGCCGATATGCGTCAAGACCTGGGCAAATCCCATTTGTTTGAAGTTATGGTGACGTTCTTTGTATATTCTGACTCATTGCCGAACGTATAATACACGTCCGTGCCTACAAATTTGCCGCTGTTGCTGAAAGTGTTGCCGGACACCTCAACGTCCCTGCACTTGTCAATCACGACAACAGCGCCGTCGCTCTTGTTGCCGTTGTTCCTGCAGGTGTTGCCCGTAAACCTTACGCCTTTGACCCAGCCGAGACCTTTCTGCCAGCCGCCGCAGTGGAAAGCGCCGTTCTTGAACCCTTCGATATCATTGTTACGTATCAGTATGTCGCCTGTGGAATAGCTTTCTTTGGGCGGCCGCTGTTCCGCTCCTGCGACTATTCCAACCTGACCGTCAGAAACGGTGTTGTTTTCGATTATTATATGCTGGCCTCCGTCTGCATATATTGATGCGCACGAGGCATTAGGCGACTTGCAGTTCTTAACTGTGTTGTATGCAATGTAGACATTGCGGGCAAAGTCTTTTGCAGGATCACTGCAATACCTGTAGTTGCCGCCGACATCAATTCCGATGTTGCCGGTTCCGTTAATCGAGTTTGAGACGATGTTCACGTTCTCGCAGTTGGCAGATACGGTTATGCACTCGCCCCAGCCCGTGGCCATGTCGCTGAAACTGTTCCCCTTGATGAATATGTTGTTTATGGAAGCCGAAACGGAGCTGCCGAAGCAGATTATGCCATTCGCCGTGTGACCGCTTGCTGTAGGCGACGGAGTGCGTATGCCGCGGAACGTGCAGTTTTCTATCATGAGGTGGTGCGAAGGCGGATAAACGCAGACTCCTGCCCCGCCGGAGCTGGATTTTACGTCCGCAAAAGTAAGACCTGAGATTTTTACGTAAGCCGCTCCCGCGCAGGTAAGGATGTGGTACTCGTTCTGACTTGCGTTATTGCCGGAAATAATGGCATTGCCGGGATTCCGCGCCTTTATCTGGATGTAGTTGTTCGCGCTGCCTGAGATTGCACTGCCGAGCGACAGCCGCTCCTTGTAGGTGCCGTCTTCAAGTATCAGTGTGTCGCCGGGCTTAAGGGAGCTGATTGCAGCCGCCAGAGTACCGCCGGATGACGGTGAAAAGGTGTATTCTGAGCCTGATGAGCGGACTTCTGTGGACTTTAAGTCCCCGAAACAACCTGCAGCCCTTCCGTCCAGAACATAAGTTGAAAATTCCTCTTCGTCAGAGCCGCTGGAAGCGGAGCTGCAGTTTACTGTGGCAAAGACGAACAAGACCAACAGGATAAAATGGATAAATAAAGAAGATGCTCTCATTCGTCCAAGATTTTAGAGTTAAACTCGCAGTTAGTCAAGATTGATGGCAAAGTTTGCTAGCAAAGTTCGCCTTTCTGTGTTATACTCCCTGCCAAGAACATTATGATTCAAGAGGAGATTTAACTTATGGAAGACAAAGATTTATTCAAGTACGTTGACCACACACTGCTTAAACAGGAATCCACGTGGGACGACATAAAGAAGCTCTGCGACGACGCAATCAAGTATCAGACGGCATCTGTCTGTATTCCGCCCTGCTACGTGCGCCAGGCCCGCAAGTACCTGAAAGGCCAGGTGAAGGTCTGCACAGTAATAGGATTCCCGAACGGCAACTGCACCACAGACACCAAGGTGTTTGAGACAAAAGACGCTATCCACAACGGCGCTGACGAAGTTGACATGGTAATCAACATCGGCGCTCTCCGCGCAAAGAACTACAGCTACGTTCTTGCGGAAATCAAGGCACTCAAGAAGGCAGCAGGACGCAAGGTTCTTAAGGTTATCATCGAGACCTGCCTGCTCACGGAAGAAGAGAAAATCAAGATGTGCGACATAGTTACCAGAGCCGGCGCTGACTTTATAAAGACAAGCACAGGCTTTTCTACTGCCGGGGCGACGTTTGACGACGTTAAGCTCATGAATGAGCACGTAGGCAAGAACGTGCAGGTAAAGGCAGCCGGCGGAATCGCTTCTTTTGATGACGCAAAGAAGTTCATTGAGCTTGGTGCGACACGGCTAGGAACCAGCCGCATTGTAAAGATTGCAAAAGAAAAGGGTCTGTAATCTCTAAAAAGACTGGGGCAGGACGTTACGCCCAGGGCAGCCCCAGTCCCGGCGCTGGCAGCCGCAGCAAAAAAAACGACTGACTTTTTGGCCGGAATTTGATATATTTTGCCCTATGGCACATAACGATGAAAAAACGCCGCCGATGAGAGACGGCAAATATCTGGCTGACGAGCGGGACAAGGTGATTGTCCGCACTTCTGTACTGAGCATTCTTGCGAATATCCTGCTTGCGTCATTCAAGGCGGCGGTAGGGCTCCTTGCACATTCCATTTCGGTTATTCTGGATGCCGTAAATAATCTTTCTGACGCACTTTCTTCTATAATTACGATAATCGGCACAAAGCTTGCCAAGAAGCCGGCGAACAAAAAGCACCCCTACGGCTACGGACGCATTGAGTATATCAGTGCCGTTGTCATCAGCGTAATCGTCCTGTACGCCGGCTGCACGTCTTTTAAGGAATCTGTCGTAAAGATTTTCCGCCCGCAAAAGGCTGAATACAGCATAGTGACGCTGGTTATTGTTGCCCTGGCGGTCGCGGTCAAGCTGCTTTTGGGAACATACGTTAAGGCGACAGGCAAAAAAGTGGACTCAAAGTCTCTGGTTGCCTCTGGAGAAGACGCGCGCAACGATGCGATTCTTTCAACATCGGTACTGGCGGCGGCGCTGATTCAGAAGTTCACGGGCTTTTCTGTGGAAGCCTATGTAGGCATTCTGATTTCTGTCTTTATCTTAAAGAGCGGCTACGAGATGCTTTCCGACACGCTCGGCGACATTCTGGGCGTGCGCATTGACCCGGAAGTGTCAAAGGCCGTAAAAGAGACGGTATGCAAAGTGCCGGGCGTGCACGGAGCGTATGATTTGTTCCTTAACGACTACGGGCCGAACCAGCTGCAGGGTTCCGTACACATTGAGCTAGACGAAGACACAACCGCAGACAAGATAGACCAGCTTTCTACCGAGATTATCCGCAACGTCTACCTAAAGAACCACGTAATCCTTACGGCAGTGGGCATCTATTCGCACAACAAGAGCAACAGCCTTGTTGTTGAATCGAGAGAAAAAGTGCGCGAACTGCTCAAGGGCTACAAGGACGTGCTGCAGATGCACGGCTTTTACATGAACGAGGAATCCAAGGTTTTGAAATTTGACGTGATTATCTCGTTTGACGCAAAAGACCGGGAGCAGGAGTACACGGAGATTCTTGGCAAGGTAAGGGCGCTGTTCCCCGACTATTCCGTCAGAATGAATCTGGACGCTGATATGTCTGACTAGACAGGAGCTGTTTTGTATAGGGGTTCTGCGGATTGCCGTAAACGTCTTCGGCAGTGCCGCTTTCTACAATCTCGCCTTTATACATTACGGCGATTTTTGAGCACAGATAATAAACGACGTCGAGGTTGTGCGAGATAAAAAGCAGGGCAAATTCCATCTGCCGGTGCAAGTCCTGAAAGAGGTTCAGAATCTGCGCGCCCACGCTTACGTCCAGCGAAGAAATCGCTTCGTCCGCGACAAGCAGCTTGGGCTTTAGCATGAGCGACGCGCCGATGCAGACGCGCTGCCGCTGACCGCCAGAAAGTTCTGCCGGCAGCCGCTTTTTATAGGAAGAATCAAGCCCCACCTTTTCCAGCATTTCGTCCACGGCTTTTTCGCGGTCAGCTTTGGAGCACAGTCCGTGCACAAGGAGCGGCTCTGCCATGGTACTGCCGACTGTGCGGCGCGGGTCAAGCGCGCTGAGCGGGTCTTGAAAGACTGCCTGCACGCCAGAATAATACGCCAGACAGTTCTCTTTGCTGTAGGACATGCCGTCAACCAGAATGCTGCCGGTGTGCGGCAGCAGCCCCAGCACGCACTTGGCAAGCGTGCTTTTGCCCGAACCGCTTTCGCCCACAAGCCCGAAGAACTCGTTGCGCTTTATTGAAAGTGAAATGTCTTTTAGAACAGGTATCTTCTTGCGCTCCGAGAACAGACCGAGCGAGTTTGAAAAGTAGCTGCAACTGACCTGGCTTATGCTCAAAATGTCTTGGGTCATAACTTTTCTTTCTCCTATAAAAAGTCAACAGGTGAGTTGACAATTTATCAAATTTTTAGGCAGAGA